>NZ_CP016226.1:0-305683 GCF_013377235.1 Mannheimia varigena | reverse complement strand
TGTGTACGGTGGTTCTTACCGTTTGTTTGATTTCAGCCACAAAAACCACAGCACATTAAAGCCTGTTTATGTGAATACCGCAGATTTAGCCGCAATTGAATCAGCAATTACTCCTAATACCAAAGCCATTTTTGTGGAAACACCATCTAATCCGTTAATGGAAGAGTGCGACGTGGCAGCCATTTCTAAAATTGCGAAAAAGCACAATTTAATGTTGATTGTGGATAATACGTTCTTAACGCCGGCCTTATTCCGCCCGATTGAACACGGTGCAGATATTGTGGTGCATAGTGCAACCAAATACCTTTCAGGACATAACGATGTGTTGGCAGGTTTGATTGTGGCGAAAGATTCGGAAGCGACCAAAGTAAACGGTCAGAACTTAACTGAGCGTCTGTTCTATTTCCAAAACTGTGCCGGAGCGGTACTTTCGCCGTTCGATTCTTACCTTGCGGTGCGTGGAATGAAAACTTTGGCGTTGCGTATGGAACGCCATCAACACAATGCAGCGGAATTAGCGAAATTCTTGGCAGAGCAGCCGGAAATCGACAGCGTGTTATATTCAGGCAAAAGCGGTATGTTGTCGTTCCGCTTACAAAAAGAAGAATGGGTGCCAAAATTCTTAAAAGCGATTAAATTAATTACCTTTGCGGAAAGTTTAGGCGGTGCAGAGAGTTTCATCACTTACCCGGCAACCCAAACCCATATGGATATTCCAGAAGCCGAACGTATCGCACGAGGCATTACTAATACCTTATTACGTTTTTCTGTTGGTTTAGAACACGTGGAAGATATTAAAGCCGATTTATTACAAGCTTTCAAACAGCTAGGTTAATAGATTGAAAACAAGCGGTCATATTCTTTGTAAAATTTGCAAATGAATATGACCGTTTTGTTTTTATGAATTCTGAAAAAATAAGGTAAGTGAGTTCACAGAGTTATAGATTTCGTTATTTTAATACTTTATTTAACATAATATACGTTATGCGAATTTATTACTAAAAATTATTATCTTTGATTTATTCTTGTTTTGTAATAAATACTTTCCATTTTCAACTATGTTATGTTAGTCTTTGGCAATTTAAAATAACATAAGGAATTTGCTAAATGAACAGCATATTAGATAAAAAAATCAAATCTACTGCAATCCCATCACTATTATGTGATTTTTATAAAACTTCTCATAGAATACAATACCCTGAAGGTTCTCAATTTTTATACAGTACCTTTACACCTCGCAGTAATGCAAAAGCACTTTTTCTTCATCGTGTTGTTTCATTTGGTTTCCAAGCTTTTATCATGAAATATCTAATCCATTATTTTAATGATAACTTTTTCTCTCGTTCAGAGTTCGAAGTTGTTACTGAATATACAAGATTTATTGCAGATACATTACAAATTGAAGATTCTGGCGAACATATTGCACAATTACATCAATTAGGCTATTTACCAATTAGAATTAAAGCTATCCCTGAAGGTAAATCGGTTGCAATCAAAGTGCCGATGATGACTATCGAAAACACGCATCCTGATTTTTTCTGGCTCACCAATTATTTGGAAACCTTGATTAATGTTTCTCTATGGCAACCTATAACATCGGCATCTATTGCTTTTGCTTATCGTAAAGCATTAATGCAGTTTTCTGAGCAAACTTGCGATGATAATAGCCATCTACCCTTCCAATCTCACGATTTTTCAATGCGTGGAATGGGTTCTTTAGAATCAGCTGAAACCTCTGGAGCCGGACATTTAACCTCATTTTTAGGCACAGATACTATTCCTGCTATTTCATTTGTGGAAGCCTATTATGGTTCGAAAAATCTCATCGGTACGTCTATTCCTGCCTCCGAACATTCTGTAATGAGTTCGCACGGGGTTGATGAATTACCAACATTTCGCTATTTAATGAGTAAATACCCGAATAATATGCTCTCTATTGTGGCAGATACCACCGATTTTTGGCATAACATCACGGTAAATTTACCATTGCTTAAGGCGGAAATTCTAGCTCGTCCAGAATCAGCAAAAATTGTCATTCGCCCTGATAGTGGTGACTTTTTTGCCATTATTTGTGGTGATGCAACAGCTGAAACCGAACACGAACGTAAAGGCTTAATTGAATGTTTATGGGATATTTTCGGTGGAAAAATCAATAACAAAGGCTATAAAGTCCTTAATCCGCATATTGGGGCTATTTATGGCGACGGTGTAACCTATGAAAAAATGGTTAAAATTTTAGGAGGGCTAGAAGCAAAAGGTTTTGCTTCTAGCAATATTGTGTTTGGTGTAGGGGCTCAAACCTATCAACGTAATACAAGAGATACGCTTGGTTTTGCAATTAAAGCCACTTCTATCACAATTAATGGCGTTGAGAAAGCCATTTTCAAAGCCCCAAAAACTGATGATGGTTTGAAAAAATCGCAAAAAGGTCGAGTAAAAGTGATTACTTTGGAGAATTATGTTGATGGCTTAACTGCCCTTGATGATTTTTCTGATGATCTTTTAGAGGTGGTTTTTGAAAACGGTAAATTGGTTAAAGAGACCAATTTTGATGAAATCCGTCAAAATATTTCTGTTCAATTTTAACTAAAGCAAGCGGTTGAATTTTTTAAATTTTTTGCAAAATTTCTATAAATTTCAACCGCTTGTTATTTACTATTTACTTAGTTAAATCAATACGATACACCGCAAAGCCGGTTTCATCGTTTTCGATATATTCCATCGGATATTGTGCATTGTCTTTAATAAAGGCTTTTGCTTTTTCCGTTGGAGACGTTTCAAAACGAATATCCATTTTTACTGTTGAATTGATTGGTGCAATTCTCCAGTTGTTATCAGCTTTTGGACTGACTTGTCCGTGGGCTTTACTTTCTGAGCTAATATAATTTGCTAACACTTGGCGATTTTCATCAGGGGCAGCAAACACAATATGTTTATCGCCTGTACCTGGAAACTTACCGCCATAAGCTCGGTAGTTGTTAGTTACAATCAAAAACTCTTGATTTGGTTCAACAGGTTTGCCTTCAAAAGTAAGATTTACTACACGGTGTGAATTTTCGTTGATTAACTTGCATTCACCGTCATAACGAGCAGGTTGGGTTAAATCAAATTGATAATTTACGCCATCAATTACATCAAAATTGTAGGTGCGGAAGCCTGTCCAATCAAGTAAAGATTGTGGCTTATCACTCGTTGTATCAATTTGTTTGAACATTCCTGCACTGCATTCTAACCACTCTTTTAATTCTGTACCGCTGGCTTTAACCACAACTAATGTGTTTGGATAAAGGTATAAATCTGCCGCATTACGGAATGTTAATTCGCCTTTATCAACTTCTGTATAGCCTGTTGGATCATTTTTACGACCTCCCACTTTAAATGGTGCACCGGCACTTAAAATCGGCAATCCAACAAATTCTGGCAAGCCTTTTACTACATTTTCAACATAGGATTTTTGAGCTTGGTTTACAATTTGAATGGTTGGATCATCTTGAACTAACGCAAGATAGCTGTACATATTATCTGTTGCTTTACCAATCGGTTGAGCCACAAATTTACGGGTTTCTTCGTGTGTTTCTTTTAATAACGCCGCAATTTCTGGGTGGTTTTCGACCGTCGCTTTTTTCACCTCGGCGTCATAAATCGGGCGTAACTCTGCTCTGCCGTCCACAACGTCCCATTTGCCATTATGTTGAGCTAAACTTAAATCAATTACACTGATATTATTTGCCCAATAGCCTGCCATACTTTGAGGAACATTTTTCATCGTACCTTTTTCAATGTCTGCATTCGGCGATTGTGCGAATTCTTTATTTGGGAATAAACGGTGTGAATGCCCGAAAATTACTGCATCAATACCTTTTACATCAGCAAGATAAAAGGCTGAATTTTCCGCACCTTCTTGATAAGGCTCATCAGATGGCCCCGTGTGAGCAAGAGCAATAATCACATCTGCACCAGCATCTTTTAATTGAGGGACATATTTTTGTGCGGTTTTAACAATATCTCTTGCCTCAACCTGCCCTTCCAAATTTGCTTTATCCCAAACCATTACTTGAGGTGGTACAAAACCGATATAGCCGATTTTGATAGTTTGTTCTTTACCATTTTCGTCAATGACTTTTTTCTCTTGAATAAGATAAGGTGTAAAAAATGGTGAGTCTGTACCAGGCTTAACAATATTGGCATTGATGATTGGAAATTTTGCTTGTTTAATTGCATTGTCTAAATAAGCAAGTCCGTAATTAAATTCATGATTGCCAAGTGTACCTGCGTCATATTGCATTGCATTTAATGCCATAATAGAAGGCTCTGCTCTGCCTTCTTTTGAACCTTTAGTAGATTGGTAATCTGCGATCGGATTGCCTTGAATCAAATCGCCATTATCCACCAGCACACTATTTTTCACTTCTTCTCTAGCTTGCTTAATTAAAGTTGCAGCTCGAGTAAAACCAAACTTTTCGGTTGGAGCATCCTTATAATAGTCAAAATCGGTTAAAAAACTGTGGATGTCTGTTGTTGCAATTACACGTAATGCAACTTTATTTTGCGCAGTTTTTGCAAGCGTAGAAGGTTGAGTACCTAAAATAAGCATTACGCTTGCACTAAGTTGAATAAACTTTCTTCTATTTAGCATAAATAAATCTCCAAAATGAAATAACACAAAAATGGCAAAACATTTTAAAAAAATAACCGCTTGATCGCTATCGCTTTTCAATTTTATGTCTTGTTATATCAAAATTTAGGCATATTTTTGTCTTTCTTTAAGTTCAAGCATTTATTTTAATGGCTGAAAGGTGTATCCTGTAGAGCTGTAAATACAGATGTAAAATTGTATTTTTTATTCAACGTCATTTCAAAAATAAGGTAATTTGACCATGTCTAAAAATTTAATCCTAATCCTTAACTGCGGTAGTTCATCTCTTAAATTCGCTATTTTAGATCCTAAAACTGGTGATGAGAAATTATCCGGACTTGCGGAAGCTTTTCATTTAGAAGATGCACGTATCAAATGGAAGTTAAACGGAGAAAAGGGTAATGCCGATTTAGGTGCTGGGGCAGCTCATAGCGAAGCACTTACATTTATTGCTGAAAAATTATTGTCTGATGAGTTAAAAGCAGGTATTGGCGCAATTGGCCACCGTATCGTTCACGGTGGTGAGAAATTTACATCTTCTGTTGTAATTACAGATGAAGTGATTAAAGGTATTGAAGAAGCTATTCAGTTCGCTCCATTACATAACCCGGCTCATTTAATCGGAATCAAAGAATCCTTCCGTATTTTCCCAGAATTGAAAGATAAGAATGTAGCTGTGTTTGATACAGCTTTCCACCAGACTATGCCAGAGCAAGCATATTTATATGCTCTTCCATATAATTTATATAAAGAAAATGGTATTCGCCGCTATGGTGCTCACGGTACTAGCCATTTATTTATTACATCACAAGTTGCAGAATTTGCAGGTAAATCTGTAGATGAAACTAATGTTATTGTTTGCCACTTAGGCAACGGTGGTTCAGTTTCTGTTGTGCGTAATGGTAAATGTATTGATACGTCAATGGGCTTAACGCCATTAGAAGGTTTAGTAATGGGAACTCGTTCTGGTGATCTTGATCCTGCTATTATCTTCTATCTATATAAAAATTTAGGTATGTCTATTGATCAAATTGAAGAGACGTTAGTGAAAAAATCAGGTCTTTTAGGTTTAACTCAAGTAACAAGTGATTGCCGTTACTCTGAAGACAGTTATTACGATGAGTCTAAACCTGAAGCAAAACGTGCTTTAGATGTTTATAGCTATCGTTTAGCGAAATATATCGGTTCGTATATGGCAATTTTAGGTGCAGATCACTTAGATGCTATCGCATTCACAGGTGGTATTGGCGAAAATTCAGGTCTAGTGCGTGAATTAACCTTAAATCACTTAAAATTATTTGGTATCAAATTGGATAAAGAGCGTAACCTAGCAGCTCGCTTTGGTAAAGATGGGGTAATTACAACTGATGACTCAGCATTCAAAGCTGTTGTAATCCCAACTAACGAAGAATTAGTCATTGCACAAGATACCGCTAAATTAGCACTATAATGATTTACAGGGGCAGAGTTTCTGCCCTTTCACTTTAATAAAACTGGAAATAATTATGTCTAGAACTATTATTCTTATTCCTATTTCAACAGGTGTAGGCTTAACCAGCGTCAGCTTGGGCTTAGTTCACGCACTAGAACAAAAAGGCTCTAAAGTCGGTTTCTTAAAACCTATTGCTCAGCCTATTAGTGGCGAAGATACTTTAGACCGCTCAACTACAATTATTCGGGCAGATCAAACCACTGAAGTTGGCGAACCATTTATGCTAAGCGAAGCAGAAGCATTGATTGGTCAGAACCAAACGGATGTGTTATTGGAAAAAGTAGTAGAACGCCATCAAAAACTGTCTAAAAATAATGAAATTATCATTATTGAAGGTTTAATTCCAACCCGGAAAAATTCCTATGCAAACAGCATTAACTATGAAATGGCACAAGCACTTGATGCCGAGATTGTATTAGTTGCAGCCCCAGCTTCAGATACTCCTTCACAATTAAAAGAGCGTGTTGAAGCAGCTGCATCATTATTTGGTGGTCGTAGCAATCCAAATCTACTTGGTGTTATTATCAATAAATTCAATGCACCAGTTGACGATTCTGGCAGAACTCGCCCAGATTTAACAGAAATCTTCGATTCATTCCAACATTCTAATAATAATGTTGCGGAAGTAGAAAATCTCTTTACAAAAAGCCCTATTAAATTATTAGGTTGTATTGGTTGGAAAGCAGAGCTTATTGCAACTCGTGCGATTGATGTTTCAAAACATCTAGGTGCATCCATCATTAATGAAGGTGAAATCAGAACTCGCCGTATTCGTGGTGTTACATTTTGCGCTCGTAGTCTACCAAATATGGTTGACCATTTTAAAGCAGGTAGCTTATTAGTTACTTCAGCAGACCGCCCGGAAGTATTAGTTGCTGCATCATTAGCCGTTATGAACGGTGTGAAAATCGGCGCAGTGTTATTAACTGGTGGCTATAAAATTGATAGTTCTATTGCAAAACTTTGCCAACAAGCCTTTGAAACAGGCGTGCCTGTCTTCCGCATTGAAGGTAATACTTGGCAAACAGCCCTTAGCTTACAAAGCTTTAGCCTAGAAGTGCCTGTGGACGATAAAGAGCGCATTGCCGCAATCAAAGAATATATGGCAAGCCAATTCAACACAGGCTTTATTGATGAAGTATCGAAAGCGGCAACTCGTGCACGACGCCTATCCCCTGCGGCATTCCGTTATCAATTAACTGAATACGCCCGCCAAGCGAAAAAACGCATTGTATTACCAGAAGGTGATGAACCTCGTACCGTAAAAGCAGCCGCATTATGTGCGGAGCGCGGTATCGCAGAATGTGTGCTTTTAGCGAATCCAACCGATGTACAACGTGTAGCAGAAGCCCAAGGCGTGGTATTAGGTAAAGGCGTTGTGGTGATTGACCCTGCAAGCATTCGTGACAACTATGTGGATCGCTTAGTTGAGCTACGTAAAGCGAAAGGTATGACGGAAGTCGTTGCTCGTGAGCAATTATTAGACACCGTTGTTCTTGGTACAATGATGTTAGAAGCAGGCGAAGTGGACGGCTTAGTTTCGGGTGCAGTTCACACGACGGCAAATACGATTCGTCCACCAATGCAGATCATCAAAACCGCACCGGGTAGCTCGATTGTATCTTCAATCTTCTTTATGCTATTACCAGACCAAGTGCTTGTGTACGGTGACTGTGCAGTAAACCCAGATCCAACCGCAGAACAATTAGCAGAAATTGCGATTCAATCGGCAGAATCAGCGAAAGCATTTGGCATTGAGCCTCGTGTTGCGATGATCTCTTACTCAACTGGTACTTCAGGTTCAGGGGCAGACGTTGAGAAAGTGAAGGAGGCAACTCGCATTGCTCAAGAAAAACGCCCAGACTTAATCATTGATGGTCCGTTACAATACGATGCGGCGGTAATGGAAGATGTGGCCCGCTCTAAAGCACCAAATTCCCCTGTTGCTGGTAAAGCGACCGTGTTCGTGTTCCCAGACTTAAATACTGGTAATACCACCTACAAAGCAGTACAACGTTCGGCGGATTTAGTCTCTATCGGTCCAATGCTACAAGGTATGCGTAAGCCAGTGAATGACTTATCTCGTGGGGCTTTAGTGGATGACATTGTTTACACAATCGCATTAACCGCAATCCAAGCAACACAATAATTCAATGAAATTTAAGAAAATGCCCTTTGTTAAGGGCATTTTTATTTTGGACGACTGCTCTATTTTCATCATATAATCGGCGTCTAGAAATTAAAAGGGAGAATCTATGCAACAAATCGAACGCCTGTTTGCGAATAACCACGCTTGGGCAACCAAGATGAAAGATGAGCAATCAGACTATTTCAAAGAGTTAGCCGAACACCAAAAACCGACCTATTTGTGGATTGGCTGTTCTGACAGCCGAGTGCCTGCCGAAAAATTAACTGGGCTAGGGCCGGGGGAACTTTTCGTACACCGAAACGTGGCAAATATGGTGATTCACACCGACTTAAACTGTATGTCTGTTGTGCAATATGCGGTTGAGGTGTTGGGCATTGAGCATATCATTATTTGCGGACACACCAACTGTGGTGGCATTAATGCGGCGATGGCAGAAACTGACCTTGGTTTAATCAATAACTGGCTGTTACACATTCGTGATATTTGGTTCAAGCACGGGCACCTGCTTGGTAAATTACCACAAGAAGAACGCTCCAGTGTCTTAACTCGCCTTAACGTTGCCGAACAGGTTTACAACTTAGGTCGTTCTTCTATCGTGAGAAGTGCGTGGGCAAACGGCAAAAACCTCTCACTCCACGGCTGGGTTTACGATGTGAAAGATGGATTTTTAAATGACCAAGGGGTAATCGCCACCAGCCGAGAAACCCTTGAAATCACCTACCGTAATGCGATTGCAAAAATCACAACTGAGGCTGATGAATGCTTTGCAGAAACTGAAGCTTTAACACTCTCAGAATAATGTAGAATGACAAGCGGTTAAATTTGATGATTTTTTTGCAAAAAATAAAAAATTTGATCGCTTGTATCTTTTTCTTTTCAAATAAAAAATCAAATTTATTTAAAAGTATAAAATATTCATTTTTCACTTTTAAAAATCAAATTTAACCAAAATCACTAAATTAAATTCTGATAAATTAAAAAATAACAGTATTTAAAACTAATTACGTTAAGATTTTGTCCAATTTTACCTATAGACAAGCAGAAAGATTTACTGCAAAATCCATTCATCTTTAAAAGAAATTGACTTTATGTTGTTGGAGGATTTAATGAAAAAACTTTCCGGTGCAGAAATGATCGTACAGTCCCTAAAAGACGAAGGCGTGGAATACGTTTTCGGCTACCCGGGCGGTTCGGTGCTTGATATTTATGATGCGATTCACACTCACGGTTTAAACCACGTTTTAGTCCGTCACGAGCAAGGCGCGGTGCACATGGCAGACGGCTATGCTCGCTCAACAGGTAAAGTAGGCTGCGTGCTGGTGACTTCCGGCCCGGGGGCAACCAATACCATTACTGGGATTTTAACGGCCTATACCGATTCCGTGCCACTTGTAATCCTATCAGGACAAGTTCCATCAAGCCTTATCGGTAGTGATGCATTCCAAGAGTGCGATATGATCGGCATCTCTCGCCCGGTGGTGAAACATAGCTTTTTGGTGAAACGAGCGGAAGATATTCCAGAAATCATCAAAAAAGCGTTCTATATTGCTTCAACTGGTCGCCCAGGCCCAGTGGTGATTGATATTCCAAAAGATGTGGTGAATCCGCTCAACAAATATCCGTATGAATACCCGAAAGCGGTTTCAATGCGTTCATACAGCCCAACCGTGCAAGGCCATAAAGGGCAAATCAAAAAAGCATTAAAAGCATTATTAGTGGCAAAACGCCCAGTGCTTTATGTGGGCGGTGGCGTAATCAGTGCCGAATGCTCTGCTGAAGTGACCGAATTTGCTCAAAAACTTAACCTACCGGTAACCACTTCATTAATGGGCTTAGGTGCCTACCCTGCTTCTGACAAGCAGTGCTTGGGAATGCTCGGAATGCACGGCACTTACGAAGCCAACAACGCAATGCACGAAAGTGATTTGATTTTAGGTATCGGCGTGCGTTTTGATGATCGTACCACCAATAATTTGGCGAAATATTGCCCGAATGCGAAGGTAATCCACGTGGATATTGACCCTGCTTCCATCTCAAAAACAGTTCCGGCGTATATTCCGATTGTGGGCAGTGCGAAAAATGTGGTGGACGAATTTTTATCGCTATTAGATGAAGAAAATCTTGCAAAAAGTCAGGTAGATCTAACCGCTTGGTGGCAACAAATTGATGCGTGGAAAGCTCGCAACTGCTTAGCATTTGAAGAAAGCACGGAAGTAATCAAGCCGCAACAAGTTATTAAGATGGTTCACAAACTCACGAATGGCGAGGCTTATGTAGCTTCTGATGTTGGACAACACCAAATGTTCGCCGCTCTTCACTACGGCTTTGACAAACCACGCCGCTGGATCAACTCAGGCGGCGCCGGCACAATGGGCTTCGGCTTACCGGCGGCTATGGGCGTGAAATTCGCTCACCCAGATGCAACTGTTGTGTGCGTAACCGGTGACGGCAGTATTCAGATGAATATTCAAGAGCTTTCAACAGCCAAACAGTACGACACCCCTGTTGTAATTATTAGCCTTAATAACCGCTTCTTGGGTATGGTGAAACAGTGGCAGGATATTATCTACTCAGGTCGCCATTCGCAGGTGTATATGAACTCGCTGCCGAATTTCGCTAAATTAGCGGAAGCTTATGGACACGTTGGGATTCAAATCGACCACCCCTCTGAGTTGGAAGAGAAACTGACCCAAGCCTTTGCGATTAAAGACAAATTAGTGTTTGTGGACATTCTGGTTGATGAAACCGAGCACGTTTACCCAATGCAAGTGCGTGGCGGTGCGATGAATGAAATGATGTTAAGTAAAACGGAGAGAACAGATGCGTAGAACATTATCAGTATTATTAGAGAATGAATCCGGTGCGTTATCCCGTGTGGTGGCACTCTTCTCACAACGTGGCTTTAACATCGAAAGTTTAACCGTTGCCCCAACCGATGATGCCAGCCTCTCTCGTATGACCATTGTGGCACAAGGCGAAGAACAGGTTTTAGAGCAGATTGAAAAACAGCTGCACAAACTGATTGATGTGTTCAAAGTCAGCAATTTAAGTGCTTACGAACACGTTGAGCGTGAAGTGCTTTTAGTAAAAGTGCGTGCGACAGGTTCATCTCGTGATGAATTAAAACGAATGGTCGATATTTACCGTGGACAAATCGTGGATCTCACCCCGAAACTCTACACCATTCAACTTTCCGGCTCGAGCGAAAAACTCAACGCTTTTATCGAAGCCGTGAAAGAAGAAACTAGCATCGTTGAAATCGTCCGCTCAGGCGTCATCAGCCTCTCGCGTGGTGACAAAAATACGCTGTAAGTAGTCAGGTTTTTCTAAAAATTTGCAAAATGAAAAAACCTTTATTGAAAGATAAAGGTTTTTTCTATTTAAAGTATCACAACGGCAATATCAACACCTTTGACCTGCGTTGGTAGTTATAATTCTCTCGCTTATAACTTGGAAGATCTTGTGCATCAGCTAATCTAAAGCCTCGCTCTTGAAACCATTGAGTGGTTCGGGTGGTAAGTACAAAGAGCTTTTCTATACCTAACTGCTCTGCCCGTTTACGGATATTTTCTAATAAAATATCGCCTCTTGAGGAGTCTCGATAGTCAGGATGAACCGCTACGCAGGCCATTTCTGCCATTTTTTCTTCTGGATAGACATTCAATGCCGCACAAGCAATAACCACTCCATCACGCTCAATAATGGTATAGTTAGCAATTTCCATCTCTAACTGTTCACGAGAGCGTTTAACCAGAATGCCCTGTTGTTCAAGTGGGCGAATTAAATCAAGTAATCCTGGAATATCACTTGAGTTTGCAATACGAATATTTTCAGAGCTTTCCATTGAGAACTGTGTACCAATACCGTCACGAGAGAATAATTCTTGTAGTAGCGAACCATCTGCTTTGTAGCTCAGTAAATGTGAACGTTTTACCCCTTCTCGGCAAACACTAATTGCTGCATGTAAAAAGCGGGCTTTTGCCGTATGATATTGCCCTTGCTCAATTAAATTATTCAGTACTTTTTGTGCATCTTGTGGCAAGATATCAGAAATAACATTGCCTGTTTCATCTAAAATACCCTGTTCTTCACAAAAGCCAATTAATTTATCCGCTCGTAGTTTAATTGATACTTGGGTGGCAATATCTTCAAACGGCAAATTAAACATCTCGCCCGTTACTGAAGGAGCGATAGGCCCTAGCAATACAATGGAATTTTGTGCAAGCTGTTGCTTAATACTTTCTACATTAATACGACGAATTTTGCCACTTAAGGCATAGTCTACGCCATCAACCACGCCGATTGGCTGAGCTAAAATCATATTACCGCTGACAACATTAATCACTTCTGAATGTGGTAAACGCAGAGAAAGACGGGCGAATAAGTCGTAATGGACTTTCCCTACCGCTTGCTTAACGTATTCTAGCGATTGCGGATTTGTAATTCGGATATTGTTGTAATACTCCGGTTCAATGTTATTTTGAGTTAAAAGCTGATTAATTTGCGGTCTTGCTCCAAATACAATCACTAACTTGATATTCAAACTATGTAATAAGCTAATATCATTGATAATATTGACGAAATTGGAGCTTTCAATCACATCCCCGTCAAGCATTATGACAAAGGTTTTTCCTCTGTGCATATTGACATACGGTGTAGATTGTCTAAACCATTGGGCTAAAGCTAATTCTGTGTTGTGCATAATTTCCTCGTAATAATAGCCACTATATTAGCTTTTTTAGAAAAATCCGCAACTATTAAATGAATAGTTAATCATTTTTTTTGCATAAATAACAAAGCCCTAATGTTCAAAATATTAGGGCTTTATTTATTATGCTTCTGCTTTAGTTAAATCTTTAACTTCTGTTTCTGCAGTTACTTTTTTAACGGCCTCAATACCTTTTTGGCAACCCTGTTTGGTTTTATACGCTTCGCCTGTTGCAACTACTTCGTGGTTAGCTGCTTTTAAACGCCAGCGGTATTCGCCTTTAGCATCTTGATAAATTTCAAAATACATATATTACTCCTTAATGTGCTAACCCCAAACACTGTGTTTGGTTAAGTTAGCTTAAGCGAAATTCAGAAAAATATCAAAGCAAGCGGTCATTTCTTTACAAAAAATTGCAAATTTATTGTGTCGATTGCATCAACTGCTCAATATCAGCAATTTCTTTCGGGCAACCACTGGTTAAATTTTTATTACCATAATCGGTAATCAGCAGGTTATCTTCAATACGGATTCCAATGCCTTTATATTGCTCCGGTACATCTGCTTCTTTCGGAATATAGATACCCGGCTCAACTGTCAGCACCATACCAATTTGTAATGGACGATCCCGCTCTGTGTCATAATCGCCAACATCGTGCACATCTAATCCTAACCAATGCCCTAAGCCGTGCATATAAAATTGACGATATGCCTTTTGCTCAATCAATTCGTCCACATTTCCAGTCAAAATACCTAAACGAACCAAACCTTCGGTGAGAATTTGCACTGCTTTGTCGTTAGCGATTTTAATCGAGCTATTCGGTACCAGTAATGCGGCTGCCTCTTTAAGCATCGTTAGTGTTAATTCATACAGCTCTTTTTGCGGCTCGGAAAATTTGCCGTTAATGGGGAAAGTACGAGTAATGTCGCCAGCGTAATAAGCAAATTCCGCACCGGCATCAATCAGTAATAAATCACCCTCTTTTAGCACCTGATCGTTTTCGTTGTAGTGCAAAATGCAAGCATTTTCACCACCGGCGACAATCGAGTTGTAAGCCGGAAATCTCGCCCCAAAACGGCTAAATTCATGCTGAATTTCACCCTCAATTTCCAGTTCATAACGATTTGGGCGAGTTTGCTTCATCGCCCGAATATGAGCCATTGCCGAAATATGACAAGCCTGTTGAATTAACGCCACCTCGAGATCGGATTTAATCAAACGCATTTCAGACAGCATTGGCTGCCAGTCAATTAATGTCGGCGGTGTTTTTTGGCGAGCCGCTTTGATTTTGTCAAATACAGAGAACAGTAGCGTGTCACCCCATTCCTGCCAGCCCATTGCGTAGTAACAAGCGGTCAAATTTGCCAATTTTTTTACAAGAATGGCTTCAATTTCTTCAATATCGAAGGCTTCGTTAAACTGTAACGTTTTTGGAGCATTTTCAACGCCTAATCGTCTGCCATTCCAAGTTTCCATCAGCGGGTCTTTTTTCCGCAGGAAAATAATGCTCTCTTGCTTACCCTCTTTTTTAATTAGCAATGCGGCCGATTTTGGCTCGGCAAAGCCGGACAAATACCAAAAGTAGCTGTCCGGTCTGAATAGATATTCAGAGTCGCTATTTCGGCGTTTTTCGGTTTCAGTAAAAATCAACAATGCGGAATTGTCCTGCATTTGCTCAAACACTCGCTCACGACGAGCGGTAAATTCTTCTTGTGGCATTTTAGCTAAATAAGCGAGATCCATAACTTCCTTCTTTCTCTGTTCGTTTTAATTACCGCTATTTTAGCATAGATAACCTTGCCTAACTGATTTTTAAGGTGGTTTATATTTGAGTTCTTGAATATCACAACAAAAGCCATTAAGATTAAATATAATCTTTGAGGTTTATTTTTAATCCTTAAAAAGAAAAATAGAAACCAGAAAGCTCAAAAATAAAAATAGGAAGCAAAAAATGAAAATCTCAGCCGAATTACAAAATCAAATAAATCAGCTTAATCAGCTCAGAAAACTAGCCTTAAAACAGGAACAAGAAGAACAGAAATTATTTGAACGGAACAAAATTAGCGAGTTGAGTGAGTTTGGAAAACAGTTGAATGCTCAGCGGAAAGCATTAGGAATTGAATTAACCACGTTAGAAATGCAAACCGGCATTTCCAGCTCTACCCTTAAACGCCTGTTTAAACACCCAAGCCAAGTGAAATTTCAGACTATCTGCACCGTGGCAGAAACATTAGGCTTTAATTTGTGTGCAATAAATACGCACAAACCAGAATAAACGTGACAATGTTGCGTAAAATGAAGGAAAGCATAAAAAAATCGGGCAATTTTGCCCGATTTGTACGATGAAATAGAAATTATAAATCCATTAACGACAGCAATTCGTTATCTTTGCGGTCAATATAATGTTCTGATTGGATTTTACGAATGGTACGAGACTTGCCACGAATGAGCAATGTTTCGGTGCTAGCAATATTGCCCTTGCGGCGGATACCTTTCAATAAATCCCCGGTTGTAATGCCGGTTGCCACAAAAACAAGGTTGTCATCACGTACCAAATCTTCTAATTTCAGTACCGTATTTACCGGCACATTCATTTCATTACAACGAGAAAGCTCTTTTTCGGTCGCGGTTAGATTTTCAGGACTGTTGCCTTTTACTTGATTGCGAGGAATCAGGCGAGCGTTCATATCACCGCCCAAAGCACGCACCGCAGCCCCTGCCACGACACCTTCCGGAGCTCCGCCAATGCCATAAAGCAGATCTAATTCGCTCTCAGGCAAACAACACTGCACTGCCGCAGCCACATCGCCGTCAGGAATGGCAATCACTCTAACACCAAGTTTTTGCACTTCCGCAATAATCTGCTCGTGGCGAGGTTTGGCAAGAATGGCAATGGTAAGCTGCGAAAGCAACTTCCCTTTTTTTGAGGCAACTCGGCGAAGATTCTGCTCCAAAGGCAAATTCAGGTCGATCATTCCCTTACACTCTGCCCCAACCACCAATTTTTCCATATACATATCAGGGGCTTTTAAAAAGGTATCTTTACCACCTGCCGCCAACACCGACAACGCATTTGCCTGCCCCATTGCGGTCATTCTTGTGCCGTCAATCGGATCAACCGCAATGCTGATTTCTTCATCTTCAAGGCGAGATAGTCCAATTTTTTCGCCGATATACAGCATTGGGGCTTCATCAATTTCGCCTTCACCAATCACGACTTCACCACGGATTTCCATTTGATTCAGCATAAAACGCATAGCTTTTACAGCGGCATCATCGGCGGCATTTTTATCGCCACGACCAAGCCAAGAATAGGCAGCCAACGCAGCAGCCTCAGTGACACGAGAAAATTCAAAAGAGAGGGTTCGTTTCATTTTTTGTTCCTTAGTTTCTTGAAAGAAAAACTTTAAAAGAAGTAAGGCTATATTTTAACAGTAACTTTCGGGCGGTGTTACTAAAAAATCAGCATTTGCATAAAAATTCAAAAATAAGCAAACTTTTTTGTGAAAATGAAGTCAGATTTAGAGTATAATCTTTGCCAGTTTTACACCATTTTAGAGGGAATTTATTATGTCATTATCGGTTTTAGACCAATTAGAAGAAAAAATTAAACAAGCTGTTGAAACTATTCAATTACTTCAATTAGAAGTTGAAGAATTAAAAGGCAAAAACGATGCAGCAAAACAAGAAAACGAAACGTTACGCAACGAATACGAACAATTAAAAGTGGAACAACAAAACTTCCAAGAGCGTTTACGTTCACTTTTAGGTCAAATCGACAACGTTTAATCCTAAACCCAAACGGCTAATTTGTTAGCCGTTTTTATTTTATTTCAAATATGGCAAAGCTCTATTTTTATTACTCTTCAATGAATGCAGGGAAATCGACGACTCTACTGCAATCTTCCTACAACTACCACGAACGTGGAATGAATACGCTGGTTTACACAGCGGCAATTGATGACCGTTTTGGTGTAGGGAAAGTCAGCTCTCGCATCGGCATTTCACAAACGGCTCAATTATTCAATGCAGAAACCGATTTATTTACGGAAATCCAATCTGCGCATGGCGAAAAAGCGTTACACTGCATCCTTATTGACGAAGCCCAATTCCTCACTAAAGCCCAAGTTTATCAATTAAGCGATGTGGTGGATAAACTCAAAATCCCCGTGCTATGCTACGGACTGCGCACCGATTTCCAAGCAGAACTTTTTGAAGGTAGCCAATATTTATTGGCGTGGGCAGATGAATTGGAAGAGCTCAAAACCATCTGCGACTGTGGCAGAAAAGCCCACTTCGTGGTTCGCCTAAACGAAAAAGGTGAAGCGATCAAAGACGGCGAACAAATCCAAATCGGAGGCAACGACAAATACCTCTCGGTTTGCCGTTATCACTATAAAGAAAAACTAGGTAAGCTATGAACTACGTAGGGGTAAATTGCAATTTGCCCCTATAAATACGAACAATGCAAGCGGTTAAATTCTTTTCAACATTTGCAAAAAGTGGAATGAATTTAACCGCTTGTTTATTTACCGCTTATTCGGCAATTTTTCCCACGTTACTTCGTTACGCAAATAAACCGGCTCAATTTCTAACGCCGATTGCGTGTTACTGTTTTGGATTTCAACTTCCGCAATAGAAAGCATATATTCCGCCGAAGGTAACGTAATCTCACTCACCACAAGCGGTAGATTTTGCTCGGAAAATTGCGAATACGCCGCCCAGCCTGTGCCGACAACTATCATATTTTCGCTGATTTGGAATTGGCTAATCGCTTTTTCTGGCGAACAGACCTGCTCTACGACCACTTCATTCCACTGTTCGCCATTTCGCTCAAATTGGGCGAAATAGACCTCGTTCATTCGGGCATCAATTAAGGCAATCACCTTTTCCGCTCCGAGTTTTTGGTAGGCTTCTTCTGCCATTGCTTTTAGATTAGAGACAGCCACTACAGGCAAGTTTGCTCCCATTGCTAAGCCTTGAGCAACACTTACGCCTACTCTAACCCCCGTAAAACTGCCCGGACCACGCCCGAATACTAAATAATTAACGTCTTTGATCTGAATATTTGCCTGCGTAAGTAATTCATCAACCATTGGCAAAATACGTTGTGTGTGGGAGCGAGGGCTAATTTCATCAAGGGTAGAAATTTTCCCATTATGCAGTAACGCAACCGAACAGGCTTCTGTCGCGGTATCTAAAGCAAGAATTGTTGTCATAATTTCTCTAAAAATAAAAGGCATACGTTTAAACGTACGCCATTATATAAAAATTAGCTGAAAATTGAAATTTTACGGACGATTTTTACGGCGTTGTTCCACCGCTTGGGCTAAAGCAAATAGGGATTTTTCGCTATCTTCCCAGCCGATACAAGCATCAGTAATACTCTGGCCGTAAACGAGAGCTTCTAAGCCTTTACCCTCGACCAAATCTTGTCTGCCCTCTACTAAGTGACTTTCAATCATTACACCTGAAATGAAATCTGAACCGCCAGCAATTTGGTTGCAAACATCAGCACACACGTCCATTTGACGTTTGAACTGTTTTTGGCTGTTGGCGTGGCTGAAATCCACCATCACGTGCGGACGATTACCTGCTTTTTCGATAGCCGCACAAGCTTCCGCAACAGATTCTGCATCATAATTAGTACCTTTATCACCACCACGCAAAATGATATGGCAATCTGGGTTGCCGGCAGTGGTTACAATTGCAGAGTGTCCAAATTTAGTAACAGATAAGAAGTGGTGAGGCGATTTCGCTGAAGAAATTGCGTCTAATGCAATTTTTACACCACCATTTGTGCCGTTTTTAAAACCAACCGCACAAGATAAACCAGAAGCAAGCTCACGATGAACTTGAGACTCTGTAGTTCTTGCACCAATCGCTCCCCAGCTCATAAAGTCCGCCATATATTGTGGCGTGATCATATCTAAGAATTCACCCGCTGTTGGTACGGTTAAATCATTGATGTCTGATAATACTTTACGAGCAATACGCAAACCATCATTTAGTGCGTAAGTTTCATTTAAGTATGGATCGTTAATTAATCCTTTCCAACCTACTGTTGTACGTGGCTTTTCAAAATATACACGCATTACTACTTCTAAATTTTGGTTAATGATAGGATTTGCACGCATTTCTTTAATTTTTTGTGCGTATTCTAATGCCGCCTTTGGGTCATGGATTGAGCAAGGTCCAATTACCACTAACAAACGATCATCAGCTCCGTGTAAAATTTTATGGATTGCTTTACGAGTTTGTTCAACAGTTTCTGCTGCTACATCGCTAGCAGGATAGCGTTCTAATAATGCAACTGGGGGTAATAATTCTTCAATATTTGTGATTCTAACATCATCATTTTTAGCATCTGTATAAGCCATTGCTTTCACTCTCTAAATAAAAAATAAGACCGTACTATTATAGTAGTACAGCAATAAAAGAATTTCAAATAATTTAATTAATTTTTTTAATTAAAAGTATTACAAACTGATGGATTACCTGCGGTTAAACCCTTTTTGAACCATTCTAAACGCTGGGCCGATGAACCGTGCGTAAAACTATCTGGCACAACATAACCTCGACTTTGCTGTTGTAATCTGTCATCACCTACCGCTTGAGCAGCATTAAAGGCATCTTCAATATCACGTTGTTCTAATCTATTTTGTTGAGCAAGTTGATGCCCCCAAACGCCAGCAAAGCAGTCTGCTTGCAATTCTACATTGACTGAGATCTGATTTGCCACCGCTTTAGACTTAGCTCTCATCTGTTCACGCTGAGTTTTACCTGTAATTCCTAATAAATTCTGAACGTGGTGTCCTACTTCGTGTGCAATCACATAAGAGAAAGCAAATTCGCCCGATGCTCTCAGTCTTTTACGCATATCGTCATAGAATGATAAATCGATATATACTTTTTGATCCACAGGGCAATAGAACGGTCCCATTGCCGATTGACCTGTGCCGCAAGCCGTTTGAGTTGCACCACGATAAAGTACTAAAGTTGGCTCTTTATAAGTTAGACCATTTTGTTTGAAGTACGCACTCCAAATATCCTCTGTGCTAGCTAATACCTTAGAGGATAAATCTTCTAAATGTGCTTCTTCAGAACTTTCTAACTTTGATGATGTTTGTTGGTAGCTTTCTTGACCGCCCATTAAACCGCTTAAGTCCACACCATAATAAGCACCGACTAGCACGATAATAAAGGTAAGAATGCCCCCTTTACCTCGTCCAACAGACACTCTTCCTGAACCACTTTCACGTCTGTCTTCCACATTTTTACTACGTCTTAACCCACCTAATCGCATAATCTTCTCCAATCCATAAACGAAAATTAAAAATTAGGTTGATTTTAGCTCAAAGGTACTCTTTATACTACGATTAATTTAGCTTAAATAAAAACAAGCGGTTAGATCTTTGTCAAAATTTACCAACGTTGTAAATTTTTGATGAAATCTAACCGCTTGTATTTCTAATTAAAGCTTATCTTGCAAGCACTTCTCGTTTTCCGCCTTTACCCGGTTCAGACACAATGCCTTGAGCTTCCATTTGATCGACAATTCTCGCAGCTCGGTTAAAGCCCAGTGAGAATCGGCGTTGAATATTACTAATAGAAACAGAACCTGTTTCAACTACATACTCAACTACTTCATCAAAGAGTGGGTCTAAATCCCCTCCCGCATTATCATTTTTAGCGTCATTATCATCTGATTTCGATTCCACAATGCTTTCCAGATAATTCGGTTTCCCTCTTGCACGCCAGTTATCTGCTACACGTTGTACTTCTTCATCTTTCATAAATGCCCCGTGCACACGAATAATATCCGGACTTCCCGCCCCAGAGTACAACATATCACCTCGTCCTAATAAGGCTTCAGCACCACCGGAGTCTAAAATCGTTCTTGAATCAATTTGGCTCGCCACCGTAAAGGCAATTCGGCTCGGAATGTTTGCTTTAATTACACCGGTAATTACATCCGTTGATGGACGTTGGGTAGCAAGAATTAAATGAATACCTACGGCCCTTGCTTTTTGTGCAATTCGCATAATGTACTCTTCCACTTCTTTGCCGGCAGACATCATCAAATCGGCAAACTCATCAACAATTAAAACAATATAGCTTAATTTTTGTAGTGGCGGAGGTAAACTGTCCATTGAATCACCCGGTCGCCACGTTGGATCAGGAATTGGCAAGTTCATTGCCGTTGCTTGATCAATTTTAGCATTGTAGCCTTCAATATTACGTACCTGTAAATGGCTCACTAAAATATAGCGACGCTCCATTTCTTCCACAGCCCAGCGTAACGCATTCGCTGCTTTTTTCATATCGGTTACTACCGGCGTTAATAAATGCGGAATATCATTATAAATGGAAAGCTCCACCACTTTCGGGTCAATCATAATAAAGCGAACTTGCTCTGGCGTTAGCTTAAACAAGAGGCTTAAAATCATTGTATTAACCCCAACCGATTTACCGCCACCTGTTTGCCCTGCAACTAATAAATGTGGCATTTTCGCCATATCCACGACAACAGGCTCACCACTAATATCTTTACCTAACGCCATTGGTAAGGTTGCCGTTGTGTTGCGGAATTCATTGCTATCTAATACATCACGCAACCACACAGTTTCACGGTGTTTGTTTGGTGTTTCAATTCCCATATAAGGTTTATTTGGAATAACTTCAGTAATACGAATAGCCTTAAACATTAACCCTCGCGCAATATCACTGGCTAAGTTTGTAATTTTTGAAGCTTTAACCCCCGCTGCAGGCTGAATTTCATAACGCGTAACTACAGGGCCAACTAACACATCTTCCACTGTGGCTTTCACACCAAAATTAGCTAATTCTGCCTCTAAACGCACAGAAGTATCACGAATTTCTTGCTCAGTAATTTGCTGTGTTTGCATTGGGGCTTTATCTAACAAGTCCAATGTTGGCAGTGGTGTTGTTGGTTTTTCAGTGGTTACTTTTCGTTGTAAAAGTGGGTGAATTAAAGTATCGCCATAACCTTTTGGGTAACTTGGTTGCTCTGTAGCCTCTTTCATTGCTTTCGGCGGTATTACCATAAACTCAGGCGTAATTTCACGCACATCATCAATTTCTTCCTCGAACGTTTCTTTATCTTCTTCCTCAATACGCTGTTCAACTTGAATATAAGGAATAATAACTTCATTCTGGACTGTATTTGTAAATGGTGTAACTGGCTCTTCTTCTAATTCATTTTCAACTACTGTTTCAACAGCTGTATTTAGCCTAATTACCGGCATTTGGACTTCATTTGTAATGTGTTGGGGGCGATAATCTGTTTGAACTATCACTTCCTCAACAATTTCATTAGCAGTTTCAACTTGAGTATTGATATTAATAGTTGGCAAGTCTAAATCTCGCTCAATATCATACATCTCACTATGACTAATTGTTTCTGCAGCAGATTGTCTTAAACCACTGATATTTGGGCGTTTAAATGCTGAAATATCTGTAAATTGTGGCTGTTCATCTTCCTTTACATCAACAATTGTTTCTTGTTCTATTGCAAGCGGTTGATTTTGCTCCGAATTTTGCAAATCGTGCGAGGCTTCGTCAGATTTACGATCTTCTGTTTTTGCCATCAACCAATCATAAAATTGAGATAAAATAGGTAATAACGATTGAGCTGAACAGAAATACAAACCTGCTACTGTAAAAATCATCGCAATAAGCAATGCACCAAATTGCCCTAAAGTTTCAGAAAGTACAGATTGCCAAATTCCACCAATAAATCCGCCAGAAAGATAATAAGCAGAGTTGGAGAAAAGTACACTAAACAAACCTGCAAGCCCAACCATCAATAATAGAAAACTGATTAAGCGTAAGAAGACAGTTTTCCATTTCATCTCTGAACTCAAGCCTATTCCTAATACATAAATTGATGAGATAATTAGTGCAAAAGGCACTAATACAGCTACTTTACCAAACATAGCGTAAAGCATATCAATGCTCCAAGCACCAAAGCTTCCCGCTTTATTTAAAGTCGTTTGGGTAAGTGTGCTGGCAGCTGTCCACACGTTGTCTAATGGACTATAACTTGCCCATGCAATCAGTAAATAAATACCAAGCAGACAGGCTAATATAAGCGCGGCCTTGATTAACGTTTCTTTACCTTTTAGATGGGGTTTGAGTTGCTCAATCACTCAATTCTCCTTACTTTAACAACAAATAGTTGGTTTGTTTCACTTCTTCCATTACCACATAAGTTCGGGTGTCATTCACACCTGGTAAACGTAATAAAGTTGTACCGAGTAATTTACGATACGCTGCCATATCTGCTACACGGGTTTTTAATAAATAATCGAAATCTCCAGACACTAAATGGCATTCTTGAATTTCCTCTAGTTGCTGAATCGCCTTATTAAATTCCTCAAATACATCAGGCTTACCACGCACAAGAGTAATTTCCACAATAACTAATAAAGGGGCATCTAACAACTCTGGGTTTAATAATGCTTTGTATCCTGTAATCACGTTATTTTTTTCAAGGCGTTTTACTCGCTCTAAACAAGGTGTTGGCGAAAGTCCTACACGTTTTGATAATTCAATATTTGAGATTTTCCCGTTACGTTGTAGCTCGTTTAAGATTTTTAGATCAATAGCATCTAGTGCTTTAGGTAGTTTTTTATGTTCCATATTCACTCCTTTTTAGGCAATTATACTGTGATAAACAGAAATAATCCTAATTAATTTTGCAATAAAACTGATAATAGCTGTTCGCCGAAGGATTTACGCCAACCCATTAACAACTCGGGCATTTTTTCTTGTGATCTGCCATCAATGAACCACTTAAATAGTTGGTTTAATTGGCGTTTACTTGCAACCAACTCTGGGGCAAGATCAAGCGGTCGAATTTCAGCTAATTTTTGCAGCATTAACTGCATATTATACTTGTAGCCTTTCTCATCGATTACACGTTTGATCAGTTTTGGATAAAACTCAGGCTGAACCGCCTTACCCTGTTCGACTAACCAGAGGATTTTTTTGCCGTGAATTCTCACTTCGTTAGGGTGCATAAATTCTAATAATTGAGACGTATGTTTTGGTTGTATTTTTGCTATTTGAAATAAATTGGCTTCTTTAACCACAAAATTTAACGCAAGATCACGTTTTTCTGCTTCATCAATCCGCCATTTAGCTAACGCTTGTAAGATAGCTAATTCTTGCTGATTTAATCGCCACGCATTTGCAATGTTTTTATAGGCTTTGGTTTTATCTTCACTTCGTTTAATTTTAGCAGATATTGTCTCACACTCTTCTTTAACTGCATTTAGCCAGTTGCTCTTTTCTAATACGCCAGATAGTTTTTCGTAAATCGGCAATAAATACCAGACATCTGCAGCAGCATATTGCAACTGCTCATTGGTTAAAGGTCGGGCAAGCCAATCAGTACGAGAAGCACCTTTATCAAGCTCAACTTCTAAATAATGAGAGACCAATTTCGCAAAGCCCATTGATATCCCAATGCCTGCAAAACCTGCCATAATTTGGGTATCAAGCATCGGTTCTGGTAATTGTTTGAATTGATGTTCAAAAGCTTCTAAGTCTTCACTACAGGCGTGTAGTACTTTCACAGTATTTTTATCTGCTAATAGTGAGACAAAAGGCGAAAAATCGGAAATTGTAGTCGGATCAATTAAGCTAACTTGTTTACCATCATATAACTGAATTAAACCTAATATCGGATAATAAGTACGAGTACGGATAAATTCCGTGTCTAGTGCTACGGCATTTGCTTTTTTAGCCTTTTCGCATACTGCTGCTAGTTGTTCGTTTGTATCGATCCAGTTATAGCAAATTAAAGATGTCATAGTCGTTTTCCGTAATTTTTTCAAAGCATAAAATAATTTGTGATCTGCTTCTCATTATAAACAAAAAAAGATTGTTATTTTTTTCAGATCAAAAAATAATTGCCGCCATCATAATGATAAAAAGGATTTTTTAAATGTTTTCTGATAACAAAGCCTTACATTTAGGTAAAATTTACCGTTTAATTGAGCAATTTGAATTAATTTCAAGAACTGATTTAGCTAAGCTATCAGACTTAGCACCAGCCTCAGTAACAAATCTAACTAAAATATTGATAGACAATCATTTTATTTTAGAAAGAGCCGTACAAAATACGCTATCACGTGGTCGCCCTTCTATTGGCTTAGCAGTTTCAAACTTCTTTTGGCAATTATTATGCGTAACAGTTTCACCACATAAGGTTGAAATTTCGCTCTGCCAATTAAATGGTAAGCAGATTCATAAGCAAGATTATACAATCTCACCGCAGCATTATGCTCAATTAGACGATAATATATTGAAATTTATTGACAATTTCCAACAAGTTTACACAATAGACAAAGAACAGTTGCTTGCGGTTTCTGTGAGTGTGGTAGGTAAAATTGATGCCGAAAAAGAGAGCATTACGCAATTGGGTAATCACACTATTCTTTGCCACATTACACCAAAACTAACACCATTATTTGATTGCCCAATTTTATTAAGCGAACATTTTCAATTGTGGTTGTTGGCAGAATCGACTGTAGGCTCTTTAATCAGCCAAAACAATGTGATCTTCATTGAATTAGACGATACAGTAAACGTGAGTGTACTACTAAGCGGAAATTTGCTTCATAAGCAGTCAAAAATGAATGTGGATAATATGCATATGCCTAAATTCAGCCAATTAAGTGATGAAACATTTCCTGAATTAGATGCCATTGATCGTTATAAATTAATTAATCAAGTTACCTTCCCTGCTATTGTGCAATTAATTGATAAATATTTACCGAATGATTTAACAACACCAGAACAAAAAATCAATTTGCTTTGCCAAAAAATAGAGGAAAATCAAACTATTGCATTAAGCATCTTAGATCATATTACTGATAATCTAGCTTATGCTTTGATGAACTTAGCCAATATTTTCTCTAGTGAGAAAATTATGTTTAACTCACCACTACTTCAGGTAAAGGAGCCACTATTTAGCCAACTTTCAGTAAAATTACAGAAAAATTTATTACAACAAGATCTAAACATTGATTTAGTAACTAGCCAATACGATTGGAATAGCCCATTAATTGCTTGTTCTGCAATAAAACAGGGAATTTATGACGGAAATTTGATCAAGGACAGTATAAATTAATCTTTTCTTAGTTAAACTACAGGGCGTGAATTTTTTGTTAAATTGTTAAAGGAATTTGTAATGCCCTCATTATTTATTACTGGCACAGATACAAATGTTGGTAAAACGGTCGTTACCCGAGCGATTATCCAAACACTTACTGAGCACAATTTCTCTGTAGTGGGTTATAAACCGATTGCGTGCGGTGGCGATGATTCCTTACCGACCGAGCCAACTCAGTATGATTATGCAACGGAAGATAACCCGGATGTATTAACTATTTTAGACAGTTGCCCAAAAGAAGTCTGTTATCGAGATATTAACAGTTACACGTTTATCCATTCCAGCACACCTATATTTGCAGCCCTAGATGCTGTTCACCATATTCAGTTAGAAAAATTGAATAGTGATTTATCTCGCTTGGAAGAACAATATCCAAATGTGGTAGTTGAAGGTACTTATGGTTGGCTTACACCTATTAATAAGGATTATAGCTTTGCTGATTGGGTAATCCAAAATAATATGCCTGTTGTGTTAGTTGTTGGTATTAAAGAGGGTTGTGTTAATCACGCACTACTCACCGCAAATGAAATTTTGCAACGTGGGGGGAGGTTGATTGGCTGGGTGGCAAACCGTGTTAATCCAGGTTTACGCCATTATCACGAATTAATTGAGTTGCTTACGCAAAAAATTAATGCACCATTATTAGGGCAAATTCCTTATATGGGGCACCCTGAGCGAAAACAGCTTTCATCTTATCTGCAAAATCCAACTCCATTATTTGACTATTTCAGCAAATAACACTCAATAAACCCCATTTAACAAGATTCTACTGAACGTTTTTAAATGGGGTCTCATTTTTGTGATAAACCGCATTTTTATGCTTTTCATGTCTACGGTAACTGCCTTTTCCTTTACGATTCTTTTCAACTTTATGCTGAAAAAGCGGATCTGTTACTAACGCTTTTACCACGATCTCTTTGATTTTACCTCGCTGATGGAGGTAACCATTATTTTGTTTATTCATACTCATTTCCTCTTCATAAAAAGTAAGCAATATTCTGTCAAATTCATCTGCCGTTATATATAAAAATTGGGTATAATTGTTAAAATTTCAATGCAAGCGGTCATATTTTCAGATTATTTTGCAAATTCAGAGGTTTTATTATGAAAAAAGAAGTTGGACATCATTTTTTAGCTCGCTTAGGTAAAACTCGTTTACGTCCAGGCGGTAAACTGGCAACAGATTGGTTAATTGGAAACGGTGATTTTTCAAAAGACAAAAAAGTATTAGAAGTTGCTTGTAATATGGGAACAACCGCTATTCAACTGGCGAAGCAGTTTAAGTGCCAAATTATTGGTATTGATTTAGATGAAGAAGCTCTTGAAAAAGCCCGTGAAAACATTAAAGAGCAAGAGGTTGAACATTTAGTTCAAGTACAAAAAGCGAATGCGGTAAAACTGCCATTTGAAGATGAAAGTTTTGATATTGTGATTAACGAAGCTATGCTAACAATGCTTCCACAAGAAGCCAAAGAAAAAGCAATTCGTGAATATCTTCGTGTGTTAAAGCCGAACGGTTTTTTACTTACGCACGATATTATGCTCAATACCGAAAATTCTGATGAGTTATTAGCAGAGCTACGTGATGCAATTAATATTACAGTATTGCCACTTACAAAGCCGGATTGGAAAGCGTTATTCCACCATTGCGGCTTTAGAAACGTGGAAACTTTTTCAGGTGAAATGTCTCTACTCTCTCCGAAAGGTTTAATTCACGATGAAGGTGTGTTAGGGGCTATGAAAGTAGTTGGTAATGCGTTAAAGCCAGAAAATCGTGAAACGTTTAATAAAATGTATAAAATTTTCAACGATCCTGATCAAAAGTTAGGCTTTGTTGCAGTTTGTAGTCAAAAATAATTTTCTAGTTAGTTAAAAAGGCAATACAAAATATATGTTTCAAATGTTGCGAGAGTGGTATCAAAGAAAATTTACCGACCCACAAATAGTTGTCCTATTTAGCATTCTATTAATTGGATTCGGCATTATTTATTTTTTCAGCGATGTATTAATGCCGCTATTAGTCGCCCTTGTATTTGCCTATTTGCTGGAATGGCCAACTCGCTTTTTAACGGTTAAATTAAGATTACCTAGAACACTAAGTGTTATTTTAATCTTAGGTAGTTTTATTGCTCTGCTCTCATTCTTAGGCGTGGTATTACTGCCAACATTATGGAATCAAGCAGTAACCTTTATCCAAGATTTGCCATCTATGTTCAACTTGCTCAATGCTTGGGTGCTAGGGCTGCCTGAACATTACCCGGAATTAGTGGATTACGCTACCGTTGATTCAATTATGAATACCGCAAAAAGTAATATTTTGAGTATGGGAGAATCGCTTCTAACGCTTTCTATTAACTCTATTATTAGTTTGGTTGGATTAGGTATTTATACATTCCTAGTACCGTTAATGGTATTTTTCTTATTGAAAGACAAATTGGTGTTAATGCGTTCATTTAGTAAAGTATTACCACAAAACCGCCGCTTGGCGACCCGAGTATGGTTTGAAATGCAACAGCAAATTGCTAACTATATTCGTGGTAAGTTTTTGGAAATTATTATTGTTGGGGTTATAACCTACATTATTTTCCTCTTTTTTGATTTACGCTATCCATTACTACTTTCTGTTGCAGTAGGGATTTCAGTATTAATTCCTTACATTGGTGCTGTATTAGTCAGCATTCCGGTAATGTTGGTTGCTTTGTTCCAATTTGGTTTATCGCCTGATTTTTATTACTTAATGCTTGCCTTTATTATCAGTCAATTACTAGATGGAAACTTACTTGTACCGTATCTATTTTCTGAGGCAGTTAATTTACACCCCCTCACTATCATTATTGCCGTACTGATTTTTGGTGGATTATGGGGCTTCTGGGGCGTATTTTTTGCTATTCCATTAGCAACCTTGGTTAAAGCCGTAGTTCAAGCCATTCCATCTAGCCATACAGACGCAATTATTTTAGAGAAATAAGTAGCTTTTATTATAAAGAATGGATACTCAAGAACTCTTGCAAAAGCCAGCTCGCCATCATCATCTTAACCAACTAAATGCCGTTGTCGCTTTAGGTGGGGGGCACGGTTTAGGGCGATTACTCTCTGCCTTACCATTTTTAAAAGAACGGCTTACAGGTATTGTTGCAACTACTGACAACGGAGGATCAACAGGGCGTATTCGCTCTCAACAAGGAGTGATTGCTTGGGGGGATTTACGCAACTGTTTGAGTCAAATCATTGTAAAACCTACAGTGGCCTCTCGCCTTTTTGAATATCGTTTCGGTGGAACTGGCGAACTAAGCGGACACAACCTCGGTAATCTTATTCTTACCGCCCTCGAAAATATGCAAATTAGACCGCTTGATGGAATTAACCTTGTACGAGATTTGCTACACGTCAGATCAAAGCTTATTCCGATGTCGGAAACACCTGTTCATTTAATTGCAGAGTTACAATGTGGCACAAAAGTTTTCGGCGAAGTGCAAATTGATGCACTGACCGAAATACCTCATCATTTAGAGCTAGATACACCTGTATCAGGTACACCAGAAGCGATTTCTGTTATTCAAGAAGCAGAGTTAATACTACTCGGTCCGGGCAGTTTTTTTACCAGTATTATGCCGAATTTGCTGGTTTCGGATATTGCTCAAGCTATTAGTCAAAGCCAAGCTAGAGTCATTTTTATTGATAACATCGGGCAAGAACACGGACCTGCCGGGAATTTATCACTTAACCAGCGAGTTGAATGGATTGAGAACTGTATCGGGCAATCTCGCATAAACGGTGTGATTACAACTGATGATGAGCAATCAGAACTTCCATCGCATATTCAAACGCTGCGTAAAAACTTATCGGCTGATGATGTTTATTATCGCCACGACCGCCATAAATTAAGCAAAACCATTGATGAACTTATTCAAAATCTATAATTAAATCCCAAAAAACAAGCGGTTAAATTTTTCTAGTTTTTTGCAATTTGCAAAATATAAAAGAAATTTAACCGCTTGTAGGTTTAATTAATGATTATTTTGAGCGCTCTACCCACTTACCATCAACGTAATCAACAATCCATTTAGTTGCCTTACCGTTTTTATCTGAGGTTACATATTGGCGTTTTTCTTTACGGCTAAAGCGAATAATCGTCTCGTTTCCTTCAGGATCTTGTTGTGGAGCATCAGCAAGATATTGTAATTTCTCCGGAAGGCGATCACGATATTTAGCTAATTCTGCCACTTTCGGGGCTCGGCTTTCACGCACTTTCGGGAAATTGTGTGCCGACATAAAGACACCGCTTGCTCCGTCACGCAATACAAAATAAGCATCGGCTTTTTCGCATTTAAGTTCAGGGAAGGCAATCGGATCTTCTTTTGGCGGAGCCACCTCACCATTTTTCAAAATTTTGCGAGTGTTATCGCAATTCGTACAGCCCATATATTTGCCGAAACGACCTAATTTTAGGTGCATATCCGCACCACATTTATCGCATTCTACAACAGGCCCATCATAACCTTTAATTTTGAATGAGCCTTGTTCCACAATATAACCATCGCAGTTTGGATTGTTTCCGCAAACGTGTAATTTACGTTCTGCGTCAATTACATAACTATCCATCGCAGAATCACATTTCGGGCAACGCTTACGAGCCATTAATGCTTTAGCTTCTGAATCAGAATCCAGTACATTTAACAACTCTGCTTCCGGAATTAAATTCATCGTAGTTTTACAGCGCTCTTTTGGTGGTAACGCATAGCCTGTACAACCTAAGAAAACCCCTGTAGAAGCGGTACGGATAGCCATTTTTCTGCCACAAGTCGGACAATCAATATCTGTCGGCACAATGCTGTTTGGCTTCATCCCTCCTTCAAGCTCATCTAATTCCGCTTGGGTTAGCTCTTCAGAAAAATGCTTAAAGAATGTATTTAATTCATCTTTCCAGTTTTTATTACCTTCTGCAATTTGGTCTAAAACTTCTTCCATATTGGCAGTAAAGTCGTAATTCATTAAATCTTTAAAAGATTCATTTAAACGATCGGTAACTACCTCACCGATTTTTTCCACATAAAAACGTTTGTTTTCAGTGCGAACATAGCCACGCTCTTGAATGGTCGAAATAATTGAAGCATAAGTTGAAGGGCGACCAATTTTACGCTCTTCAAGCTCTGTAACTAATGAAGCCTCATTAAAACGTGCAGGCGGTTTGGTAAAGTGCTGGCTTGGCACGACTTCATCAAGTTTGAGTTTTTGATGAAGTTCTACTGCCGGTAATTCTTGATCTTCAGGATTTTTCCCTTGTACCGGCAATACTTTCGTCCAACCATCAAAACGCATTACACGTCCGCTCGCTTTTAATTCATAATCTCCGGCACGAACAGTTAATGAAGTAGAATCGTAGCGTGCAGGCAACATCTGGCAAGCTAAGAAACGACGCCAAATTAAGTCATATAAACGTTCAGCGTCTTTATCCATACCTTTTAAATCAGCCATTTTTACATTCACATCAGATGGTCGAATGGCTTCGTGGGCTTCTTGTGCATTATCTTTACTGCGATACACATTGGCTTTCTCTGGCAAATAATTTGCCCCAAAGTTATCTTCAATATAACCACGAGCCATCGCCAGAGCTTCACGGCTTAAGTTTGTAGAGTCGGTACGCATATAGGTAATATAACCCGCTTCATACAAACGTTGAGCCAACATCATTGTTTTCTTTACCCCAAAGCCTAAACGTGTGCTTGCGGTACGTTGTAACGATGAAGTAATGAATGGAGCAGATGCTCGAGAACTGGTCTCTTTTGCTTCAATATTAGAAACAATAAAATCACTTTTTTCTAATGCTTGAACCGCAACATTCGCATCTTCTTCATTTTTCGCTGAGAATTTTTTACCTTTGTAAGCCGCCAATTCAAGCGGTAATTTTTTACGATTAATTTGCGTATTGGCTAAAATGGTCCAAAATTCTTCACTTTGGAAAGCTTTAATTTCACGCTCTCGCTCAACTAATAATTTCACCGCGACAGATTGCACACGCCCTGCGGATAAGCCACGAGCAACTTTTTTCCACAGTAATGGCGATACCATAAAGCCTACCACTCTGTCTAAAAAGCGGCGAGTTTGTTGAGAATTAACACGGTCAATATTTAGCGGCTGCGGATCTTCAAATGCCTTTTTAATTGCATCTTTGGTAATTTCATTAAAGACCACTCGGCTAAAGCGGCTATCATCACCCCCAATGATCTCACGCAAATGCCACGCAATCGCTTCCCCTTCTCTATCCAAGTCGGTTGCCAGATAGATATGGTCTGCTTTCTTCGCCAGTGATTTTAATTCAGATACTACTTTTTCTTTATCAGGCATAATCTGATAGTTCGCTTTCCAGCCGTTGTATGGATCGATTCCCATACGTTTCACTAAAGCTGTACGTTCTTTTTCTGCCTTTACTTTTGCTTTTTCTGTTACACTCAACCCTTTAGTTGAAATCGGCTTTGCTTTTTCCGTTTTTTCATCACTGCCGCTTTTCGGTAAATCACGGATATGCCCTACACTGGATTTCACAACATAGTCGCTACCGAGATATTGATTAATTTTTTTCGCCTTAGCTGGAGACTCCACAATAACGAGTGATTTTCCCATAGTTTATTACCTAATTTTTAATAATTATTCAGATTATCTTGAAATTATTTCTTTTTTAATTGATTTTTCAATATACTATTTTTACGATAGCAAGCCTTAACAGAAATTACAACATAAAGAAGAGAGAAAATGGACAAACTAAACGCAATCAGTCTATTTTGCAAAGTAGTTGAAACCCAAAGTTTTACTCAAGCCGCACAACAAGCCCAAATATCATTGCCAATGGCGAGTAAATTAGTTGCACAATTAGAAGAACATCTGAATGTACGTTTACTGCAACGTACTACTCGAAGAATCACCCCTACGGAAGCAGGATTGCTCTATTACCATCGTTGTTTGCCTATTTTAAACGAATTGAAAGATGCTGAAGCAAGTGTGAGTAATATTAGCTCAACCTTGCAAGGTAAAATCACAATGTCTGTACCAATGGATTTTGGTTCTCGCTTTATTGCTCCTTATTTAGGGAAATTTATGGAAAGTTATCCTAATTTGGAACTTCATATCGAATTTAGCGATAGGCGGGTTGACGTAATTGCTGAAGGCTTCGATCTAGTCTTGCGTATCGGTAGCCTAGCTGATAGCTCTATTGTGGCAAAAAAAATTGCTGATTCGCACTTAATGCTAGTTGCTTCACCTGACTATTTAACCCGAAATGGCGAGCCTAAAAGTTTAGAAGAACTCAGTAAACGAGGCTGTTTGCTTTATGAATATCACCCACAATGGCAATTCACTCAGCAAGGGCAAAAAAATAGTATTAAGCCTGAGGGAAAAATTTATAGTAATAATGGCTATGCGTTAGTACAAATGGCAAAAGCAGGGTTGGGGATTATCAATATCCCTAAGTTTTTGATAAAAGAAGAACTCAAAAATAGAGAGCTAGTGCCAATTATGCCATTCTTAAAGCAAGACTCACTACAAATCAGCCTACTCTACCCTAATCGCCGTTATCTTTCTCCTAAAATCAGAGTTTTAATTGAGTTTTTCTCGCAGCTTATGCAGGAACAAAGAGATTATATATAAAAAAACAAGCAATTATTTAAATAACTGCTTGTTTTTTATGGATTGTTTTTAATCAAAAATGTTCAGTTTTCTTAAGATAAAAATTAACAGTGCTGCACCTAATACACCAAAGAAAATACCAACTATGTTGAAATCTCCTGCTTTATATGCAGAGCCAATGCCTAACACGTCGCCAAATAACCAACGACCTAGAGATGAACCAACAATACCTACAATGATATTTTTACAAAGTCCACCTTCACTTTTCATCACTATTGATGCTAACCAACCGATAATAGCACCAACGATAATTGCTGCGATCCATCCCATAACATACTCCGTTTTATTAGTTAATGATTTTATTTATGGTATTAAGTCAGTAGGTATGACGACCTACTTTCTTAACTCTACTATATTAAATGCAGAAAAAGCAACATTTATTTAACTTAAACTAAAAAGTTTCTTTTGCTTCTTTCAATAAATTTTCTGCAACATTAATGCCTAACTCTTTTGCTGTTTTAGTATTAATAGATAATTCTAATTTGCTGACTTCTTGAGTTGGAATTGAGCCAGCTTTTTCACCTCTTAATACACGAGCTGCACTTTTACCTGTTGCAACACCAATATCATATTGATTTACCGCATAAGCAGCGATAGCGCCACGAGAAACAGTATTACAATCTGCTGCAATTACAGGGATTTTTGCTTCTAATGCTGCTTTATGCAAAGCTTCATAGGCAGACACAACACCATTGTCTTCTGAAATATAAATAGCTTGCACTTTACCATTTAAGCTGCGAGCAGCTGTACCAATATCTGCACTACGCTGAACTGCAACAGGAACAACATTAATTCCTTGTTTTTTTGCTTCTTCTTTTAATTCTTCCAATACAATTGTAGAGTTCACTTCACCCGCACTATAAACATAACCTACTGATTTTAATTCAGGTACTAACGTTTGAATTAACTTTACTTGTGGTGCAATTGGTTTATGGTCTGAAATTCCTGTTATATTTGTCTCTGTCGGCCCCCATGATTTTACTAATTTTGCGGCAATTGGATCTGTTACACCTGAGAATACAATCGGAATAGAACGCGTTGCCGCAACCACTGGTTGTGCAGAGGGCGTCGTAATCGGAATGATAATATCAGCTTTATCACCTACAAATTTACGTGCTATCTGTGCAGCAGTTGCCGTACTACCCTGTGCTGATTGATAGTTGATTTTAATATTTTTACCATCAACGAAACCTTCTCTTTCTAACTCTTCAACTACACCTTTACGAATTAAGTCTAAAGCTGGATGATCAACAATAGCTGTAATTGCAACATTCTGCACTTGATCTTGGCTAAATGCTGCAACGGATAAAGTGCTTAATAAGGTAACAAATAATGTTTTACGGAATTTCATAGGTTCTCCTTAATAAATATATTAATGTACTATCACAAGAGTACAAAGTGATAATAAGATAAGCAATTTTAGAAAAGAGTGCAAGTGGAATTTAATTCTTTTGTTTACGAAACAAACAAGCGGTCAAATTTTGACTGATATTTGCAAATTATCAGCTAAATTTAACCGCTTGTAGCTTGGAGGATAATGCTATTTAACTAGCTTTAAACTAGATGCTTTTTTCACTTTTGGCTTTGGAGATTTTTCAATATGAGTACGAACTTGATAGCTCTCCGCACTGTAATATTCTTCTTCCTGGAACATAATACCATCACCCGTTTCTTGAGCGTAAATAGCTTCCATTGCACCAAAAGGAATATGAATATTTCTTAACATTCCTTGAAAACGAGCACTAAAACCAATGTATTCATCGGTTGCCACATATTGCCCAATTGAGCGAGAAGAAATATTTAGAATAATTTTTCCTTCTTTTACAAATTCAACCGGCACATCAACATCGGGATATTCCGCATTTACCAATAAATAGGGTGTGTTATCGTTATCAATAATCCAGTTGTAATAAGCATTATAAAGATAAGGTCTTAACGGTTTCATTAATCTTTATCATCCATTAAATGTTTTGGAGCTTCACCACCAACAGATTGAATAAAACTATCACGCTGGAACACTCTCGTCATATAAGTGTTAATTGGTTTTGCTGTCGCACCCGTAAATTTCACGCCTAATAGTTGCATACGCCATAATAATGGGGCAATGTAACAATCAACAAGGCTGAAATCATCACTCATAAAATAAGGTTTAGCTGCAAAAACAGGTGCTAATGCTAAAATATCTTCTTTTAGCTGTGCTAATGCTTTTTTACCTTCTGCCGATTCAGGATCTTTATTTACTAAATCAATTTGAGCATACCAATCTTGTTCGATACGATAAATGTTCAAACGGCATTGACCACGAGAAACTGGGTAAACAGGCATTAATGGTGGATGTGGAAAACGCTCATCTAAATATTCCATAATGATACGAGGGTTAAATAATACTAACTCACGATCAACTAAAGTTGGAATATTGCCATAGGAGTTTAATTCTAATAAATCTTCAGAAATACTACCTAGCATAACGTTCTCAATTTCATAAGGAACACCCTTTTCCGCTAATACAATACGCACTTGATGGCTGTAAATATCATTTCTATCCGAAAAAAGCGTCATTACTGAACGTTTATTTATACTACTCGTCATTTATATCTCCGATGATTAGATTTAACAAAAATAAAAGTGGTTGTCGATTATATCATATTTTAACCAACAGATAACAGCCCTAAAATTTGGCTTTATTATATCAAATAGCTAAGCAAACGTTTGCTTTATATGGTATCATCACGGCGTTTTACATTATCAGAATAAGGAACTAAAATGTCGAAGAAAGCTGAAATTGCCATTGTTATGGGGTCAAAAAGTGATTGGGCAACGATGTCTGAAGCCACTCAAATACTAGACCGATTTGGTTTGAGCTATCATGTTGAGGTGGTTTCTGCTCATCGCACACCTGATAAACTTTTTTCCTTTGCAGAAAATGCACAAGCGAATGGCTACAAAGTCATTATTGCCGGTGCAGGCGGTGCAGCTCATTTACCTGGTATGATCGCAGCTAAAACCATTGTGCCTGTGCTAGGTGTACCTGTTAAGAGCTCTATGCTAAGTGGTGTTGATAGCCTTTATTCTATCGTACAGATGCCGAAAGGTATTCCTGTCGGTACACTAGCCATAGGCCCGGCGGGTGCAGCAAATGCGGGCTTATTAGCGGCACAAATTTTAGCGGCTTTCAATCCTGAAATTGCGGAAAAATTACATCACTTCCGCCAAACACAAACTCAAATGGTGTTAGATAACCCAGATCCTCGTACTGAATAATCACTTTTTACAAATGTCTAAAAAATTATTAATTATCCACACAGGTGGCACAATTTCAATGAAAGAAGGAGAAGACGGCAAAGTCTCTCCTTCTGCTGAAAATCCATTATTAAGTGCGTTAGAACGCCTAAATCACCCTGCAAAATTGGTACAAGAATCCTTGTTTAATATTCCCTCCCCGCATATCAATATTGAGCACTGGGAACAGCTAAAAACTCGTATAGGGAAAGCTGTAAACGAAGAAAATGTTGATGGCATTGTGATTACACACGGCACAGATACCTTAGAAGAAACCTCTTATTTCCTCGATTTAGCCTTAAATGTAAATGTGCCAATTGCAATTACAGGGGCTATGCGTTCAAGTAATGAATTAGGGGCTGATGGCTTAATCAATCTACAAAGTGCAATTTTAGTTGCCCTAAATGAAGAAAGCCGAGATAAAGGCGTTCTGGTTGTAATGAATGATGAAATCCATAATGCAAAATTTGTAACCAAAACTCACACGACCAATGTTGCCACTTTCCAAACGCCAACATTTGGACCTTGTGGCTTGGTCACGAAAGAATCGGTAATTTTTTTCCAAAAATTGACCGCTTACGAGCGTTTTCCTATTAATCAGCTCACTAAAACGAACGTTCAATTACTCAAAGCCTATGCAGGAATGGATAGTTTCTTACTTGAGAAACTCGCCGAGAGTCGTTGTGATGGCGTAGTGATTGAGGCACTCGGTGCAGGTAATTTGCCCCCAAGCTGTCTTGATGGTGTAGCCGCTTTAGTAAAAGCAAATATTCCTGTTGTTATTGTTTCCCGTGCTTTCAACGGCATTACTCAAGATGTGTATGATTATGTAGGCGGTGGAAAGCAGCTCAAGCAGCAAGGCATTATTTTTACCAAAGGTTTAAGCGGACAAAAAGCCCGCATTAAATTGATGGTATTACTCAATCAACAACTAGATAAACCTCTATCAGATTATTTCTAAATTCGAGAACATTATATGCAAAAAAGTGCTATCTACCCTCCTGTTTACGTATTAGGCAATGGTCAATTAGGCAGAATGTTGCGTTATGCAGGTGCACCGCTTGATATCGAAGTGAAACCACTTGCTTTTGACGCTCCTGTGTTTGATATTGAGCCAAATAGTATTATTACCGCTGAAATTGAACGTTGGGCGGATACGCCTTTAACCCAGCTTTTAGGCAATCATAAAAACTTTGTGAATTTAAATGTATTTGGGCGTTTAGCAGATCGATTCACTCAAAAATCGTTGCTTGACCAACTGAATCTTGCGACTTCACCGTGGCAGTTAGTAGAAAGTGCCGAGCAATGGCAACACATTTTCCAAAATATCGGTGAAAAAGTAGTAGTAAAACGCCGTACAGGTGGCTATGACGGACGAGGTCAATGGATTGTAACCGCTGATTCTATCAGCCAAATTACGCCTGATTTATTCGGTGAAGTGATTGCAGAAAAATTTATTCCGTTTGATGGCGAAATCTCCGTAGTCGGGGCAAGATTCCGTGACGGCTCAACCCGTTTCTACCCAATTTCACACAATTTACAGCAAAACGGTATTTTACGTTATTCGGTTTCTGACGTGAATTTACCCAACCAAGCCATTTACCAACAACAAGCCGAACAAATGCTCGGTGCGGTAATGCAAGAGTTGGATTATGTCGGCGTGATGGTAATGGAATGTTTTATTGTGGGCGATAAATTATTGATTAACGAACTCGCCCCTCGTGTTCACAACAGCGGACATTGGACGCAACTCGGATGTTCTATCAGCCAATTCGAGTTACACCTGCGAGCATTGCTTGATTTACCTACCCCTGAACTCAAACAAATCGCCCCAAGTGTGATGGTTAACTTAATCGGCATTGAACACTCAAACCAATGGCTAAACCTACCATTTAGCCAACTCCACTGGTACGGAAAGGACGTTCGAGCCGGCAGAAAAGTGGGACACATCAACCTCACTCACCCAGATAAAAAGGTGCTGATTGATTTACTCGAACAGCTAAGACCAAACTTAACGGAAGATTTCAATTCGGGGCTGGATTGGGCAATTGCGAAGCTGAAGTAAGCGGTTAAATTTCGAGAAAAATTTACAAATTCAAAAAGTACAGGTTTCTGACTTGTACTTTTTTTTATGCTATCATCTCCGCCATTTTTATAAGATAGAGAATAAAATCACCGTGTTAGTTTCAGATTTCCATTTTGATTTACCCGATGAGCTGATTGCTCGCTACCCTACCGCTGAACGCTCTGCCAGCCGCCTGCTTCACTTAAACGGCGAAACCGGCAAGTTTGCTGATCAACAATTTGTTGATTTATACGACCACATTAATGAGGGCGATCTTTTGATCTTCAATAACACCCGAGTGATCCCGGCTCGCCTTTATGGTCGTAAACCAAGTGGCGGCAAAGTGGAAGCCTTGGTGGAGCGAGTATTAGACGAACATCGCTGTTTGGCTCACGTTAAAGCCTCCAAAGCCCCCAAAGAGGGAGCAGAGCTGATTTTCGGGGAAGACAAATTGGGCGAAGGCAACGGTTTCACTGCCACAATGGTGGCTCGCCACGACACCTTATTCGAACTGGCATTTTCTGCTGAACAGCCTCTGTTCGATTTGTTACAACAAGCCGGACATATGCCATTACCGCCGTATATCGACCGCCCTGATGAAGATACAGACCAAGAGCGTTATCAAACCGTTTACAGTAAAGTATTAGGGGCTGTTGCAGCTCCAACCGCTGGTTTGCATTTTGATAATGCAATGCTTGAAAAACTCAAAGCAAAAGGTGTAGAGACTGCGTTTGTTACACTTCACGTTGGAGCCGGCACATTCCAACCTGTGCGGGTAGATACTATTGAAGAGCATAAAATGCACGCTGAATATGCGGAAGTGAGCCAAGAAGTGGTGGATAAAATCCTCGCTACCAAAGCTAATGGCAAGCGAGTGATTGCGGTAGGAACAACCTCTGTTCGCTCAGTGGAAAGTGCCGCCCAAGCTGCAGATAAAGAGGGCAAACTAATCGCTCCGTTTTTCTCGGACACCTCCATTTTCCTCTACCCGGGCAAAACATTCAAAGTGGTGGATGCGTTAGTCACCAATTTCCACCTGCCGGAATCTACGCTGATTATGTTAGTTTCCGCTTTCGCTGGTTACAAAAATACAATGAACGCCTACGCCCACGCGGTTGAAAAACAGTATCGTTTTTTCAGCTATGGTGATGCAATGTTTATCAATAAAAATCCGAATGCGATAAATGATCTCCCCTAAACTTGGGCTAAAAGGTGAGTAAAGCTCACCTTTATACCATCTCAAGTGTTATTATTAATTATTCTTAATAAAAACAAACAGTTAAATCCTACCTAAGAATAAGTAATTCTATTGAACTAAATCAAATTTTTGTGCATTTCTTTAAAATCTTACTTTTTATTCTTCACACCTAATCTTATTATTGTTCCCAGTAAAAACCCACTATTTTAGTTGGTTATTGAGAGTTATTTTTATTTAAATTTAATTTGGAGTGATGTATGTATTGCGTTCAATGTGAACAAACAATGGTTACCCCTGTGGGTAATGGCTGTAGCTTTTCTCAAGGTATGTGTGGGAAAACAGCAGAAACGTCTGACTTACAAGATTTACTTATTGCTACGTTACATAGCTTATCTGCTTGGGCACTAAAAGCACGTGAATTTAATATTATTAATCTTGAAGCTGATGCATTTGCACCCCGTGCATTTTTTGCAACATTAACGAATGTAAATTTTGATTCCGCCCGAATTGTCGGTTATGCACAGCAAGCCCTCGTTTATCGTAACGAATTAATCAAAGCAATTAATGAAATTGCACCTAATACCAATATTGATCACCCATTAGCCCACATTGAATTAAAAGGAATTTCAATTGATCAACTAGCCGAACAAGCAAAAGCATTTGCGTTAGATATCGATCGTGCTGAAATTGGCGAAGAGGCACATGGTGTACGCTTATTATGCTTATATGGTTTAAAAGGTGCAGCGGCCTATCTTGAACACGCTTATGTATTAGATAAATTTGACAGCGAAATTCATACTGAATATCACCAATTTATGTCCTGGCTAGGTACTCAACCAAGTGATTTAAATGAATTACTTGAGAAAGCATTAGCCATCGGTGCAATGAACTTTAAGGTTATGGCATTGTTAGATGCGGGTGAAACAGAACATTTTGGTAACCCTGTGCCAGCAAACGTGAATATTCGTCCGGTAAAAGGTAAATGTATTTTAATTTCAGGTCACGACTTAAAAGATCTTAAAGAACTTTTAGAACAAACTGAAGGTAAAGGTATTAATATTTATACTCACGGTGAAATGCTTCCTGCCCACGGTTATCCAGAACTAAAAAAATACAAACACTTGGTTGGGAACTATGGTTCAGGCTGGCAAAATCAGCAAAAAGAATTTGCTCGTTTCCCTGGTGCCATCATTATGACATCCAACTGCTTAATCGATCCAAATGTGGGTAATTACGCAGACCGTATTTTTACACGTAATATCGTAGGTTGGCCGGGCGTAACACACTTGGATGATCACGATTTTACTCCAGCAATTGAAAAAGCCTTAGCTTGTGATGGTTTCCCTTATTCGGAGTTAGAACATTACATTACTGTAGGTTTCGGTCGTAAAACGTTAATTGATGCGTCAGATGCGGTAATTGATTTAGTAAAAGCAGGTAAACTGAGCCATGTATTCGTTATTGGTGGTTGTGATGGCGATAAAGAAGAACGTCATTACTATACAGATTTAGCTTATGCCCTGCCAAAAGATACTGCCGTGTTAACTCTCGGTTGCGGTAAATACCGTTTCAATAAATTAGATTTTGGTACTATTGATGGTGGCTTACCTCGTCTATTAGATGCTGGTCAATGTAACGACACTTATTCAGCCATTATGCTTGCAGTAACATTGTCACAAAAACTTGGTATCGGCTTAAATGAATTACCACTTTCTATCGTGCTATCTTGGTTTGAACAAAAAGCAATTATTGTATTGCTAACATTACTTGCTTTAGGTGTTAAAAATGTGTATTCAGGCCCGAGCAAACCGGCTTTCTTAAATGATAATGTAATGGCGTTATTACACGAAAAATTCGGTTTAAGCGGTTTAACAACACCGGAACAGGATTTTGGTCATATCATCAATAAATAGTTGCAAAGACAAGCGGTCGTTTTTTGCAAAAAATTGCCAAAAATAACCGCTTGTAACGAGGAATATTAAAAATGGCAAATACAAATAAAAACCCATTATGTATCAATGAATTACAAGTTCATTCTATTGTAAAAGAAGCCCCTGGCGTAACAACTATCCATTTTATTGCCCAAGACTTCTACCCTTACCAAGCGGGGCAATATGCGTTAGTAAGTATAAAAAATACACCACATATTACTCGTGCTTATTCACTATCTTCCACACCGGGGGAAAGTCGTTTTGTCTCCATTACCGTACGTGAAATTGAAGGCGGTGTGGGCTCAACTTGGCTAAATAATGAAGTAAAAGTAGGGGATCAGGTGTGGTTTTCAAACCCAATGGGCGAATTTTCTTGCCAGCACGTCATTGCAGACCACTATTTATTAGTGGGGGCAGGCAGTGGCATTACCCCAATTATGTCAATGGCTCGCTGGTTATTAAAAAATCGTCCTGAAACAAAGGTTACTGTTATTCACAGTGTACATTCTCCTGAGGATGTCATCTTTAAACAGGAATGGGCGGAGTTGAAAGCACAATATCCTCATTTTAATCTAGTAATGAATGCATCTGTTGATGCCTCTGAAGGTTTTGAGGCAGGACGAATTAGCAAAGAAATTGTTGCCAAAGCCGTACCACATATCGCAGATTACACCGTAATGACCTGTGGTCCGCAAGCCTATATGGATGCATTGAAAGAAATTGTTTTATCACTAGGTGGTTCCGAAGAGCGTTTCTTCACCGAAGCATTCTTTGACACAGCATTAGCCAGTGCAATTAGTTCAGATGAGAAAACGACATTAACAATTAATGGTATTTCTCAAATTAAAGCAGAAGTGCCTGTTGGTATGACGCTATTAGCTGCCTTGGAAGCTCAAGAACAAGCTGTTATTTCAGGTTGTCGCACCGGGTTATGCGGATTATGCAAAACACAAGTTATCAGTGGCGAATATGAGGTCGTAAAAACAGGCGAGCTAACCCCTGAAGAAATCGCACAGGGCTATGTGTTAGCTTGTAGTTGCCGTGTAAAAGCTGATGTTTCTGTCAATATCTAATTTTAATGAGCCAGTATCTACTGGCTCTTTATTTAATAAAGCCTCGATACCAAGGTGAGTACTCTCCTCGTGCTTGTTCTATTTTAAAGTTCGCTTGTTTGAATTTTATTCTTATCATTCCGGTTTCCGCTGTATTGAATACTTTTATATTTCGACGTTCTAAACGCTCCATCACTTGTTTATTAGGCAATTGCCAAGGATTCCAACGACCGCTTGAGATGATTGCGACCTGTGGCTGTGTTGAAGATAATAAAGTTTCACTCGTACTACTTTTACTACCGTGATGCCCTACTTGCAGGAAATCAACCTTTCCAACTTCAGAGGCAAATTGCCGCTCTTGTTCTGCTCCCGAATCCCCAGTTAATAGTATTTGCAAGCGGTCATTTTTCGCTAAAATAACGCAAGAGTCCTGATTTTTCGCTTTCTCCACGATTTTTTCAGGATACATAGCCTCTAACTGCCATTGCCCCAATTGCCATTGTTGCCCTTTAATACAAGGTTCCGGTTGCCTATCTTGATAAGTCGTTCGGCTTGAACTGATAAATTTAGCATTTGGATAAGTTTTTAGCAGATCGGTAATACCGCCTGAATGATCATTATCATCGTGGCTCAGAAAAATCGCCTCAACCGAAATGCCTCGGCGAATGAAATAAGGCAATAATTCATTTTTTGCCATTGAATTGACGGAACCGTCAGCAGATTGCCAACTTGCCCCACTATCATAAATAACCGCTTTGTTGCCTTCGTAAATCAATGCTATCGCTAACCCTTGCCCGACATCAAAGGTAATCCATTCTGTTTTCGGCTGTGGCAAAAGCAGATTAAGATAAAAACTCAAATTAAACAGTAATGCTATCGCTACAGCTTGTAGCCATTTGAGATAAGGTAAAGTATAGGCTTTGCAATAAATCAGCAATAAAATCAATAAATTAACAGACAGCAATTGCCATTGTTGCCAATAACTTAGATCCCACCAAAAATCGGTGAACGGAGCGAGCAATGCTAAGCTGCCTTGACTGAGCCAATCGGCAAGTTGCCAAGTGGAAAAGAGATTATCACTCAATAAGCTAAATAAAATCAGGGGTACAAGCAGGAAGCTATAAAGCGGAACAATCAGCAAATTGGCAATTAAGGCAAAGGGCGAAACACCTTGGAAAAAATAGAGTTGGATAGGGGAAAAAATCAACCAGATACCGATTTGCAGGTGCAATAATGAAAGTAACAAGCGGTTACATTTCGCTAATTTTTTGCAAGTTTCTGAGCTGATAAAACGTGAAAGTGGGAAAAATTGATACCAAAATATCAGGCTGGCAACGGCTAGAATTGATAACCAAAAACTGTCTGAAAGTAAAGTCAGTGGGTCAAGCACAATCAATAATGTCACCACCCGCCACCAAAATTGCCAAGGAGTGTAATGGCGACGACTAAATTGACAAAGCAAAACCAAGCTGATTGCAAACAATGCTCTGACAGTCGGTACAGAAAAACCGGCTAAATAGCTGTAACCAAAAGCAAATATAAACCCGAAAATTTTGGTAAATAAATGAGAAAATCCGACCGCTTGTAAAAGTGAGATACGAGAGGCTAAGAACAACCATTGGACACCTTTGGCAAAATAAAAACCGAATGCCATTGCTAACGCAATATGTAAGCCTGAAATGGCAATTAGATGGGCTGTAGCAGTTTTTTGAAAGGTTTCCCAATGCGATGATTTCAGCCAAGCTCGCTCACCAAATGCTAAAGCGAGTATTAAACCTTGGGTGGGCAGCTCTGAGATCTGTGTTTTTACACGCTTAAGCCACTTTGTGCGAAAAGGCTTAGTTTCCGTCTCTAATTTTTCTGCTTTTTTGACAGTTGCAGTGCCTGAGATATGTTGGGCGAAATACCATTTCTGACGGTCAAAATTGCCGATATTACTGCGGGCAGATATTGGACGAAGAGTTAAATCTGCACGGTAATGTTGGTTTAAAACTAACGGTTGTTCTGCTTGCCAATTTAGGTAAATTTTATCGCCATTTTCCAATTTAGCGATGGCGTTTTGGTAATCGATTTGTTTTAAAATTTGGGTAATTTCAAATTCAACCTTCGCCTTACTAGCGGTAAGATTTTCTGCATTTTTTACTATTTGAATAATCTGAAAATAACCAATACACAGAAAAATCCCCAATAACGCCATTAATTGGGAGCGATAAAACGTAGCGACACATATCACTATACACCCAGCTAGAATGCCTGATATCAGAAATGCTTTAGGTAAAAACAGAATTGGTAAGTGAAGTAACGTCAGCAGAATACAAAAACGGTCTAAATTCATAGGCTACTCAATTTTTAGTTAAGTATGCCGTTTTATCAGTCTGTTTTCAGAAAGGATTTTTAATTTTTCGAGCAAGCTCACAAAAATAGTAAAATAAAGGCAGACCGAAGTCTGCCTTATTAATTAGTTTGCTTATTTTTGATCTTCAGAGTAGCTTACCGCAGTGGTAAATAATACGTCTGTTGATGAATTTAGAGCGGTTTCAACCGAGTCTTGAATTACCCCAATCACGAAGCCTACGCCGATAACTTGGGCTGCGATATCGTTTGGAATGTTGAATAAGCTACACGCTAATGGAATTAATAACAATGAACCACCAGCAACACCTGATGCACCACAAGCACAAATTGAAGCCACTACGCTTAATAATAATGCTGTTGTGAAATCTGGCTGAATACCTTGTGTATATGCAGCTGCAAGCGTTAATACGGTAACGGTAATTGCAGCCCCCGCCATATTAATGCTTGCACCAAGAGGGATAGCAACAGAAGCTATTTCATCACGCACACCTAAACGTTTTGCCAGGTTCATATTTACAGGAATGTTTGCAGCAGAACTACGAGTAAAGAATGCGGTGACACCGCTTTCACGTAGGCATGTAAATGTGAGAGGGTATGGATTGCGGCGAATTTTCCAAAATACTAATAATGGGTTTAATACTAATGCTACAAATAACATTGCACCTACTAATACTAGTAATAAGCGAGCATAGCCTTCAAAAGCATCTAAACCATTTACTGCAACAGTTTCTGCTACCAAGCCAAATACACCGATAGGTGCAAACGCAATCACAACTTTAACCACAAATGAAACTGCATTTGCTAAATCATTTAAGAACATCTTTGAACTTGCTGAACCGTGGCGGAATGCGATACCCAAGCCGATAGACCAAGCTAAAATACCGATAAAGTTACCGTTACTTAATGCTGTTAATGGATTATCTACCAAGTTAAAAATCACCGTTTTTAAAATTTGACCGATGCCTTCCGGTGGTGCTAAACCGTCCGGACTTGCAGTTAATTCTAATGTAGTTGGGAACATAAAACTTAATACAACTGCTGTTAATGCAGCCAAGAAAGTCCCTAATACATAAAGCACTAAAATCGGTTTTAATTTGCTGTCTGATCCCACTTCTTTATTTGCAATCGCAGATAACACTAATACAAACACTAAAATAGGAGCAATAGCACGGAGCGATTTTACAAAGAATTGACCTAGTACACCAACGTTCACCGCCCAATCTTTATTAATAAGTGCCAGTAATACCCCTAGCACCAAACCAATGGCGATGCGTAATACAAGATTACCGCCAAGAATTTTTGAAGATAATGAATTACTCATAAGAATTTCACTTCTGTAAGACAAAAAATAAAAAAGGATAAATAATATTTATCCACCTAATAATATAGGTTTGTAGATTATCTGAAAATCGGCCAATATGGAATAAACAAGCGGTCATTTTTTTAAATTTTTTTGCAAAAAATTGGATTTTCCTATTTTCAGATTAAGTTATTTTATTCATACTAGATTCCCTTAAAGATAATTTTTCTTTCAGTACAATAACGTTTAACTTATTCACTTAATCATAACAACTTATGAAACCTAAAAATAAAGCTGACTTTCAGCGTGTTATTAATGCAACAAATTATTCAATGAAAGGCTTAAAAGCTGCCTATATTAATGAAGCTGCCTTTCGCCAAGAACTGTGGTGTGCAATTATTCTATTTCCGTTAGCCTTTATTCTTGGTGAAACGAATATTGAAAAAGTACTGCTAGTCGGGACAATATTGCTGGTCTTAATTGTTGAATTACTTAATAGTGCGGTTGAAGCCGTCGTTGATCGCATTGGTTCTGACTTTCACGAGCTGTCCGGTAGAGCAAAAGATTTTGGTTCAGCTGCTGTGTTTTTATCAATGATTTTACTGGCAATTACTTGGATATTGGTTTTATTCTTCTAATGCCCTGTTATAACACTAATACTTATTGAGGTATTTCTATGAACTTTAAGAAAACATTACTTTCTCTCGCTATTCTAGGCTCAGTCTCTGCAATGGCGTATGAAACCGATAAAACTTACAGTTTTACTGTGCTACATACCAATGACCTACACGGTCATTTTTGGCAAAACGATAAAGGTGAATATGGCTTAGCGGCACAAAAAACATTAATTGATGGTATTCGCAAAGATGTAGAAGAAAAAGGCGGTTCAGTCGTAGTATTAAATGCTGGTGATGTTAATACCGGTGTGCCTGAATCGGATATGCAAAACGCTCGCCCTGATATTGAGGGTATGAATGCGGTTGGTTATGATGCAATGGTGTTAGGTAATCACGAGTTTGACTTCCCTCTCCAAGTACTTTCTATGCAAGAACAATGGGCAAAATTCCCTTTTATTTCTGCGAATGTTATTAATAAAAAAACAGATAAGCCTATAGTAAAACCTTACGTTATTCTTGAAAGAGGCGGTCTAAAAATTGCCGTTGTTGGATTAACTACAGAAGATACTGCAAAATTAGGTAATCCTGATGTAACTGAAAATGCGGTATTTAAAAACCCGATTGAAACTGCAAAAACAACACTTACAGAAATTAACAAAACTGAAAAACCGGATGTGCGTATTGCTCTAACTCATATGGGCTATTACTTTGATGGTAAACACGGCACTAATGCACCGGGCGATGTAACAATGGCTCGCACTTTAGATAAAGGAGCTTTCGATTTAATCATTGGTGGACATACTCACGATACAGTATGTATTGATGATAAAGGCCAATTCAAAGCGAAATACACACCGGGAGAAGAGTGTAAACCGGATTACCAAAACGGCACTTGGATTGTTCAAGCAGGCGAATGGGGTAAATTTGTTGGACGTGCTGATTTTGAATTTAAAAACGGCAAAACAACTTTAGTAAAATATGAATTAATCCCTGTAAACTTGAAAAAAACCATCAAAAAAGAAGATGGTACAAAAGAATACCAACTCTACCAACCTGAAATTAAAGCAGATGAAGCCACTTATCAATTACTCAAAAAATATCAAGATGAAGGCGACCAAAAACTGAACATTGAGGTCGGAAGCGTTAAAGGCTTATTAGACGGTAAACGTGAACATATTCGCTTCCATCAAACCAATCTCGGTCGCTTAATTGCTCAATCTCAAATGGAGCGTGTAAAAGCAGACATCGGTATTATGAATTCTGGCGGTATCCGCACTTCAATTGAGGAAGGAAAAGTAACCTATAAAAACCTACTGACTGTGCAACCATTCGGTAATATGATTGCAACGGTTGATTTAAAAGGCAAAGAGTTGTTAGATACCATTACGGCTATCGCATTGAAAGATGTTGATACAGGTGCATATCCACAGTTTGCAGGTATTTCAATGGTAGTTGATCGTAATGCAAAAACCATTTCTGATGTAAAAATTGGTGGTAAAGCATTTGATGAAAACAAAACCTATAAAGTTTCTTTACCTGACTACGTCGCAGCCGGTGGTGATGGTTATCCATTACTGAAGCAGCACCCTACTTATGTAAATACCGGCTTTATTGATGCGGAAATGCTGAAAAAATTCTTTGAAGAAAATAAAGTGATTGAAGCAGATAAATACGATCCGAAAAATGACATTATTTTCAAATAATTAAACGTTAATGGGGAAATCAAACGATTTCCCCATTTTTTTAGCCGCCGGACAATTTTACTTTAAAGCCTTTACTTTCTAAAATTTGCTTAATAAGTTCACGACTATCGCCCTGAATCTCAATAATACCATCTTTAAATGAACCTCCACAGCCTAATTTACGCTTCAGCTCTGAAGCAAGCGAGTTAAGTGCTTTATCATCTAAATCTAGCCCAGTAATAACACAAACTCCTTTACCTTTACGTCCACTGGTTTGGCGTTGAATGCGTACAACTCCATCACCCTTCGGGCGTTCTTCTTTCATAATTTCTGGCTTAATTCTGCCTATTTCCGTTGAATAAACTAATGTCATTTGCAAATTTTTCCTTAAATACGATCGCTTGTATCATTTAAAAAGGCGGAAATTTCCGCCTTATTTATTAACCATTAATAGATTGATTTATTGATTTGAGTACCGCTAATGGATCTGCCGCTTGGGTAATTGGACGACCGATTACTAAGAAATCCGAACCTGTTTCTATTGCCTGTTTTGGCGTCATCACTCGACGTTGGTCACCGAAATCAGTACCCTCAGGACGAATACCTGGAGTGATTAATTTGAAGTCTTTACCACAGTGTGTGCGTAATACCTCTACTTCTTGCGGGGAACAGACTACACCATCTAACCCTGCACGCTGTGCTAAATGAGCTAAACGAATTACTTGCTCCATTGGTGAGGCATTAATACCGATTTGTAATAAATCTAGATCTTCCATACTGGTTAAAACCGTCACAGCAATCAATAATGGAGCATCTTTACCATACGGTTCTAAGATTTTTTTCGCATCTTCCATCATTTTTAAACCACCTGAAGCGTGTAAGTCCACCATCCATACGCCTAAATCAGCAGCTGAACGTACTGCTCGGGCAACTGTGTTTGGAATATCGTGATATTTTAAATCAAGGAATACATCGAATTTACGGTCGTGCAGTTGTTTTAAAAAATTCGTACCCAATGTTGTAAACATCTCTTTGCCCACTTTTAAGCGACAAAGTGATGGTTCAACTAGGTCAACAAATTCCAATGCCTCACGTTCCGTTTCATAATCTAAAGCAACAATGACTTTATTGTTCATACTGAACTCCTTAATTTTTATCAGATAAGACCATCGATACTTTGTATCGGTTTAATTTTTTCCCATTGATTACAAGATGGGCAATGCCACATTAAACGATAACTTTGGTAACCACAATTTAAGCAACGATATTGGAAACTACGTTTAATCTGATTACCTACCATATTATGTAGTAATACCAAACTCTCTTTACCACTTCCTTCTTCGGCAAAATCTGCTTGATAACGAATAAAACGATGGAAGGTGATTAAATTAGGATGGTTACTTAATTGTTGGTATAGTTTTGAATGTGCCGCATTTATCCCATCTTTTTCTTCAATAAATTCTGTTAATGCAATATCAACACTTCCATTATGCTTTACTTGATTCGCTCTAATAAGAAATAATTCATAGCTATGCATATCATTTAGAGCGAGGTATGCCCGTTTAACCCTGGTTAAAACTTCGCTGATATAATCAGGATCTTGCTGCAAAATTTGCTCAAAATAAATTAACGCCTTAGGATACTCTTCCTGTTCTAAATAAAAATCGCCTAACATCATTGAAGCTCGAGTCGATTGAGGATAGTATTCTAATGCTTTGTTTAAGGCTTCAATAAATGCATTTTTATCGTCAAATTTAACCGCTTGAGCATATTCACAATAGAAATGAGAAAGTGGAATTTTATCTGTTTCAGGGGCAATTTTTAATAATTTTTCAGAAACATTAATCGCATTCTTCCACTCACGGGTTTTTTGATAAATAATTGTTAGTTGAGCTAAAGAGTGCGTTGCAAACTCTGGCTCGTCTATTAACGCAATATAATAATTCTCTGCTCGATCATAAAAACCCGCAACCATAAAATCTTTCGCAAGTTGTTGCTTTGCCAGCAATTTTTGCTCGAAAGAATAATCCGGGCTATTCACTAATGCTTGGTGAATGCGTAAAGCTCTATCTACTTCGCCTCGAGAGCGAAAGAGATTACCTAATGTTAATTCTGCTTCAAATTGGGATTCTGTTGAAATCTGGTTTTCAGACTCTTGCTTTTGTAGCATAGAAAGGAAAAGATCAACCGCTTTTTCCTGTTGATTGGATAAAAGAAAGTTTAATCCCGTGACATATTCACGGGAAAATTTATTATTGACAGTTTCTTGATCCTTTTTTGCACTACGCTGCCCCATATACCAACCGTATAATGCAGCAATAGGCAACAAAAGGAACAATAGTTCAAGCATTGATTATTCAACCTTTGGGATAGTTAATTCAGTAATCTGCTGGGTCTGACGTTTTACACGGCGATTTAATGCAATATTTTGAAGTTTAACTTTTAAATAGAAAATACCTGTCACTAACCAGCCTAAAATTAACCCTAAGCCAAATAAAATAGCAACTAATGTGGATAGACGCAATTCACTTTGGGCAACAATATAGTTAAATGTAATAAGCTGGTCATTATTTGCTCCAATCGTAATAGTAACAATCACGACAGAAACAACAATTAAAAGACCTAAAATATACTTAATCATATAATCTCCTTCAGATAACTATTTAAAGTAGATCTACCCTCTCTTTTAACTCTTTACCCGCTTTAAAGTGAGGCACATATTTTGCTGTTAGTAATACACTCTCACCTGTTTTAGGATTACGACCTAAACGTGGTTGACGATAGTGTAAAGAGAAACTACCAAATCCTCTTATTTCTACTCTTTCCGCTTTTTCTAAAGTTGCGGTTAAATGCTCTAAAATTTCTTTTACAGCACCCTCTACCGTTTTTAACGGTAAGTTTGGATTTTTAGATGCTAAACTCTCAATTAATTCAGATTTAGTCATTATTCTTCCTGCTAGAATCAATTCAACTTTAAATACCTACTTATTAAATAAGTATTGAAAATTGTCATCTTAAGTTTAAATGGGTATGTATTAAACATACCCATTTGAGATTAGTTAAGTACTAATTATTCACCTTTAGCCGCTTTGAAAGCTTCAGCAAATGCATTTGGTACAGCAATCTCTTCTTTGTTCACTTGTGCGATTGCTGCTGATTCTTCAGCTTCATTTTTCGCACGAACAGACAAGTTAACTACACGAGCTTTACGGTCAACACCTGTGTATTTTGCTTCAATTGAATCACCAACAGAAATAACTGTAGTGATGTCTTCTACACGCTCAGCTGTTGCTTCGTTTGCGCGGATGAATGCTTCAACGCCACCGTCTAATTCAACTTTAACGCCTTTTGCATCAACTTCAACAACTTTACCTTCTAAGATTGCGCCTTTTTTCGTGCTATCTAGGAAATTTGTGAACGGATCAGATTCTAACTGTTTGATACCTAAAGAGATACGCTCTTTTACTGCATCAACTTGTAAAACAACCGCTTCTACTTCGTCACCTTTTTTGTAGTTACGAACTGCTTCTTCACCTGAAACATTCCAAGAAATGTCAGATAAGTGAACTAAACCGTCAATACCACCTTCTAAACCGATGAAGATACCGAAATCAGTGATTGATTTGATTTTACCTGATACTTTATCGTTTTTGTTGTGAGTTGCTGCGAATTGTTCCCAAGGGTTTGCTTTGCATTGTTTTAAACCTAATGAGATACGACGACGCTCTTCATCAACTTCAAGCACCATTACTTCAACAACATCACCTACGTTAACCACTTTAGATGGGTGGATGTTTTTGTTAGTCCAATCCATTTCTGAAACGTGAACTAAACCTTCAACACCGTCTAAAATTTCAACAAAGCAACCATAGTCAGTTAAGTTAGTTACTTTACCTGTTAATTTGCTGTTTACTGGGTGGTTTTCAGCAATCACAGCCCATGGATCTTGACCTAATTGTTTTAAGCCTAATGATACACGAGTTTTCTCTTTATCGAATTTTAATACTTTAACAGTAACTTCATCACCTACGTTAACCACTTCGCTTGGGTGTTTAACACGTTTCCATGCCATATCAGTAATATGTAATAAACCGTCAACACCGCCTAAATCAACGAATGCACCGTAGTCAGTTAAGTTTTTAACAGTACCTTTAACTTCAGAACCTTCAACTAAGTTCGCTAATACTGCATCACGATCTTGGTTGCTTTCTGTTTCGATAACAGCACGACGAGAAACTACCACGTTGTTACGTTTTTGGTCTAATTTGATTACTTTGAACTCGTACTCTTTACCTTCTAGGTTTAAAGAATCACGAACCGGACGAGTATCAACTAATGAACCTGGTAAGAACGCACGCACACCGTTTAATTCAACAGTGAAACCGCCTTTTACTTTACCATTTACGAAACCGATAACGGTAGCTTGTTCTTCGAATGCTTTCTCTAAAGCAATCCAAGCTTCGTTACGTTTTGCATCACCACGAGAAACTACTGTTGCACCGAAGCCATCTTCTACAGCTTTAAGAACAACATCTACTTCATCGCCAACTTGAACTTCTAATTCGCCTTGTGCGTTTGTAAATTCTGAAGCGTCAATTGCAGATTCAGATTTGAAACCTGTATCAACAATCACTAAACCTTTTTGGATAGCAACAACAGTACCTTTAACAACATCACCTAAACGTGGTGTAGCTGCAAATGATTCTTCAAGTAGTTGAGCAAACGATAATTCTGACATAATAAATCTTCTATATAATAAACATCCATTTAACATCCTGCTAAACGGGGTTGGTAATAAAAGCCAAACAAATCCTATGTAAGACCGAAAAAATTAAATTTTAATATATTGAGCGATGTGGTCTAACGCTTGTTTAATCACATCATCAATAGATAAATGCGTGGAATCTAACAACAACGCATCTTTAGCCGGAACAAGGGGGGCAACCGCACGATTTCTGTCCCGAAAGTCACGTTCTTTTATCTCGGCTAAAATCTCGTCAAAGTTAGCATTAAATCCCTTTTCTTGCAACTGTTTTACACGTCTTTTTGTGCGTTCTTCCGCACTTGCGTCTAAAAAGAGCTTAATTTGAGCATTTGGAAAGACTACCGTCCCCATATCTCTGCCGTCTGCAATTAAGCCTTTTTCGCTACTAAAAGCTCGTTGACGCTCTAATAATGCTTCTCGCACTAACGGAAAAGCGGCAACTTTTGACGCATTTTGACCCGCCTGTGCAGTGCGGATTTGATCGCCAACATTTTCACCGTCTAAAATCACTTTGATTTCGCCGTTTTCAGGTAAAAATTGAATATCCAAGTTACGTCCGATTTCGGCTAGTTTTGCTTCATCATCAAGAGCCACACCTTTTTTTACCGCGCTCAATGCTGTAATGCGATACAACGCCCCGGAATCTAAGAAATTAAAGCCTAACTTTTCTGCGAGAGCATGACACAATGTTCCCTTCCCCGCACCACTAGGGCCATCTACTGTAATTACAATATTTTCCATTTTTTACCTTTATTGTGCTTCTAATTCAGTAATAGTTACATCAAAATCAAGCAATTGCTCTCCTCTCTGCACTACTACTTTTACTGTAGTATAAGGCCTCATTTCAGCCAACTCTTCCATCATTTGAGAAGGCGATAGCGCCTCAACATCTCCTACTTTCAATACTAAATCCCCAGCTTGAATACCAGCTTGAGCCGCAGGACCATTTTTATCTACATTAGCAATAATTACCCCTTTCTCATAGCCTTGCATTTTCGCAGTATCAAGGAGATCTGTACTCACACCAAAATAGGCTCGAATAACTCTACCATCACGAATAATTTTATTCATAATCTGGTTTGCAAGCGTAATTGGAATTGCGAAATTTAATCCTTCAGATAATTCATTGGTATTTTTACCAAATCGTAATGTATTAATACCAATCAATTCGCCCGCAGTATTAATCAATGCTCCACCTGAATTGCCTTGATTAATAGAAACATCTGTTTGAATAAAATTCTGTCTACCACTTTCTGTTAAAGTTTTACGCCCAATTGCACTAACAATACCTTGAGTAGTACTCTGACCTAAATTTAATGGATTACCAATAGCTAAAACAACATCACCGATCCCTAATGCTCTCTCCGGGTTTTGCGGAATAGTCGGTAAATTTTCTGCATCAATTTTCAATACTGCTACATCAGTTAATGAATCATCACCAACTAACCGAGCATTAGTTGAAATTAAACCGTTTTGCAACGCAATAACAATTTGATCAGCCCCCTCGATAACGTGTTTATTTGTGAGAATATAACCATCACTACTCATGATGACACCAGAGCCTAGATTTTTTACCTCGAATCCTTCATTATCATCACTTAGATTTCGACTATACACATTCACAACTGCAGGAGACGCTATTTTAACTGCCTCACTATAACTCACTATATCTGGTTGTTTGAATGCCGTTAATGGGAATGTATTCCCTTTACCTTGGAAAAGGGGAGCCACAAACAAAATTAAAATTGCACAAAAAAGTCCAAAAACGACCGCTTGTCCGATTTTTTTCAGCATTTTATTGCCCTATATTATAAACGGCGAGCCTGCCAGAATACTTTTGACCAATAAGGTGATTCTAAATCTGAATAAATTACCCCACCTTTAGTTGAAGCATGTAGGAATTGCCCTTTTTTAACATAAACACCTACATGCTTGCCATTCGGGCCTCTTCCTGTATTAAAAAATACTAAATCACCTGTTCGTAAATCTTTTTTAGAGATACGTTGGCCTTCTTTAGCTTGATCTTTCGTTGTTCTTGGCAAGCTAATCCCAAATAGATCTCTAAATGTCACTTGCATAAATCCCGAACAATCAATACCTGATTTATTATTACCACCTAAGCGATAACGAGTACCTTTCCACTCGTGTTGATGCTCACTTAAACGGCTAATTGCCATAATAGGATCAGCAAGATCTGTATGATATGCCGAGTGGTAAATTTTACTTCTTGCCTGTGCTTTAGAAGCCGAAGTGTCTGAACTAGAACATCCAGATAATACAATTACACTAGCTAAAATAAATCCTAAAGATAACCATTTTTTAGTTAATTTCATTGAATACTCCATTTGAGCATTTAGACTTAATTTGTTTCTGATTCAGGGTTTGCTTGCTCAACACGATCACGTAATTTTTGCCCGGCCTTAAACACGACAACCCTACGAGCCGATACAGCAACATCTTCACCTGTTTTCGGATTTCGGCCCGGGCGAGCATTTTTCTCTCGAAGTGAAAAATTACCAAAGCCAGATAATTTCACTTCCTCTCCATTTTCAAGAGAACTACGAATTTCTTCAAAAAATAGTTCAATTAATTGCTTTGCAACACGCTTTTCTAAACCTAATTTTTCTACCAGATTTTCTGCAATTTCAATCTTGGTAAGTGCCATAATTGATCCTTATTTATTTTTATGGCTGATATAACATCAGCCATATTTTATTTGATAATTAATCACGAAGTACCGCATTGAAACGTGTCGCCAATTCAGCTAATACTGCTTGAATAACAGCATTGATTTCACTTTCTTCTAAGGTTTTTTCTTTATCCTGAACGGTTAAACTAATCGCTAAACTTTTCTTACCTTCAGCTAAATTTGCACCTCGATAAACATCGAATAAGTTTAATGCCACTAATTTACTACCAGCTGCTTGGCTGCAAACTTCTAGCACTTCACCAGCTGGAACCGTTTCATCAACCACTACCGCAATATCACGGTTATTTGCAGGGAAACGAGAAATTTCACCCGCTTGTGCAACAGGACGCTCTGCAATTGCAGAAGCTAAAATTTCACATACGATTGGTTTGCCTTTAATGCCGAGTTTTTGCACGATAGATGGGTGAACCGTACCGATAAAACCGATCTCTTTACCATCTAACATAATCGCTGCAGATTGCCCCGGGTGTAATGCCGGGAATTGTTTCGCCACAAATTGGAGATCATTGCGAACTGCGGTTAATGAAAGCACTCGTTCAATATCGCCTTTCAAATCGAAGAAATCAGCTGCTTCTGATTTATTTTCCCAATGAACCGGCCGTTTATCACCAACAATTGCCGCACCAAAGACTAACTCTTGGCGAACACCTGATTCCGCATTGTTATCTGGGATAAAACGTAAACCAGACTCAAAAATACGTACACGATTTTGCTGACGGCTTTGGTTGTAAACAATGGTATCCAATAAACCGGTTAATAGCGAAAGACGCATTGCTGACATTTCGCTTGAAATCGGATTTGGTAAAATTAATGCCTCTTGTTGAGGGTGCAATAGCTGTTGCGTTTTTGGATCAACGAAGCTATAAGTCACCACTTCTTGATAATCGCTATCCACCAACGCCATACGAATGCGGTTAGCTTCCAACAATTTTTCAGGCGTGCCTTTCATCGTTAAATGAGCAAGTGGCGAATTATTTGGAATGCTGTTATAGCCGTAGATACGAGCCACTTCTTCGATTAAATCTTCTTCAATTTCAATATCGAAACGCCAGCTTGGGGCAACCGCCGTCCAAGTATCATTTGCAAAAGTCACTTTTAAACCTAAGCGAGTTAAAATGTCTGTCACCGTAGCATCTTCAATGTGATGACCGATAACAGAATCTAATTTGCTACGGCGTAGCGTGACAGTATTGCGTTTTGGTAAATTTACTTCGCTCACCGCTTCCACAATTTCACCTGCCTCACCACCACAAATCTCAATTAATAGTGCGGTTGCACGTTCCATTGCTTGACGGGTTAATTCAGGATCAACACCACGTTCGAAACGGTGTGAGGCATCGGTGTGTAAGCCGTATTGACGGGCTCTGCCTGTAATCGCAAGCGGTGCAAAAAATGCAGCTTCTAACACCACATCTTTGGTGTTTTCACTCACGCCACTTGCTTCACCGCCGAAGATCCCAGCCATTGCCAATGCACCTTTGCTATCAGCAATTACCAGCGTATTTGACTGCAATTTCGCTGTAGTGCCATCTAATAACACCAACTCTTCGCCCTCTTTTGCCATACGCACTTGAATACCGCCTTCAATTTTTGCTGCATCAAAAGCGTGCATTGGCTGACCAAGTTCTAATAAACTGAGGTTGGTAATATCGACAATCGGGTCAATTGAGCGAATACCACAACGGCGTAATTTTTCTTGTAACCATAATGGCGAAGCCGCTTTCACATTCACGTTTTTCACTACACGAGCTAAATAACGTGGGCAAGCCTCTGGAGCTTTCAGCTCAACCGCCACTTTGTCTGAAATCGTAGCAGAAACAGGGGTAATTGTTGGAGCTTTAACATCTGCTTGGTTAATCACGCCCACTTCACGAGCAATACCGGCAATGCTTAAACAGTCTGCACGGTTTGGGGTGAGGCTGATTTCAATCGCCACATCGTTTAAATTCAAATAGTCACGGAAATCTTGACCGATTGGAGCGTCCGCAGGCAATTCAATAATGCCGCTATGATCTTCTTTAATACCTAATTCTGAATAAGAACAAAGCATTCCCTCTGACGGCTGACCGCGCAATTTGGTTTTCTTGATTTTGAAATCGCCCGGTAAAACTGCACCGTCCACCGCACAAGCGACTTTCAATCCTTGACGACAGTTTGGTGCACCGCACACGATGTCTAATAAACGATCACCGCCTACATTTACTTTAGTTACACGCAATTTATCCGCATCAGGGTGTTGAGCACATTCCATCACTTCACCCACGACTACGCCAGAGAAAGCTCCGGCAACCGGTTCTACATCATCGACTTCTAAACCTAACATTGTGATTTGGTTGCAAAGCTGTTCAGTACTAATCGCCGGGTTTACCCATTCACGCAACCAAGATTCATTGAATTTCATTATATTTATCCTTTAATTTGCAAATTTTTTCTTATTTTTCACCGCTTGTATCGGCTCAATTATTTAAATTGTTTTAAGAAACGTAAGTCATTTTCGAAGAATGAACGCAAATCCGTTACATTGTAGCGTAACATTGTTAAACGCTCGACTCCCATACCAACCGCAAAGCCGCTGTACTCTTCAGGATCGATGCCCACGTTACGCAACACATTCGGGTGAACCATTCCGCAGCCTAACACTTCTAACCATTTGCCGTTTTGACGCATTACATCCACTTCCGCCGAAGGCTCGGTGAATGGGAAGAATGATGGACGGAAACGCACTTGTAAGTCTTCTTCAAAGAACGCTTTTAAGAAATCGTGGATCAACCCTTTTAACTCAGTAAAGTTTGCTTTTTTATCCACATAAAGCAGTTCGATTTGGTGGAACATTGGTGTATGGGTTTGGTCGTAATCATTACGATATACACGCCCCGGAGCCACAATGCGGATTGGTGGTTTAACATTTTCCATCGTACGGATTTGTACGCCGGAAGTTTGGGTTCTCAACAAACGTTTTGCATCAAACCAGAAGGTGTCGTGATCGGCACGAGCTGGGTGATGGGCAGGAATATTTAACGCATCAAAGTTGTAGTAATCGGTCTCGATTTCCGGGCCGTTTGCCACCGTAAAACCTAACTCAGAGAAGAATTTCACCACACGCTCAATGGTGATAGAAACCGGGTGCAAACCACCTAATTCGGTTTTACGCCCCGGCAATGAAACGTCAATGCTTTCATTCGCTAATTTGGCATTTAATTCTGCCGCTTCTAAGGTCTCTTTTTTCGCATTTAATGCTTCTTGGGCAATCTGTTTGGCATCATTAATTTTCTGACCCACTGCCGGACGCTCTTCTGCCGGCACATCACGCAAACCTTGCATTAAGGCAGTGAAATGTCCTTTTTTGCCGAAATATTCTACTTTTAACGCTTCTAATGCGGCGACATCGTTTGCTGCATTTACTGCTTCAACGGCTTGTGCAACCAAACTCTCTAAGTTCTGCATTCTATCCTCTAAAATTTTTACTGATGAAAATTACCGAAATAATAATACTTTAGCAAACAAAAGTAAATGAAAGGCTGTGCTAAATTGTTGATTTTTAAGGTAAAGAAAGCGGTTAAATTTCGCAGAAAAATTGAAAAACAGACCGTTTGTGAACGAAATTAGCATTCTCTGAAAAATAAGGGTATGATTACGCCAAATATTCACCTCAATCTAAAAGGAAACGCTATGTTTAACATTACGAAACAACAAGTTTTAGACGCTTTTAATTTCCGCTCGGCGTGCCGCCATTACGACACCAGCAAACAAATCAGCAAAGAAGATATGGATTACATTTTGGAATTGGGGCGTCTTTCACCAAGTTCCGTTGGTTCTGAGCCGTGGAAGTTTTTGGTGCTTCAAAACCCTGAAATTCGTAGCAAAATCGCTCCTTTTACGTGGGGAATTAAACACCCAATGGAAGAAATGAGCCATTTAGTCATTATTCTAACTCGTAAAAACGTGCGTTACGATTCTGCCTATATGCGTGAAAACTTGGTGAAACGTGGTTTAACGGACGAACAAATTGAGGCCGCAATCGCTCGCTACAAATCGTTCCAAGAAGACGATATGAAATTGCTCGAAAATGAGCGTACCTTATTTGACTGGAGCACCAAACAAACCTATATCGCGTTAGGCAATATGATGACAGGGGCGGCTTTAATCGGTATTGACTCTTGTCCGATTGAAGGGTTCCATTATGATAAAGTCAATCAAATTTTAGCAGATGAAGGCTTATTTGATCTTAATGAATATGGTATTTCGTGTATGGTAACCTTTGGTTATCGTAACAAAGATATTAAGAAAAAATCACGCAAATCAACCGAAGAAGTGATTGAGTGGATTGAATAATTTATACTGAAATCCATAAAAAAGGGCGATAGAATCGCCCTTTTTTATCTATTTTATTCAGGTTTTACCCATTTATTGGTAATTGTGCCTGCCACCATTGCACCGTTTACATTTAATGCGGTACGTCCCATATCAATAAGAGGTTCAACAGAAATTAATAATCCCACTAATTCAATTGGTAAGTTTAAGGTTGATAATACTACAATCGCGGCAAATGTTGCTCCGCCACCAACACCAGCAATCCCAAATGAAGAAATCGCTACCACTAAAATCAGCGTTAAAATGTAATTTAAACTAAAGGGATCAACGCCGACTGTTGGTGCAATCATTACCGCTAACATCGCAGGATAAATTCCCGCACAGCCATTTTGCCCAATAGTTGCACCAAAAGTGGCCGCAAAGTTTGCAATTACACTGTGATTGCCTAGTTTGTTCGTTTGCGTTTCAATATTCAGCGGGATCGTTGCCGCACTTGAACGAGAAGTAAAGGCAAAACTGAGGGTTGGTAATACTTTTTTGTAATAATCTAAAGGATTTACTTTAGCTACGAACAGCAAAATACCGTGTACTACAAACATTAATGCCATTGCGATGTAAGAAGCAACAATAAAACTGCCTAAATTTACGATATCGCTCCATTGCGAAGTTGCTGCCATTTTGATCATTAATGCAAACACACCGTAAGGCGTTAGACGAATAACAAAACGAACTAAACGCATCACTAATTTATTTAGGGTCTCTACACCTAGAGCAATACGCTCACCTAAATCTCTATCTTCTTTCCCTAAACTTAATGCAGCAAAACCTAATAAGGCAGAAAAAATAACCACGCTAATGATTGATGTTGGATTTGCTCCCGTTAATTCTAAGAACGGATTTCTTGGAATAAAAGAAAGTAACATTGCCGGTACAGATAAGTTACTCACTTGCTCTGCTCGTCCAACGACTTTTTCTTGTGCGGCAATTTCACGTGTGCCGGCTACTAACCCTTCTGCTGAAAGATCGAATAGATAAACCAAAGCAATGCCGATAACTGCAGAAATTGCTGTAGTAACTAATAATACTGACAACACACCAAAACTGATTTTGCCTAATGCTCCCGCCTCTTTTAAGCGAGTAATTGCAGATAGAATTGAAACAAAGACAAGCGGCATTACGATCATTTGTAATAAACGTACATAGCCATTACCGACTAAGTTAATCCAATCTAAAGTTGAATCAATAATCGGCTTTTCGTAAAAAGTTTGTAAAATCACACCGCTTGCAAGACCTAAAACTAACCCGATAAATACGGTTTGTCCTAGTTTTTGCGTAGATTTATAAATTCTTGCTAATAAAAATAAAATAGCGACAAAAACCGCTAAATTTAAAATAAGCACAGAGCCTCCTAAAAATAAGTCTGTATAATAAAAAAATACCGCAAGCCTATTATGTTTGCAGCATTTTTAAAAGATCATTTATTACTTTAATATAATAAAAAGTTATAACAACTCCCAGCTAAGGTTAGAAATTAAACGGCAATGATCGCATTTAAAATGAAAAATATCGTGTAATGGAGATGCCAACTTCCACTCGCCATTACAAGATGGACATTTCCTATTGTGTTCTTCCATTTCATCGGTACCTAAGCGATAGAGATAATAAAAAGTTGGAATCTGCGTTTTTTCTTCCACTTGTTTGCATAAATCTAAGCCGGATATTGCCAATTCACTTCTATTATCCGAGATCTGCATTAACGCACTTTCTTCTAAAATAGCTCCTTTCATTTGCAAGAGATCACACGCTTGCCAATTCTGCTGCCAATCTAATAATGCTTCACTCAACACTTGATCTTTCAAACGATAAAGCGGAATAGGGGCAAATTGCTCGCCATCATAAAGTGGTGAACAGGTATCTAGATGCGTTGTGTATAGAATTTGGAATTTAGGTTGTTTACTATGGCTCGTTTCCTCGCCTTGATAATCACGACCAACAATTTCAAAACTAGTAAAAGTTACACCATTTTCGACCGCTTGTAATAGTGCTTCATTTACTTCATCACTGCTATTAGCTGGCAATAAACTATCTTGCTCTGGTGTGCAAACTCTGGCTTGAAATTCTGTTTGATGAAAGGTTATCGGCATTTCTCTGCCGATAACTTGCCCATTATATAGCCACTGATTTAAAACCTGCCCAATTAACGTGACAGGGTCTTGTTCAAAATGTTGATAACTAAAATGAACGATAACTTGATACATTAAATATTCTCTGCCATATCTTGAAATTCTTGCTTAACCACTGTGGTCGGTTCTTGATGAATAATCACTTTTGACATTGGAAAAGCTTCTAACAATTTCTGCTCAAGGCTATCGGTAATATCGTGAGCCACCAATAGTGTTAAATGATCATCTAACTCCAAATGCAGTTGGATAAAACGTACTGCCCCTGCTCGGCGAGTTTGAATATCGTGAATACCTAAAATATTTGGGTGATGAGAGGCAATTTCTTTAATTTGCTCAATCTCTTCATCGGGTAATGATTTATCGAGTAAGGTTTGTACCGCTTCCCAAAACATTTTTACCGCATTGAAGGCGATATAAAGAGCAATACCGATAGCAAAAATCGCATCTGCATAAATAAAACCTGCTCCGTTAAGTAACATTGCTACCAAAATCGCCGCATTCATAAATAAATCGGTTTGGTAGTGCAGAGAATCAGCCTCAATGGCAGGACTTTGAGTAATTTCTACCACATAACGTTGGTATAACACTAAAATCGCCGTCGCCATAATGGAGACAATACTCACAATTACCCCGATATGGGACTGATTAATTAATCCTGGATTTGTTAGTTTATGGAAGCCTTGTAATAGCAAGAACGCCGCCGAACCAGAAATAAAGGCACTTTGAGCCAGTGCAGCTAAAGATTCAGCTTTACCGTGTCCGAAGGCGTGATTATCATCGGCAGGTTGCAATGCAAAACGTAGCACTAAAATATTAGTAAGAGAGGCGAACAGATCTACAACCGAATCCGTCATTGCTGCTAAAATGGAAATCGAGCCTGTTTGCCACCAGGCAAAGGCTTTAATAAGGATAAGTGAAACCGCAACAATAATCGCAAAATTGGCGGCTCGTTTCACTAATTTGTTATAATTTTCTGTCATTTTCTACATTCAACTAACCAAGCAAGTTGATTAAATTCAAAAGCAAGTTGTGCTATTGCTTGGTTGTAAGCGGTCAAATTTTTCGATTTTTTTGCAAGTTCTGTTTTATTTAACGATCTTTTATCTGAAAATTGGATCTGCCCATACCCACAATCCAAATTACGCCCACGCGTTACTTCTAGCATTACATTATTAAAACGTTCTGTTGGTGGATAGATTACGCTACTTTGGAGTTCATTTTGTTTAATTTTAAAATTCGCAATCACATCTTGTTGTTTAGCAAAACTGGATTGACGAAAAACGGCTCTCTGCTCTAACGTTTGGTTTTTGCTGTTTTTATCTAAGAAAAATAGAATGCCTTTATCCCAATTTTCAGGATTTTTCGTTCCGATTTCTGGCAAATAAAGTAAATGCTGCATTTCATCAAGCTGATTGGCTGTTACTTTAGTATAGATTTGCCCTTGAAAATCCACTTTTTCTGGCACCGCAAATTGCGAGCTTTGGCTAGCACAACCTACCATAATCAAAATAGTAGGGGCGAATAACATTCTCCCGCTAAATAAACGCTTAATCATTTTGTTCTTCTCGCTTGAATACCAACTCTGTTGCGGTTGAACTTTCCTCATCAAACCAATAACCACCGTAGTTAAACTGTTTGAGTTGCTCCATTTTAGTTGGTTGAGTCTCTAACATAAAGCGAACCATCATTCCCCTTGCTTTTTTCGCATAGAAGCTGATCACTTTATATTTACCGTTTTTCTCATCTAAAAAAACCGGCTTGATGATTGTTGCATTTAGATTTTGAGACTTAACTGCTCCATAATATTCATCAGAAGCAAGATTAACTAAAATATCATCGCCTTGTTCGTCAATCGCTTTTTGTAAGTTTTCAGTAATAGTATTTCCCCAAAATGCGTACAGATCTTTGCCTTTTGAATTAGCTAATTTTGTTCCCATTTCTAAGCGGTACGGCTGCATTAAATCTAACGGTTTTAATAAACCGTATAAGCCTGAGAGCATACGCAAATGATTTTGGGCGTATTCAATTTGTTCTTTATTTAGCGTTTCTGCATCTAGCCCTGTATAAACATCACCTTTAAAGGCAAAAATTGCCGCTTTTGCATTTTGTTCGTTATGTTCAAGTTGCCATTCGGCAAAACGTACCACGTTAAGAGCTGCCAGTTTATCGCTAATCGACATTAGACTCCCTACTTCCGCAGGCGAAAGTTGTTTGCAAACATCAATTAGCTCTTGGCTGTAAGCGGTCAAATTTGGCTGAGAAAATGCAAATCCGTCAATTTTGCCTTCAAAATCAAGGGTTTTGGCTGGGGAAATAATGGCTAACATAATGATCTCTGTTTGAAATGAAATGATGGCTATTTTAGCATACAGGTAAAAACAGAAAAGGCAGGAAACCCTGCCTTTTTCTTGAAAACGAAAATAAAATTAACGTTTTGAGTATTGCGGACGACGACGTGCTTTGTGTAAACCCACTTTTTTACGTTCAACGCGACGTGCGTCACGAGTAACGAAGCCTGCAGCACGTAATGCTGGGCGTAGAGTTTCATCGTATTCCATTAATGCACGCGTGATACCGTGACGGATCGCACCTGCTTGACCAGAAATACCACCACCAGTTACAGTGATGTATAGGTCTAATTTATCTGTTAACTCAACTAATTCTAATGGTTGACGTACGATCATACGTGAAGTTTCACGACCGAAGTAAACCTCTAAAGAACGTTGGTTGATGGTAATGTTACCACTGCCCGGTTTGATAAATACACGAGCTGAAGAGCTTTTGCGGCGACCTGTGCCGTAGTTTTGATTTGCTGCTGTCATTTTTCTGCTCCGTGATTAGATGTCTAAAACTTGTGGTTGTTGTGCAGCGTGGTTATGTTCGTTACCTGCGTAAACTTTTAATTTACGGAACATTTCACGACCTAAAGGACCTTTAGGTAACATACCTTTAACTGCGATCTCGATCACTGCTTCTGGACGACGTGCAATCATTTCTTTGAAGGTTGCATCTTTGATACCACCTACGTAGCCAGTGTGCCAGTAGTAGATTTTATCAGTTTCTTTTTTGCCAGTTACTGCTACTTTCTCTGCATTGATAACGATGATGTAATCACCTGTATCAACGTGCGGAGTATATTCAGCTTTATGTTTACCGCGTAAACGGCGTGCTAATTCAGTAGCTAAACGACCTAAAGTTTTACCTGTCGCATCTACTACATACCAGTCACGTTGTACTGTTTCTGGTTTTGCTACAAAAGTTTTCATTAATTAAATACCAAAATTTAAAGTTTATAACCCAATTCCTAAACAGGAATTACCTATGACGGTAGAATCTAACCCCTTCGAGTCAATTCTGACCAAACTGCTTGGCGGGAAAACCAAGCAAAACAGGGTGGCAAAATTATACAGACTTTTTAGTCAAAAATCTAATATTTTTTAGACTTATTCTTTAAAATTGAACCTACATCACATTTTAATCATTTGGAGCTTTTCAAATAAAGTCTGAAATGTTAAAAATATCACATAAATTCACGCAAGACAAAGGAGTTTATGATGGAACAATGGACAAGTGATGTTTGGGCAGCCATTGCTGCTGCCTTTATTGTAGGTACAATTGTAGGTTGTACTTTAGTAAGAGTTTTCCATAGCAATGTCAGAAAGCAGCACGAATTGGAACGAGAGCTGAAACAGGCTAAAACACAAGTTGACGAACAAAAACAACAGCTTGAACAGCATTTTGAACAATCAGCTCAGTTACTCTCTACCTTAGCGACAGATTATAAGAAACTGTACGCTCATTTAGCTCAAAGTTCTGAAAAATTGTTACCAGAAAATGCTAAAAATATCGAGTTTTTCCAACAAGCTAAATTACCTGTGCAACCAGAAAAAACAGAAGAAGGTCAGCCAAGAGATTATTCCGAAGGTTCATCAGGCTTACTAAAATCGTAAAATTTTATGAAAAAATAACCGCTTGTAATGATGAATTACAAGCGGTTTTTGCTATTTGCTCTCTAGAGCTATTCACTATCTAGCTCTCTCATTATTGTTTCTTGAAGCTGAAGCTGCTCTTGCTTCGAAAGTGCTTTTCCTTCAGCATTACTTACTACAAAGAAATCCTCTACTCTCTCGCCAATAGTCGTAATTTTCGCATTCAGCAAATTCAAGTTTAATCGATTAAAAATATAACCAATTTGAGCCAATAATCCTTCTCTATCTAGCGTAAACAACTCAAATTCAGTTTGCTGCTTTGGCGATTGAGGGAGAAAACGTACCCTTGTTTTACGTTTAAATGAAGCATGTTTAACAGGCTTTTTAATAAATTTAGCTTGATTATTCGGCATTTCTAACATTTTTATTAAAGATTGCTGAATTTGCCGGCTTCTTTCATCGGTTAAATCTTCCCCATTACGTTCAGTTACGATAAAACTGTCTAGCACCAAGCCATTTTCCGTGGTAATAATTTGAGCATCGTGAATACTGATTTTCTTTTGACTAAGCAAATGTGCAATGCGAGCAAACAGTTGCGGCTGATCTTGGCAGCAAATGAAAATTTCTGTGCCACCTCGTGCGTATTCATTGCTTACCAAAACCATCGGCAATTTTTGATTTTTAATATAACTTAATGCATGCCATACCAGTTGCGTTGGTTTATGGCGTAAAAAATAGCCCTGTGGACAAGGTTGCCAAAAAGCCACTAATCGTTTTCTTTCATCAGCAGAAAGTACAAACTTCATTAGTTCCAATGCTTGTAGGCGATTCTCTTTTGCTACCATTTCATAGTCTAAATTTTCAGCTAATTGCTGTAATGTAAACTGGTAGAGCTGAGTAAATAGAGAGGCTTTCCAATCGTTCCACAAACTTTCACTAGTTGCACAAATATCAGCAACTGTTAAACAAAGTAGTGAAGATAAAGCGGTCGGATTTCTCACTTTTTTTGCAAATGCACGCACAACTTCAGGGTCGTGAATATCACGCCGTTGAGCAGTTATCGACATCGTCAAATGTTCTTCTACCAACCACGCCATATAATCAGTTTGCTCTTGATTGAAACCGTGTAATTTAGCAAACTCACGCATATCTTCCGCCCCAACTTTGGCGTGTTCGCCTTCTCTGCCCTTTGCAATATCGTGAAAAAGTGCAGCAAGATAAATCAAGGCATGATTATCGGATAATTGCGAAAATAAGCTATAACAGAGAGGGAAAAGAGGCTGCTGAGCCTTTTCAGTAAAGTTTTCCAAATTTAACATCACACGGATAGTATGTTCATCTACCGTATAAATATGGAACAGATCAAACTGCATTAAGCCTTCAACCCCTTTCCATTGCGGTAAATAGGCGTTTAAAAAGCCCAGTTGGTGCATTGGTAAAATCGCTCTAGAAACAACTTTAGGTTGAAAAAAAAGCTGAATAAATTTTTCTCGCATTTCCTTGTTGTCGCAAAGTGGCTGCTCTTGTTGCTGGAGAGATAAACGTAGTTGCCTTAACGTATCCGCACTCGCATTCAGTTGCGGAAAGTGAGTAAGATGAAAGAATAAATCTAACACTGCCGTTGGCTGATATTTGAAAATACGACGTTCTTCAATAAATATCATCTGATTTTGCTGATAAAAATGCAGATCAAGCGGTTGTTTTTCACCCATTTTTTGCAAATTCAACAAATGCGCTTGCTCGAAGCTACTAAGCAGTAATTGGCTTAGTTGAGAAATAGATTTTGTAGCTTGAAAGTAATCTCGCATCATCATTTCAACTGCTTGATTGCCTTCGCCTTTATAACCTAAAAATTCGCTTAATTGTAGCTGTCTATCAAATCTCAAGCGGTTATCGTAACGTTTAAGTTGCAAATGAAGTGCAAAACGCATACGAAAAAGTACCGCTTGTGCTGCCGTTAATTCTTTGTACTCTTCGAAATAGAGTAAGCCTTTATTCAATAAGTCTAAGAATGAATGCACACCGTATTGGCGTAGCATAATCCAAGAGATCAAATTCAGATCTCGCAACCCACCAGGGCTATGTTTAAGATCAGGCTCAAGGTTGTAACTCGTATTGTGATAGCGTGCGTAACGGGCGTTTTTTTCGTCTATTTTTGCATTGAAAAACGCCTTAATTTCCCAGAAATCTGGCTGATATATTGCCTCTTTTAACCTAATCCAGAGCTGATGATTGCCGAATAAAAAACGCCCCTCCAGCATATTGGTAGCAACTGAAATTTCGGCTTTACCGATAGCAATACATTCATCAAGCGTTCGAACACTTGTTCCTAGTTGTAATTTGCTATCCCATAGCAAATTAAATAATGTATTCAGCACTTGTTGCGTTGGTTCGTCTAACGGCTTTTCAGATAGCACTAAAATATCCAGATCGGAAAGCGGAAACATTTCCTCTCGCCCATAACCACCAACAGCTAATAAAGCCATATCTTCTCGATTTTCTAGCCCAAATGCTTGCCAAAGAGTATGCAGAATATCGTCATAAAAATGGCTACGCTCAGCGAGCAATTCAAGCACATCAGTAGTTGAAAACGCGGCTTTCTGCTTTTCCGTGAATTTAGCTAAAAGCGTTTTTAATTCGTTACTATTATTCATCATTCATTCATCCAAAATTTTCAAAATAATAGGCGATTTATTTTGCTTTGCCTATATTTATTTTTAGGCAACAAGCTATAATGCAATCTCATTTTTTAATAAGAAGGATAATTTATGACTCTTGCTCTTGCCGCTATTATCGGCGGTTTAATAGTGTTAGTTTGGAGTGCAGACCGTTTTGTTGAAGGTGCAGCCTCTACGGCTAAACATTTTGGTATGACACCACTTTTAATTGGGATTGTGGTAATTGGCTTTGGTACGTCAGCACCTGAGATGATTGTTTCCGCCTCGTCTGCATTAAGTGGCTCACCCGGCATTGCACTCGGTAATGCGTATGGCTCAAACATTACCAATATCGCTCTTATTTTAGGTTTAACCGCAATCATTAAACCGTTAATGGTAAATTCTGATGTGTTGAAAAAAGAGTTACCGATTTTAATGGCAGTAACCTTACTTTCTGCTTATTTAGTGTATGATGCTAATGTAACTCAACTTGATGCAATCATTTTACTTGCCGTATTTGCAGCTTATATGACCTGGACAGTGGTTACGGCAATGAGAAGTAAAAATGATGCGCTAGCTATTGATGTTGATGCAGAATTAGCCGAGAGTTCAGAAATGAGCTTAGGTAAATCCATTTTATGGTTGATTATTGGCTTAGTGCTATTAGTGGTTAGCTCACAATTCTTAGTTTGGGGTGCGGTTGAAGTAGCGAAATTCTTTGGTGTGAGTGATTTGGTGATTGGTTTAACCATCGTAGCAGTGGGCACATCGTTACCTGAATTAGCTTCATCTATTGCTGCTGCTCGTAAAGGCGAGGTTGATTTAGCCTTAGGCAATATCATCGGTTCTAACTTATTTAATACTCTTGCAGTAGTAGGTATTGCAGGTGCTATTAAGCCAATGCAAGTAACAGCTGAAGTATTCTCTCGTGATATTGTTATTATGTCTGTTCTAACCTTCTTAATTTTTGTGTTTGGCTTGAATATATATCGCCGACCGGAAGGTGGAAGAATTAATCGCTTAGAAGGATTTATCCTTTTTGCAGCTTATGTGGGTTATAACTTCTATCTGTTTAAAACTGCTATCTGATATAAACTAAAAGAGCCACAAATGTGGCTCTTAATCTTTCTATTTAAGCATTACGTTGTTCAAATTCTTTCATAAATTCAATTAATGCTTTAACCCCTTCAATTGGCATTGCGTTATAAATTGAAGCACGCATTCCACCTAACACTTTATGTCCTTTCAAGGCTTGTAAGCCACAAGCAGTCGCTTCACTTACAAATTTTGCATTTAATTCATCATTACCCGTGGTAAAGGTTACATTCATCAATGAGCGGTTTTCTTTTGCAACTGTATTGTAATAGAATTTTGAGCTATCTAAATAATCATATAACAATGCTGCTTTTGCTAAGTTATGCTCTTCTGTAGCTTTTAATCCACCTTCTGCCAGTAAGTGTTTGAATACTAATGAACACAAATACCAAGCAAAAGTAGGTGGCGTATTAATCATTGAATCCGCATCACGCTGAACCGCATAATTCCAAATAGAAGGCGTATCTTTACGAGCGTTACCAATTAAGTCATCACGAATAATCACGATAGTAATTCCTGCCGGGCCTAAATTTTTCTGAGCCCCTGCATAAATCACACCAAATTTGCTGATATCAATGCCACGAGACAAAATATTTGATGACATATCTGCAACTAATGGCGTGTTACCTACATTCGGAATATCAACAATTTCAACACCGCTAATAGTTTCGTTTGTGCAATAATGTACATAATCATATTGCTCAGCAATATCGCTAAAATCTAAGCGCTTTACTTTTAATTGTGGGTCAGTCTCTAAAATATTAATTTCATCAATTTCAGTGAAATTACGGGCTTCTTTCGCAGCAGTTGCCGACCAATGCCCTGAATTTAAATAAAGAGCTTTGCCTTTTTGGCCCATCAAATTCATTGGAATCGCAGCAAATTGCCCTCTTGCTCCACCTTGCAAAAAGAGAATGCGGTAATTTTCTGGCACGTTATAAAGTTTACGTAAATCCGCTTCAGACTGAGCCGCCAGCTCCATAAATAATTTGCCACGATGGCTCACTTCCATTACCGAAGTGCCTTGATCTAACCAATTTAATAATTCTTGCTGTGCTTTCTCTAACACTTTTTTCGGCATCATTGCCGGACCTGCACTGAAGTTATAAACCTCTCCCATTTTTCACCTCTTGTATTAAAAATAATGGTTATATTCTATCCGAAAAATTGTTCAATACTAGAGTAAAACTGAAAAATTTATTTTCCTAAAACAAAATTAATATAATCGGAGAAATATTCACTGTAACAATATATTACAAGCGGTTAATTTTCTATTCTTTTTGTAAAAAATTATATAAATCAAACCGCTTGTCTAAAAAATGCACTTTACATCGTGATCTTTCTGGATACATCAAGTAAAATACGCACGACTTCAAATTAGAAGTTATCCTAAATATTATCAATATGGAGATATTTTATGGCATTGAATAACATTTTAGGTTTATTCGCCCAATCCCCACTTAAGCCGTTACAAAAGCACTCAAACAAAGTGACTGAATGTAGCGAATTATTAGAATCTTTCTTTGATGCAACTTTTGAACATAACTGGGAAAAAGCTGCTGAAGTTCGTGGTAAAATCGTTGATTTAGAACGTCGTGCCGACTCATTAAAACGTGAAATCCGTCTAAAACTTCCTCGAGGCTTATTTATGCCTGTTGAAAGAACAGATTTATTAGAATTGGTAACTCAGTTAGATAAATTAGCAAACTATTCAAGAGATATTTCAGGCCGCATTATTGGTCGTAAATTGGTTATTCCAGCTGAAATGCAACCTCTTTTCAAAAAATTCCTTTCTCGTAGTATCGATGCTTGTCGTCAAGTTCGCAAAGTATTAGATGAGATGGATCAATTATTAGAAACAGGCTTTAGAGGCAGAGAGCTTGACTTTGTCAATAAAATGATCCTTGAACTCGACCAAATCGAAGATGATACCGATCAATACCAAATTACCTTACGCCATACATTACTTGGGTTAGAAAATACGCTTAACCCGATTGATGTAATGTTTTTATATAAATGTATCGAACGTATCAGCATTTTAGCTGACCAAGCTCAACGTATCGGTTCTCGTATTGAATTGATGTTAGCGAAGTCATAGGAGATCAAATGGAACTGATTAATAACTACGGCTTTATTATTATTGTTATTACTGCCATATTTGGCTTTATTATGGCATTCGGTATCGGTGCTAATGACGTAGCTAATGCAATGGGAACTTCTGTAGGTTCAGGCACTATTACTGCTAAACAAGCAGTTTATATTGCGTTAGTGTTCGAATTTTTTGGCGCTTACCTTGCAGGTGGTGAAGTAGCAGAAACAATCAAAAGCGGTATTATTGCAACAGAAAACTTTACAAGTCGCCCTGAAGTTCTTGTAATTGGTATGATGTCTGCTCTATTTGCTGCAGGTATTTGGTTAGTTGTCGCATCTCAAAAAGGCTGGCCTGTTTCAACTACTCACTCAATTATCGGTGCTATTGTAGGTTTTGCTATCGTATCTGTAGGTATGGAAGCAGTACAATGGGGACAATTTGGTGGTATTGTTGGTAGCTGGTTCATTACACCTTTCATTGCTGGTGTGGTAGCTTATTTTATTTTCACTTCTACACAGAAAATTATTTTTGATACCGATGCACCAATGAAAAATGCAGCAAAATATGCACCTTACTATACTGCATTAACGGTATTCATTATCTGTATCGTAACTCTAGAAAAAGGTTTAAAACACGTTGGTTTAGATCTAAGTGGTCTGCAAACTACCATCCTTTCTGCAATCATTTCTTTAATCTGTGCCATTATCTGTATCTTCTATCTTCGTAGTAATGCTTTCAAAGCTAGCCTAAAGGACCAATCTGCATTCAGTGGTGTTGAGAAAGTATTTAGTATCTTAATGCTAATTACTGCTTGTGCAATGGCGTTCGCTCACGGTTCAAATGATGTAGCCAATGCAATCGGGCCTTTAGCTGCCGTAGTATCTATTGTTGACCACGGTGGCGTTATTGAGGGTAAAACCGTTATGGCGCCTTGGGTATTGCCTTTAGGTGCAATAGGTATTGCGGTTGGCCTTGCCGTGATGGGGCATAAAGTTATGGGAACTATTGGTACCGGTATTACAGATTTAACCCCAAGCCGTGGTTTTGCTGCTCAATTTGCTTGTTCAATCACCGTTGTAATTGCATCAGGTACTGGTCTTCCAATTTCAACAACACAAACTCTAGTTGGCGCAGTAATAGGTGTTGCATTTGCGCGTGGTATAGCAGCACTTAACCTTGGTGTAATCCGTAATATTATTGCATCTTGGATTATTACTCTTCCTGCAGGTGCAATACTTGCAATTATCATTTACTACATTTTGAGTGCGATTTTTAATTAATCCACTTACTCTTATGGGGGTAACTCTGCTTACCCCTTTCTATTTTAGATTGTAAGGAGTTTTATGAAAAAAATCGTTTATTTGCTTACAGGCTTAATTCTTGGAACTTCACTTTCCACACAAGCTCAAACCCAATATATCAGCGAAAATCTAAACACTTATATGCGTAAAGGTGCTGGAGATAACTTTAAAATTTCTGGCGCCATCCAAGCAGGAGAAAAAGTAACGATATTAGATAAAAGGGAACGATATAGTCTGATTAAAGATAGCCGAAACCGTGAAGGTTGGGTATTAAATTCTGACTTAAGCGATACTGCAAGTCCTAAAGAGCTTATTCCTCAATTAAATCAACAGGTTCAAGACTTAACCAATCGCCTAAGCAAAATTGATACTGAATGGCAGCAACGCACTGCAGAAATGCAGCGTAGAACACAAGATGCCGTTCAAAAAAGCAGTGATTTAGTAGAAGAAAATGCGCAATTAAAACGTGAGCTTGAAATCTTAAAAAATAAGAACCGTGATTTAGAAACGATGCACGATTCTGAAAAACGTGAAATTGTGATTCAATGGTTTATCTACGGTGGTGCTGTTTTAGGGGCTGGTTTACTACTAGGCTTACTTGTTCCATTCTTAATCCCTCGCCGAAAACGTAATAGTGGTGGCTGGGCTTAGTAAAACTAGAATATAAAAAAAAGGATTTAGCCTAAAACTAAATCCTTTTTTCATTTCTATCTTACCGATAATTTATCTAACTCAGTAAAATAGGTCGGGAAGGTTTTTGCTGTACAGTTCGGATCTAAAATTGTGACTGGTGTATTAGACAACGCAATCAATGAAAAACACATTGCCATTCGGTGATCGTTATAGGTTTCAATTTCTGCGTGTTGGAATTTGTCTAATGCAAGCGGTTGAATGCGGATAAAATCTTCCCCTTCTTCAACAGTTACTCCAATTTTACGCAACTCTGTTGCCATTGCCGTCAAACGGTCAGTTTCTTTAACTCGCCAGTTGTAGATATTACGAATAACCGTTTCACCTTCTGCAAAAAGAGCCGTTGTTGCAATCGTCATTGCCGCATCAGGAATATGGTTCATATCCATATCCACACCTTTTAACGGTGCTTGCTCTGCTTGAATAAAATCTTCACCCCAAGTAATTTTTGCCCCCATTGCCTCTAATACATCAGCAAACAAGCGGTCACCTTGTATTGATTTTTTACCAATACCCGTTACTTTCACATTACCTTTAATCGCACCTGCAGCTAAGAAATAAGAAGCAGAGGATGCATCACCTTCCACTAGATAATTATCTTGTGGTGCGATATAGGTTTGATTGCCTTTTACTGAAAATATGTGGTAATCACGGTTTTCAACGGTTACCCCAAAATCCTTCATCATTGATAGCGTAATATCAATATAAGGTTTTGATACCAGATCACCAATAATTTCAATTTCCATATCATTTTCAGCTAACGGTGCAGACATCAATAATGCGGTTAAGAACTGGCTGGAAATCGAGCCATCAATTTTCACTTTACCACCGGTTAAACCACTATTTGTAATAGCAAGCGGCGGATAGCCCTCATTTCCTAAATATTCTACTTCTGCTCCAACTTGGCGTAACGCATCAACTAAATGCTTGATCGGGCGTTCTTTCATTCGAGGCTCGCCTGTCAAAATAATTTGAGCCTTGTTCTTGCCTTTTAAACACAATGCCGCGGCTAATGGTCGCATTGCCGTACCTGCATTCCCTAAAAAGAGCGATAAACCATTTTGAGCTTGAAAAGCCCCACCAATACCTTGTACTTCACAAACAGTTTTATCTTCTGAAAGCTTATAATTCACACCTAGGGATTTTAACGCATTAAGCATGTGACGAATATCATTGCTATCTAATAAATTGGTAACCCGTGTTGTGCCTTTAGCTAATGCTGCCAGTAATAATGCACGGTTAGAGAGGCTTTTTGAACCAGGTAAGTTAATTTCCCCTTCTACTCGGGAAATTGGGTTTAATGTTAATTTTTCCATTTGTTTCTATTTTTGTAAAAATTTGATAAAAAGAGACCGCTTGTTAAACCAATACTTTCAATAATGCGGTAAAGAATCTGTCATTTTCTTCGGGCAGACCAATACTCACACGCAAGTGATTTGGCATTCCGTAACCTGCAATGGGGCGAACAATTACACCTTCACGCAATAATGCTTCATAAATGGGAGCAGCAGGGCGTTTAAAATCGATAGTGATGAAATTGCCCTTAGACGGAATATAGTCTAATCCGTTTGCTTGGCAAAATGCCTCATATCGAGCCATCTCCAGGCAGTTATTTTTTGCGACTTTCTGAACAAAATCATCATCATTCATTACAGCAATCGCAGAAGCTAATGCAAGGCTGTTGCAGTTGAACGGTTGGCGAACACGATTTAATAAGTCCGCAATTTCAGGATTTGACACTGCATAACCAATACGAAGCCCAGCTAGACCATAGGCTTTAGAAAGTGAGCGCGAAACAATTAAATTCGGGTATTTTGCTAGTAAGCCGAAAGAATCAATTCTTTCCTCTGCAGCCGTAAATTCGGTATAAGCCTCATCTAGCACCACAATAACATTACTTGGCACTTTTGCTAAGAAGGCTTCAATTTCAGCTTGCGACAAGAAATTACCTGTTGGGTTATTTGGATTTGCAATAAAAATTAGCTTGGTTTTTTCGTTGATTGCTGCTAAAAAGCCTTCTAGATCGTGCCCCCAATTTTTAGCGGGAATTTCACAAGCAACGGCATTAATTGCTTTTGTAACCAGCGGGTAAACAATAAACGCATATTGAGAATAGATAATTTCATCTTTATCGCAGGCAAAAGTATGAGCAAATAGCTCTAATAAATCATTTGAACCATTACCTAAAGTAATTTGATTTGACTGCAGGTTGAATTTCTTAGCGATCGTTGATTTTAGTTCAAAACCGTTTGAATCAGGGTAACGCGTTAAATCATCAAGTTGGTTAATAATAGCTTGTTTAGCACTTTCAGGAAAACCAAACGGGTTTTCATTTGAAGCCAATTTGATGATATTTTGGATACCCAATTCACGTTCTAATTCTTCGATAGGCTTGCCTGCTTGATAAGGAGAAAGCGATTTCACCCCTTCATTGACGATGTTGAAAAATTGCATAATAACCTCTGTTTTTCTTATTAAAATATCTCGTGATTTTAGTAGAGAAAGGATTGTTTTGCCAGTAAAAATTTTGTTACAACTGGAAAGAAATGAGTACAGATTAATTCTTTGCCTTATTGGTAAAAAATTAATGAAAAACGATCGCTTGTAAACAAAAAACCGAGAACAAGTTGCTCTCGGTTTTTTAACTTATTTATTAGTGTTCCGCTTTCGTATCAGCGAGGGAATCGCCAATATTGTTATCCTTAGTCGGCTTATCATCTACGATAGAAGTAGTATCTGCTGCTTGTTCACCGCTTGGTGGCGTAGCATTGTCGTCTTTAGTTGGTGTGTCTGTCCAACCTGATGGTTCTCCTACCGGACGACGAGCCATTAAGTCATCAATTTGTTTGCTATCTAAAGTTTCGTATTTCAATAAGGCATCTTTCATAGCGTGCAAGATATCCATATTCTCTTCTAGCGTTTGCTTAGCACGTTGATAGTTACGGTCGATGATTTTACGCATTTCGGTATCAATCAGTTTCTGTGACTCTTCCGATACGCCTTTAATCGCTCCCATTCCATCTTCATTTTGATAGAAGATCGGACCGAGCTCCTTCGAGAACCCCCACTGTGTTACCATTGCTCGAGCAATTTGTGTTGCACGGTGGATATCAGACGATGCTCCAGTAGTGATTTTATCTTCCCCGAAGATCAAACCTTCAGCAATACGACCTGCGAATAAAGTTGAAAGTTGGCTTTCTAATTTGGTAAATGTTTCACTCACACGGTCTCCCTCCGGTAAGAATTGGGCGAAACCGAGTGCTTGACCACGAGGTACAATAGTAACTTTATTCAATGGATCGTGTTCCGGCATTAAATAGCCGACAATCACATGCCCCGCTTCGTGATAAGCAGTATTGATAATTTCTTTTTCCGTCATTGTATTTGAACGACGTTCCGGACCCATATTAATTTTATCACGAGCCTCTTCAAAGTCTTCCATTGTTACTACACGTTTATTTTTACGTGCTGCGAACAATGCAGCTTCATTCACTAAGTTCGCTAATTGTGCACCTGAATAACCTGGTGTACCACGGGCAATTTGCATTGGATCAACACCTTCTGCAAGTGGTACTTTTTTCAAGTGAACTTTCAAGATCTGCTCACGACCTTTTACATTCGGTAAATCCACAGTTACCTGGCGGTCAAAACGCCCTGGACGCGTTAAAGCATCATCAAGCACATCGGCACGGTTAGTTGCGGCGATAATAATCACACCTTCTGAACCTTCAAAACCGTCCATTTCCACTAGCATTTGGTTAAGGGTTTGTTCACGTTCATCGTGTCCGCCACTAAAACCTGCTCCGCCACGTTTACGACCTACTGCGTCAATCTCATCAATAAAGATAATACACGGCGCATTTTTCTTGGCTTGGTCGAATAAATCACGTACACGGGAGGCTCCAACACCGACAAACATTTCTACGAAGTCTGAACCAGCCATTGTGAAGAACGGAACTCTTGCTTCGCCGGCAATTGCTTTTGCTAATAAAGTTTTACCTGTTCCCGGAGGACCTACCATTAATATCCCTTTTGGAATACGTCCGCCAAGTTTTTGGAATTTTCCTGGATCACGCAAAAACTCAACTACTTCACCAACTTCTTCTTTCGCTTCATCACAACCAGCAACATCAGAGAAACGGGTTTTAACTTCATCGGCGGTCAGCATTTTCGCTTTGCTTTTACCAAAGCCCATTGCTCCACGTCCGCCACCGCCTTGCATTTGTCTCATATAGAAAATGTAGAAGCCAATTAACAATAACATTGGAAACCAAGAGATTAAAATTTGGGACAATAACCCTCGACGCTCTGCTGGTTGCCCTGTGATTACCGCATTGGTTTTTGCTAAATCTGCCATTAAGTATTCATCATACATCGGCATTACGGTTTGATAAGTTGCACCATCGTTCTTGGTAACCACAATAGTATCGTCATTCTGTTTGAAATCGACCCCTTTTAAGCGATTTTCTTTAATATCACTCAAAAAAGTCGAATATGGCACAGTGTTTGAAGCTCCACCGAAATTAGAGTTGAAGCCCTCGTAGGCAGTCATCATTACAATGGCAACCACTACCCAAAGCAAAATATTTTTAACCATATCGTTCAAGGTTAATCCCCTATCTTCTTAATAAAACTGTTTAAGGTTACTATAAAAGCGGTTAAATTTCTTAACTTTTTTGCAAAATTTTAGTAAAAAGCAACCGCTTGTGTGCTTTCTAGCCTTTATAGCCTGTTGCAACTATATAAACTTCTCGAGAACGATCCCGAGAAGCTTCTGGCTTTCTCACTTTTACCACACTAAATAGCGAGCGAATTTCTCTAAGATATTCATCAAAACCCTCGCCTTGGAATACTTTGACCACAAAACTACCTTTTGGTGCAAGAACTTGACGACACATATCTAATGCGAGTTCAACAAGATACATAGCACGAGGAATATCAACAGAAGGCATACCGCTGAAATTAGGTGCCATATCTGACATTACTACATCGACCATATCATCACCCACACGTTCTAATAAGGCATTCAGTACTGATTCTTCCCTAAAATCGCCTTGTAAGAAATCAACTCCTACAATCGGGTTCATATCTAAAATATCGCAGGCAATCACTCTACCTTTACTACCAATTTGTGTCACCACATATTGCGACCAGCCACCTGGTGCTGCACCGAGATCAACAACAGTCATCCCAGGTTTAAATAGTCTGTCTGTTTGCTGAATTTCATCTAATTTGAAATATGCACGAGAACGCAATTTTTGTTTATGTGCTTTTTGCACGAATTGATCTTTAAAGTGCTCTGCAAGCCAACGTGAAGAACTTGCACTTCGTTTTCTACCCATTTTTCTTTCTTTGATTTAGTTAATAAGCCATTAATAAGGGCTAAATAAAATAATTCAAGAGATAGTAAATGCTATTTACTATCTCTTTTTACGAGTTCAATTATTAAGTGCTATTTAAGGCACAATAACAGTAAATACATAGGTTGCTAAAATCACTAACAACACAATACCATAAAGCATATTGGTTTGTCCGTGGTTAAGCGAAAGCATTGCCACAAAAGAAGATAATGATAGCAATACCATAGATTTCCAATCTAAACCAAGCACCATATTAATGTCAAACATCAAACATACTATCACTACAGCAGGAATGGTCAAACCAATACTTGCTAACGCAGAACCTAATGCTAGATTGATACTGGTTTGTAAGCGATTGCGATGTGCCGCAGTCAGTGCTGCCACTCCCTCAGGTAGAAGAACTACTGCCGCAATAATCACCCCGACTAGCGCGACAGGTGCACCTGCACCAACAACCATAGCTTCGACAGCTGGTGAAAGAGCTTTAGCCAACAAAACCACAATACCTAAACAAATAATTAAGAACAACAAGCTAGTCATTGCCACCTTTGTTGATGGTGGGGCCGCATGATGTGCTGGATTATTATCATCAGCTAAAAAGTAATCACGATGGCGAACAGTTTGCATCAAAATGAATGAGGCGTACAATACAATAGAAGCAATCGCGACAAAAATCAGCTGAGATGAGCTATAGGTTGCTCCTGACGTTGTCGTTGTAAAATTCGGTAGTACTAAAGTAATCACTAAAATCACAACAAGCGTTACTAATGCTGTTGTTGCTGATTTTTTACTGAAGAATTGCTCGTGATGCTTTAATCCGCCAATTAGCAAGCATCCACCTAATATACCATTTAAAATAAGCATTATTGCAGCAAAGACTGTATCTCGAGCAAGGTAAGCGGTATTATCCCCACCTGCAACCATTAATGACACAATAAGTGCCACTTCAATTACCGTAATCGCTAATGCAAGGATAATAGTACCAAAAGGTTCGCCAACCTTATGTGCTACAACCTCTGCATGATGAACCGCAGAAAGCACGCTACCAATAAGCAAAGCCCCGCCAATTAATTGTAAAATAGTGTTTTCTTTTACTCCAACAAAATAAATAACCCAAGCGGCTATGGGTAGTAAAAGAGACCAAATTGGTAAAGGTTGATGTCCTTTCTGAACTGTTGGCATTCAATTCTCCTTTTTTAGTAATCCTTATCACATTCTAACAAAATATATTCTATTGTAATACCTATTTATCTGATTTAATTTTAAACATCCTATTGAAATATAAGATAAAAATCCTTCTCTTTTACAAAATTATCATTGCAAACAATGAAATTCATTATTAAAAAGAGTAAAATATCACAAATTTTATGACTCAACCTATTCATTTAAGGATCATTATGACTCAACTAAGTGTTGTGATTTTAGCTGCCGGCAAAGGAACTCGTATGTATTCAGATTTACCGAAAGTACTACACCCGGTTGCAGGCAAACCGATGGTAAAGCACGTTATTGATACTGCAAAACAGTTAGAAGCCAAACAAATTCATTTAATTTACGGACACGGTGCGGATTTATTAAAATCACGTTTAAGTGATGAGCCTGTAAATTGGGTATTCCAAGCCGAGCAATTAGGTACCGGGCACGCAATGCAACAAGCGGCTCCATTTTTTGCGGATGATGAAAATATCGTGATGCTTTATGGTGATGCCCCATTGATTACCAAAAGCACATTAGAGCGTTTAATTGCTGCTAAGCCTGAAAATGGTATTGCTCTATTAACTGTTGAATTGGAAAATCCGACAGGTTACGGTCGTATTATTCGTGAAAATGGTTCTGTAGTTGCTATTGTTGAACAAAAAGATGCAAGCGAAGAACAACTTAAAGTGAAAGAAGTAAACACTGGTGTGATGGTTGCAAGCGGTGCAAGTTTCAGAAAATGGTTGAAAAACCTCAATAATAACAACGCACAAGGCGAATACTACATTACCGATGTGATCGCAATGGCAAATCAAGACGGCTTCAAAGTGCAAGCAGTTCAAGCCACTGAATTTATGGAAGTGGAAGGTGCGAATAACCGCCTGCAACTTGCTGCCTTAGAACGTTTCTACCAAAAACGTGAAGCAGAAAAATTATTGCTTGCCGGTGTGACGATTATCGATCCAACTCGCTTCGATATTCGTGGTACTGTAACCCACGGTAAAGATGTGAGCATTGATGTCAACGTAATTTTAGAGGGCGAAATAAAACTCGGCAACAACGTAAAAATTGGGGCAGGTTGCGTGTTGAAAAACTGCGAAATTGGCGACAATGTAGAAATCAAACCTTACTCCGTGATTGAAGATTCAATTGTGGGGGCAAAATCAGCCATCGGCCCATTCTCTCGCCTACGCCCAGGTGCAGAATTAGCGGAAGAAACCCATATCGGCAACTTTGTAGAAATCAAAAAAGCAACTATTGGCAAAGGTTCTAAAGTCAATCACTTAACTTATGTGGGCGATGCGGAAGTGGGCAAAGATTGTAATATCGGAGCTGGCGTAATCACCTGTAACTACGATGGTGCGAACAAATTCAAAACTATTATCGGCGATAATGTATTTGTCGGCTCAGACAGCCAATTAGTCGCCCCTGTTACCATTGCAAGCGGCTCAACCATCGGAGCTGGTGCAACAGTTACTAAAGATGTGGCTGAAAACGAGCTAGTGATTAGCCGTGTGCCACAACGCCATATTCAAGGTTGGCAACGCCCAACCAAAAAGAAATAACAAGCGGTCAAATTCTGCTGATTTTTTGCAAAAGCCTCTACGAAAGTAGAGGCTTTATTTGGGGTTATAGGGCAACTTAATTCAAAAAACAGAAGAAAAACTTAATAGAATGAAAAAATAAAGCCTTGCAGTGCAAGGCTTTAATTCTATTTTATTCCCACTCAATCGTTGCCGGTGGTTTACCCGAAACATCATATACTACACGGGAAATGCCGTTTACTTCGTTGATGATGCGGTTAGAAATTTTACCTAATAAATCGTAAGGTAAATGAGCCCAATGTGCAGTCATAAAGTCAATAGTTTCAACCGCTCGCAAGCTCACAACCCAGTCATATTTACGTCCATCACCCATTACCCCAACGGATTTTACCGGTAGGAATACAGTAAAGGCTTGGCTCACTTTGTAATACCAGCCCGAGTTGTATAACTCCTCGATGAAAATTGCATCGGCTTTACGCAGTAAATCGCAGTATTCTTTCTTAATTTCACCTAACACACGCACGCCTAAGCCTGGGCCTGGGAATGGGTGGCGATTAAGCATTTCAGCTGGTAAGCCTAACGCCAAGCCAATTTTACGTACTTCGTCTTTAAATAATTCTCGCAATGGTTCAACTAAGCCGAGTTTCATATAATCCGGCAAACCACCCACGTTGTGGTGTGATTTAATCACATGTGCTTTACCAGTTTTGCTTGCGGCAGATTCGATCACATCAGGGTAGATTGTGCCTTGAGCTAACCATTTTACTGAAGTTAGTTTTTTCGATTCATCATCAAAAACATCCACGAACACTTTACCGATAGTTTTGCGTTTTGCCTCTGGCTCATCAATGCTTTTTAAAGCATCTAAGAAACGATCTTCGGCATTAACACGGATAATATTTAAACCAAATTTATCGCCAAACATTTCCATCACTTGATCGCCTTCGTTTAAACGGAGCAAGCCATTATCTACGAATACACAATGCAAGTTTTTGCCAATGGCACGGTGTAATAATAATGCTGTTACAGAAGAATCTACCCCACCTGATAAGCCTAAAATGACTTCATCATCGCCTACTTGCTCTTTAATGCGAGCAACGGCATCTTCGATGATGTTTTCCGGTGTCCAGTTACGCTCACAGCCACAAATGCCTACTACAAAGTTGGTTAGAAGTTCTAAACCACTTTTTGTGTGGGTTACTTCTGGGTGGAACTGCACGCCATAAAAACGGCGGCTTTCGTCCGACATCGCCGCAATCGGGCAAGTTGGTGTTACACCAGTTACTTGGAAACCTGCAGGTAAACGCGTTACTTTATCACCGTGGCTCATCCAAACGTCCAGTTTCGGCTCACAAGCGGTCAAATCGTCGTTTAATTTTGCAAACAGGCTGTCGCTGGCTTTCAACTCTACGGACGCATAGCCAAACTCACGATGGTCGGAGGTTTCGGTTAAACCGCCCAACTGCATCGCCATTGTCTGCATTCCGTAACAAATTCCCAATACTGGCACGCCTGTATTAAAGACATACTCTGGAGCACGTGGGCTGTTCGCCTCGGTGGTACTTTCCGGTCCGCCGGAAAGAATGATCCCCGTTGGGTTAAATTCACGGATCTGCTCTTCCGTTACGTCCCAAGCCCAAAGCTCACAATACACCCCAATTTCACGCACACGGCGGGCGATCAGTTGGGTATATTGCGAACCGAAGTCCAAAATTAAAATTTTATGGTGGTGGATATTTGTCATTTTGTTTCCTAAGTTTTATTTGTATTTTTTAGATGTTTGGATGTAAGTACCGCCACGACCGTCGCTAATATATTTCACATTAAAAACGTCTGTTGTATTACAGCCTGTTACAGTCCAAGTTTCATTTGCATTACCTTTGCTCGGTATTGAATTGATTTCCGTATGGATTTTTTCTATTCCACAATTGTTTATAGCACGAAAAAAGAGCCCAATGCTGCGTTCTGTATCTAATTTTAATAAAGGACTTGCTGTTGTTTCTCCTGAATATGATGGACCGAGAATCCCACAGCCAGACAATATTAGTATAGAAATCAAACTTAATTTTTTCATTTTATGCTCCTTAATCTAAGTACAAGCGGTTAAATTCCTTCAAAACTTTGTAAAAAACTACTCTTTCCCTAGGGCTTACACCCTAGGTTACTTAAGTCGAGCAACTCCGTCGCTCATATTGTTTGTAACTTTACACTCCAGAGGAACGGTCATACCCCTGTACAGCTCATACAGGACTACGAAAAGCAGTCAAGAAAAAATTGTGAAATTTGGATTAAGCCAGCAGTTTCGCCATTTGCAAATTTTCCTTGAAATCAGCCCGCTTATTTGGCGTGATTATAGCGTGCTTGGATAAGCTCCAAAATTTCCACCATATCTTTCCCCATATAATCCGCTAAACTTTGATCAATCAGCATTCGTTTTTCTTCATAGCCGATAACCGTTAAGCCTGCGGTTTTGGCAGACTGCATTCCGTAGTAAGAGTCTTCAATCGCCACGGCATTTTCAGGGTTCACACCTAATTTTTCGCAGGTGTAGCGGTAAATGGTTGGGTCAGGTTTGCTGTGTTCAAACTGCTCGCCGCTGACGATAAAATCAAATTCATCTTTAATGCCACAGACAGTTAAAATATTGTCGATATGCGATTTTGCCGATGAGGACGCAACCGCCAATTTGATATTATTTTGCTTGGCAAAGCGGATAATCTGTTGAATATCGGCTCGGAAAATCGCGCGGAAATCTACCGTACTAAATAAGTTTTGGAAAAAGGCATAGTAGCGACTGCGGATTTCTTCAATCGGCAAGCTGGATTCACTTAATTTTTGCACAATCACCGGAATTTCTTTTAAACATTTCCCTACCACTTCGGACTGTTGTTCCAAGGTGATCGGGCGGTTATGTTCTTTAATATCCTCAATAAACTGCTTTTGCAATGAAAATTCAAGATATTCGGTATCAACAATTACACCGTCCATATCAAAAATAATGGCTTGGAGCATATTTTATCCTTAGTACCTGTTTGCAAGCGGTTAAATTTCAGCAAAAATTTGCAATAACAATATCATTTGGGGCGAATATAATTCGCCCCTACAACATTAGCCCATACGGTAGTTTGGTGCTTCTTTGGTAATAGTCACATCATGAACGTGTGATTCTTTAATTCCGGCACCACTAATACGTACGAATTGGGCTTTGGTGCGTAATTCTTCAATCGTCGCACAACCGGTTAAGCCCATACAAGAACGTAAGCCACCCATTTGTTGGTGGATAATTTCTTTTAACAAGCCTTTGTATGGAATACGCCCTTCAATACCTTCCGGCACTAATTTATCAGCCGCATTATCTGATTGGAAATAACGGTCTGACGAGCCTTTGCTCATTGCCCCTAGTGATCCCATTCCTCGGTAAGATTTAAATGCTCTGCCTTGGTAAAGTTCGATTTCGCCCGGTGCTTCTTCCGTACCGGCAAACATTGAGCCGACCATTACGCAGTTTGCCCCTGCTGCAATCGCTTTAGAAATATCGCCTGAGTAGCGGATACCGCCGTCGGCAATTACTGGAATGCCACGATCTTTTAAGGCTTCTGCTGCTTCAGCAATCGCAGTGATTTGCGGCACGCCCACGCCTGTTACGATACGAGTGGTACAAATCGAACCCGGCCCGATCCCCACTTTCACCGCACTTGCTCCAGCATCTGCCAAAGCAATCGCCCCTTCGGCGGTGGCAATGTTACCTGCCACAATCGGTAAATTCGGGTATTTCGCACGGGTTTCACGCACACGTTGCAATACACCTTCAGAATGGCCATGAGAACTATCAATCAATAACACATCTACACCAGCTTTCACCAACGCATCGATACGCTCTTCATTGCCCGGACCAGCACCCACTGCCGCCCCAACGCGTAAACGACCAAACTCATCTTTACACGCATTCGGTTTGCTTTCGGCTTTTTGGTAGTCTTTGAGCGTGATCATTCCTTTTAGTTTGAAATCATCGCTCACAACTAATACTTTTTCTACACGGTGTTCGTGCATTAAGTGGAAAATTTCCTCACGGGAGGCATTTTCTTTAACCGTGACTAAACGCTCTTTTGGCGTCATAAATTCACGTACAGTTTTGCTTAAATCGCTAACGAAACGAGTATCACGACCAGTAATAATGCCCACTAAATTTTGGCGTTCATCCACCACCGGATAGCCCGCAAAACCGTTTTGTTTCACGATATCCGCTAATTGTGCCAAAGTAATATCGGGTGAAACCGTTACTGGTTCAGACACAATACCGCTTTCAAATTTTTTCACTTTACGCACACGATCAGCTTGGCGTTCAATTGACATATTTTTATGGATAAAACCGATACCACCCTCTTGAGCAAGTGAGATCGCTAATTTGGTTTCAGTTACCGTATCCATCGCCGCAGATAACATTGGGATGTTCAAACGAATAGTTTTAGTTAATTGAGTTGAAAGATCGGCTGTGTTTGGAAGCACTGTTGAATGTGCAGGGACTAGAAGAACATCATCAAAAGTGAGAGCTTCTTGTTTGATACGTAACATTGCAATAATTCCTTAAAAATGATTAAAGTTAAAAAACTGTATTGGAAAATTGCGTGCGGATTATACAGATAAAATGGCTGTTTGTAAATCCATTACGTAAACGTTTTCGTCATTTGCAAACAAAATAAACAAGCGGTTATAAAATGAAGATTTTTTGCAAATCACCATTCGTAAAGAATTAGGCTTTTTTGACCGCTTGTCACCAAGAACACAAAATAAAAAAGGACGTATTATTACGTCCTTTTGAAATTTATTAAGCTTCTTTTGTCACCGTTGGGAAATATTTTTCCTCGTCAAATTCACGTAACGGTTTATGTTCTTGACCTAAGAAAGTGTAAATTACAGGCAGTACGAATAAGGTAAATAGGGTACCAATCGCAAGACCTGAAACAATCACCATTCCCATACTGAAACGGGCAATTGCACCTGCACCTACTGCAAATAATAGCGGAATTAAGCCTGCAATCATCGCTGCGGTTGTCATCATAATTGGGCGTAAACGAATCGTTGCCGCATAAACAATCGCATCATAGCGAGATTTACCGTGGTTTAACTGCTCTTCTTTCGCCACTTCACACATTAAAATACCGTGCTTGGTGATTAAGCCGACAAGTGTAATCAACCCCACTTGCGAGTAGATATTTAAAGTGTAACCTGCTGTCCAAATACTATTGGCAAATGTCATCATATCTTTAGAGCCTGTGCCTGCCGCAATGCCCATAAATAACCCTTTCATTGCTGATGGAATGTTCATCACCAACAAAGCACCACTTACCGCAAGTGGTACAGAAACTAAGATTACCAAAGGATCACGCCAAGATTCAAACTGAATTGCCAGTACAATATAGATAATCACAACCGCAAGTGCAAATGTCATTGCCATTGCATTACCTTCTTGAATAAATTGGCGAGACTCGCCTCTAAAATCGTACTGATAACCAGTAGGCAAAGTGCGATCCAATTCTGCTTTTGCCCAATTTACGGCATCACCGATAGAACCTGATACTACCCCACCAATAGTTGCAGAGTTTAACTGACTCATACGAGGCAATGAAGATGGCGAAGTAGTTAATTCCATTGTTACAAATGAACCTAACGGAATAGACTCACCACTTGCCGTCGTAACATAGTATTTCATTAAATCTTCAGGATTTAAACGATCATTACGTACCGCTTGCGACACAATTGGGTAAGCACGAGAGTCAATATCAACACGGGTAATAATTGCACCAGATAAGAATGCTCCTAATGTGCCACTAACCTGTTGCATCGTTACACCATAAGCACCCATTTTTTCACGATCGAATTTCATATTCATCGTTGCTGTGTCAAATTTGAGGTCTAAGTTTGCAAAGAAGAATTGGCCTGATGCTTGTGCTTTTTTCAAGAACTCTGAGGCAACTACGGCTAATTTCTCATAGCTGTCTGCGGTTGTAATTACAAGTGAAAACGGTAAACCATTTTCGCCTGTTGAGATCTCAGGGAAAGAAATTGCATTAACATCCATTGCAACCACTTTTTTACCTAGTGCAGCAATTTCGTTTGATATTTCCGCACGCTCACGAGTACGATCATTCCAATCTTTTAATGCGATAATCGATAATGCACTATTACTACCATTGAACCCTGAGATCGTCATAACCGATGAAACTTCAGAGACGTTAGATACTTCCTCAGTAAACGGAGCTAAGGCTGCTTCTGTATAATCTAAGTTGGTGTTAGATGGGCCTTTTGAGATCCCCACTACAAAGCCACGATCTTCTGTTGGGGCAACTTCACTTGAAAGTGAGGTAAATAAGAACGGTAGGCTTGCAAAGATCAATACCGCAAAGAACAGCATAAAGCCACGAACTGCCATTACCGCACTTAGCATATTGGTGTAACAGCTGGTCATCTTGTCTAATGAACGATGAACAAAGCGAGCAAAGCGAGACTCTTCACCTTCTTTATGCTCTTTCAACACTCGGCTAGACATCATCGGCGAAAGTGTAAGAGCCGCAATCCCTGAAATAAATACCGCACCGGCAAGAGTTAAAGCAAACTCTTTGAAAAGGGTGCCAGTTACCCCTGTCATTAATGCCATTGGGGAATATACTGCAGCAAGCGTAATCGTCATTGAAATTACTGGTAAGGCAATTTCTCGTGTACCAATAATGGCTGCATCAAATGGCGTTTTGCCCTCTTTAACGTGGCGTTCTACGTTTTCAAGTACAACGATCGCATCATCAACCACTAAGCCAATCGCTAATACTAACGCAAGTAAAGTTAGAAGATTAATTGAGAAACCGAACATTTGAAGCAAGAATAATGCCCCGATAAGTGAAATCGGAATAGTAATAACCGGCACAATCATTGCACGAAGTGAGCCTAAGAATAGAATAATCACCACCAATACAATAACGGTTGCTTCTAAAATAGTACGAATAACCTCATTGATTGAGCTATCAATCGCAATCGTTTTATCGTAAACGATATCCCCTTGGATACTATCCGGTAAGTTTCTCACTACCTGTTCAAACATTGGGTAAATATCTTTTGCAACAGTAAGTGAGTTTGCCGTAGCTGCAACTGAAACCGCTAAAACCACCGCTTCTTTACCACTTACCGTTGCTCGAGCCATATCGTTCGATTTATCTAGTTCTACGGTAGCAATATCTTTCAGTTTAATCGTTCTACCATCCGGTGTCGTTGAAACGGTGACTTGTTCTAGCTCCTGAACAGAAGGCGTAGTGGATAAAACTTTGTTTTTATACACCGTATAATAGCCGTTAGCATTACCGGCTGCAGTTTGTAAATTATTAGCACTTAATGCCGATAAAACCGCTGAGCCTGATAGCTTATTGCTCGCCATTTTGTCTGGGTCTAACCAAATACGTAAACCGAATGTTGAGCCATATACATCAACACTTGATACCCCATTTACGGTAAAGAACTGCGGTTTAACCACACGATTTAGATAATCGGTTACTTGTGCCGTATTTAATTCATCAGACACAAATCGAATATACATTAACGCATCATTCGAACCGGTCGAAACACTGATAGAAGGGTCATCAATGCCTCTCGGCAAATTAGAACGTACCGCATTCACTTTTGCAGAAATATCAGAAAGTGCTGCATTCGGATCGGTATTTAACTTCATTTTCGCCGTAACTGTTGTCGTACTTGGCGAGCTTGATGAAGTCATATAGTCGATATTATCCGCTTGAGCAACCGCTTCTTCTAACTGTGAGGTAACAAGGGCTTGCATTAAACCGGCATCCGCACCTGAATAGTTTACACTCACCGTTACAATAGAAACAGTCATCTCCGGATATTCACGCACCTGCAATTTTTCAATCGCTTGTAAGCCTAAAATCGTAATAAGTAAGCTAATACAAACGGCCAAAACAGGGCGTTTAATAAAGATGTCAGTAAATTTCACTTACTACTCCATTAAAGTTTGCTGTTTTTTGCTGGTGTGGTAATACCAACGGCTTCAATATCAGACACTTTTACCAACGAGTTATTACTCAAGCGTTGTAATCCACCCGTTACAATTAAATCACCTGCCTTTACACCTTTAACTAATTGCGAATAATTACCTCTGCGGTCAGCGGTTTTTACTTCTGCTTGTTTTGCACGGTACATTTTGTTTACATCTAAACTTGGGTTTTGAGCAGCCATTTTATTTACTTTCTCTTTATCTTCTTCAGATAATGGCTGTAGCACATAAACCGTTTCACCATACATTGTATAAGCCACCGCAATTTGTGGTACAACAATCTGCCCCGTTTGAGTTGGTAACGCTACATTTAAGCGTGCAAACATACCTGAAAGCAATTTGTCTTGTCCTTCCTCAATAACCGCTTCAATATTCATTAAACCTGTTAAACGATCAACCGCAGGATCAATCGCAATAATGCGAGCAGGGAAAGTTTGTGCTGGTAATGCATCAATTTCTGCTGTTACTTTTTGGCCAACTGAAACTTGTTCAACATTAGTTTGAGGAAGAGTAAAACGTACTTTCATTGAAGACTGATCTTCAACACGCACAATTTCAGTTCCCATTGTGATATATTGACCTACATTAACATTCACAATACCCGCTACACCACTAAATGGAGCATAAATTTGACGGCGTTTGATAATAGAACGTAACGATTCAATATTCGCAAGTAGTTGATTGTATGTTGATTGTGCATTATCAAACTCAGCTTTTGAGGCACTGTTTGATGCAATCAAATTACGGTAACGCTCAAAATTCGCCTTAGCTGTTGAAAGTTGGGCTTCTGATGCCTTCAAATTAGCTAATTCAACACTGCTGTCAAATTCAACTAAAAGATCGCCTTTTTTCACACGCTGACCTGATGTAACCAATACACGGCTTACCACGCCTGAAGTTTCAGCACTTAACATTGCCCCTTGATTTGGGCGGATATAACCTACCGCTGAAATAGCGGGAGTCCACTCTTGTGTAGTAACTTGCATTGCGGTTACTTCACTAACAGATTCAGGCATGTTAGCGGCAGCTTCTGCTTTTTTCATTGCCCCAATTTTTTGTAATCCTACGATTGCAGCAAATACAACCAATACAATTAACAATGTGAGCACAATTAAAAACTTTCTGCCTTTGCCCGGCTTCTGTGTTTCAGTTGTCATACATTCTCCATAAATAACTAAAAAATAAACTTAAAAAGTAATTGCTTTCCAAGTACGTGATGTAATTTCATCAAGATAATCTTCAAAATTCATTTCTTGATTGAGTTTTTGTAGATACTTAATATCTACTAATGTACCAATACTTAACGAATAAAGTAGCTCATTAGGCAAATTCGCAATAATTTTCTGCTTTTTACCTTCAAAAATTAATTTATTCCAAAACGACTCATTATCTGCAATAGTTTCTCGAATAAGCTCATCAATACCGATGAACGCTTGAAACTGTTTTACCAGCTCTAAACGCTCGTTTAAAAACAACCATTTCTTTTTAACTAATAATCGATACTGCTGAAATAATTCTATGTCTGAACTAAACTCAAATGACAAATAATTGTGATAGCATTCTAATAGTTTAGTGGCTAAACAATGCAATAAATCTTCCTTGGTTTTAAAGTAAAGATACAATGTGCCTGAAGCCATACCGGCTTCTTTAGCGATATTACGCATCGAAAGGTTTTGCAATCCCTCTTGTACGATAAGTTTTTCTGTTGCCAAAATGATACGATTCACCATATCTTCTTTTGGCTCAATACGCCTAGACATTTAATCTCCCGCTCTAAATGAACAAGTGTTCATTCTAGCTCTTTTTATGAAAAAAGAAAGAAGAAAAATAACGAAATGAGTGAATAAAATAGTTGCTAAATGGCTAATTCCCTGTACAAGCGGTCAATTTTTCTAAAAAGTTAGCAAAAATCGTAAAACAACTATCGCTAAACGCTACCTTCCACACATTTTTATGCTACTATTCACTCTCAATTACCCTATTTATTTTTTATTTAAAGATGGCAACAAAATCTAAATACCACACAAAACAATTTGATAGCCTATTGGCAGATTTAATTACCACAATCGAAAAGCATAAAGCACCTGTTGATTTATCTCTTATGGCGTTAGGCAATATGGTGACGAATATTTTAAACGAAAATATTCAAAACCCTATACAAAGAGAAGCTTTAGCTAATGCCTTTGCAGATGCATTAAAACAATCATTAAAATCAAAATAATTCTATTATGATTAAACGCCTACACGCTTTTTTGCCGACTAACTCTCGCCAGTATAGAGAAGAAACCTCACAACGTATTACGTGGGGACATTGGTTTGCACTATTTAATATCGTGTTGGCGTTATTGATCTCATCTCGCTACGCTTTTAATACAGATTGGCCAAATACATTTATTGGAAAGTTCTATTTTTTCATTAGCCTATTTGGGCATTTCAGTTTTGTTGTTTTTGCTGCCTTTTTATTAATTCTTTTTCCACTGAGCTTCTTAATTAAAAATGAGAGAACTTATCGTGGGTTATCCGTTATTCTTGCAACTATTGGTCAAACTGTTTTATTGGTAGATACAGAAGTCTTTAAGCAATTTTCTCTGCATTTATCACCGCTTGTATGGGATCTTTTAGTCAATCCTGAAGAAGGCGAACTCACACGGAAATGGCAATTATTGTTTGTACCAATGCCACTTATTTTATTAGCTGAAATGCTGTACTCCCGTTGGTGTTGGCAAAAACTCCGCAGTTTTAGCCGCCAAAAATGGGGGAAATATGTTGCCTTATTTTTTGTCATAAGTTTTACTGCTACACATCTCATCTACGCTTGGGCTGATATGAGTGCTTACCGGCCAATCACAGCTCAACGAGCTAATTACCCTCTTTCTCATCCGATGACAGCAAGAAACTTCTTAGAAAAACACGGTTTTATTGACCGAGCTGAATTAAATCAAGAAATTGAAGAGAGCGGACGATTAGACACCTTTTTCCTGAATTACCCAAAATCAAATTTAGTAGCAACGAAACAAGCTGCTACAAATATATTATTGATCAATCTTTCTGGCTTATCTAAACAGGCAATTAATGCTAATAATATGCCGAGATTGTCAGAAATTAATCAACTTTCTTATCGTTTTATGAATCATTATAGTAGTGGTGATTCAAAATCAGCAGGTGCATTAAGCTTATTTTATAGCTTAAGCGGAAAATACTTAGATTCTGTTCTAGCAGATAAAACAGCTTCGCCACTTATTCAAATTGCACGAAGAAATAATTATCAGCTTGGCCTCTTCTCCCACAATGGATTTGCAGATCCCATTTACCATCAAGCTATATTTTCAGGTATTTTATTGCCAACAGCACACAGTAATATCGGTGCAATTACTCAGTGGAAAAATTGGGTAAGTAGCCGTTCTTTAGAAAATGCTTTCTTCAGCTATTTAGATTTAGGGATGCCCTCGGCAAACACAGTGCAAGAGCAGGAAAAATTATTAGATCTTCAAGTAGATGAAATTTGGCAGCATTTAACCCAGAATGCCTTACTTGAAAATACTTTAATTATTATCACAGCTGATATTACTACTAATAGCAATGCTGATGAAAATAGCTTTGCTAAAGCGCATATTCAAGTACCAATGATGTTCTACTGGCAAGGTGAAAGCAAAGAATATCATTTCCTTTCTAGCCATTTAGATATTATGCCAACATTGCTAAGACAATTCTTTGGCGTACAAAACCCACTTAGTGACTATGCACAAGGCATAGATTTGAGTACACAAAGCCAACGACTCTGGGTACCAAGCTCGAATCATAAATGGAATGTAGCGATTATGCCGAATGGAGAACAATATCAAATAGATAGAAATGGTACATTCAAACATTTTAATGCTGAAGGTAAACACGAGAAGGACTCTCGGCCACCATTGCCATTATTCCTACAAATGATTCAACAAAGTAATCAATTTATCGCAAAATAATAGAAACAAGCGGTCATATTTAGCCAAAATTTTGCAAATTTCTCATAAAATATGACCGCTTGTATTTTAACTTACTTGTTTTTCTTATACTTTAAATGAATAAACACAAAGAACAAAACAGCAATAAGTGATAATACACCACCAGAAAAGCCCACATTAGCTAATCCTAATTGGTTTATCGCAACCCCTCCTAATAATGCCCCTGCCCCAATACCTAAATTATAAGTACCTGAGAAAATCGCAGTGGCAACATCGGTTGCATCAGGAGCAAGTTCAAGCACTTTCATTTGTAGTGCAATACTCATTCCAATTACGCCGAATCCCCACATAAAAACAAAAATAAACATAGCAATAGAAGAATTACTCAATGGTAATAGGCTCATTTGAACCAGCATAATGGTAGCCAAACTAGCTAAGATAAATTTATTTGGGGCTTTGCCATACAACTTACCGAATAAGAAACTAGCGATGATTCCTGCTAATCCAAACACCAATAAAATAAGGGTAGTCAGCTGTGGTGTAATCACACTAATCTGCACCATAAACGGCTCAACATAACTGTAAGACGTAAAATGCCCCGTTACAATAAGAGCAAGGAGCAAATAGATACCAACTAACAAAGGGCGTTTGAATAAAATTGGTAAACTTTTGATTGAACCTGCATTTTTACTTGGTAGATAAGGCAAAAATCGCCATACCATTACTAGCACTATAGAAGCAATCACAGCAATAATAATAAAAGTCGCTCGCCAACCTAACGTTTGCCCTATCATTCTACCCAATGGCAATCCTAAAATCATTGCAAGTGAGCTCCCTAAAGCAAGTAAAGCCAATGCTTGTTTCTTCTTATCTTTAGGTGCGACACGAATCACTAAAGATGCAGTAATAGACCAGAAAATTGCATGCGTAACTGCAATCATCACTCTAGATATCAATAAGATCCAGAAATTCCAAGCAACAATAGAAAGAATATGACTAGTTACAAATATTGTAAAAAGAATTATCAGTAAACGCTTTCGCTCAATCTTAGCCGTCAGTAACATTAAGGGAAGTGCCAATAAAAATACCACCCAAGCATATACTGTAATCATAATGCCAGTTGTGGAAGGCTCCATCTGGAAACTCGCTGCAATATCCGAAAGTATCGCAATAGGAATAAATTCCGTGGTGTTGACAATAAACGCCGCAAAGGCGAGGGTAAATACCCTCAAAAACGACAGCCGACGCTGGGCTTTTCGAGCTTTTTTCATATCAATAATAATTCCGAGAAAAACAAAAAACGAACACCCAAAAGCGAAATTCGCCTTTGGGTGCGATAAATAAAATGGTATTAACCGCTTTTAAAGGCTATTAACCAAATCCTTTCAGCCCTACAACGTGCACATACTCTTGGTTATTGGCGATCTTACGCACCAATTTATAGGTTGTGCCACGTTCAGGACTGATATTTTCAGGGGCGGCGATCAATAATTGCATATCTAAACGTTCGCAAAGTTCAAATAGCGTATTAATGGAGGTTGCATCTAAACGAGCCGCTTCATCTAAGAAGAGCAAACGAGCCGGCAGAATGTCTTTCGCACGCATACGGCGAGCTTCTTCTTCCCAGCTTTGCACCACCATTAAGAGAATTGACATACCTGTACCGATAGCTTCCCCTGTTGATAACACACTACTTTCCGCACGCATCCAGCCGTCTGCTCCACGGAAGGTTTCCACTTCTAAATCGAGATAGTTGCGGTAATCCAACAACTCTTCACCAATTGTTTGCGGCGTGCGTTGCCCCATTTCGATATGTGGGTTTACTCGTTTATAAAGCATCGCTAAAGCTTCCGAGAAGCTGAGTTTTTGGCTATCGAATAAATCTTTATGCTCTTCACGGTTATTTGATAACGCATTGAGCAAAATGGCGTGCGTATCACGAATATTCACCACCAAACGCACCCCTTTCACCTGACCAAAGGCAATATTTTGCAATCCTTGGTTAAGCTGGAGAATACGCTGTTGTTCACGCTGAATGGTTTTGCGTAAGATGTTTGCCACACTTTCCGCACTGATCGCTAGTTTTTTCTCACGACCAGTTAGCTCGTTCGTTAGGCGAGATAGCTCGATTTCCATCTGCTCAATCGCATCAATCGGGTCATCAGTTTTGATGATGTCTTGGCGAATACGTTCACGCAGGTGCTGGTAAACCGCAATAAAGAACGCCACTTTGTTTTCCGGCTTACGGCTATCTTCCGAAGCACGTAGGCTATCACGCAAGTATTCGTTATCTGCCACCGCTGTACGCAATGCACCAAGGGCTTTATCCGAAATCGAACGCAACTCTTCAGCTGATTGGTACGCTAACTCACGGCGGTTGAGGCGTTTTTCCACATCGCTGTTGCGAGATAAACGCTGAACAATACACCAACTGGCTTTCGCTTGAACCACCAACTCACGTTGGGCGTGGTAATCACGCTCCGCTTTACGTAACGTGCGGTTAAGGTTATCCATTTCTGCCTCAATCACGGCAATTTGTTTGTCCAAATAACCTTTGCGAGAGCGTTGTTGGCTCAAGCGTTGTTGCAATTCATCACGGCGGAATCTTGCACGCTCTTCCGCCCCAATATCGCCACGCACGCCTAAATCGTCAATTTCACGAATCAGCTCTTGCAACATCTGGTTTTTCGCATCGTAAGAGCTACGCAGACCAGTGAGAACTTGGTTGTATTGCGAAAGTTGGGCTTGTGCTTGGCGAAGCTGATCTCGAGCCTGTTCACGCTCACGTTGTGCATTTTCTAAACGCTGGCGTAATTGCTCGGTTAAGGCAGAACCTTCCGTGCCCACACTCTCTTCATAGCTAAAGTGCAGACGGCGGTTCATTACATCAGCCAAGCTAAACACTTTTTGTTGTAACACTTTCTGCTCGGCAATCGAACGGCTGTAATCCGCTTCGAGCTGCTCAAATAGTGCTGGATCGCTCTTCAACGCTGCCGCAATCGGCTCTAATTGGCTTAAAGTTGAACCAAATTGACGGATAAACATTTCGTCTTCTTCCGCCACTTCTAACTGCTCACGGCACTCTTCTGCGCGTTCAGATAAGGTTTCATCTGCGAGTAAGTTTGCAAGCGGTAGAATTTTGTTCAACATTTGCAACTGGGCTTTTACGCTCTCTAATTGGTGACGTAATTGTTGCTCGTTGCCGCTGGATTGAGCCAATTCACGCTCAATCTCCGCACGTTTTGCTGCAATTTCTTGCATTAGCTCTTCAGGGTTGTCTTGGAACGCCAAATTCAAATGCGTGCCGACAAATTGGCTCAAGTGCTGATGCAAACGTTGGCATTTCTGCACGTCAAAAGCTCGTTCAGCGTGTTTTTCTGCAGTGTCATCACGCTCAGCTTTTAAGGTTTCTAAATGTTTTTCACGAGCGGCACGCCCAAACAACGGCACTTCAGGGAATTTTGAGTAACGCCATTGGCGGTCAGACACCTTCACCACCACACCATCGCCTAGCTCTTCGGTGCTGAATACCGCATCGTCAAAGGCAGAGGGATCACCCTCGATCAAATAGAGATCGCTTGGACAATCGTCTAATTTTTCTAGCTGAGCTTTCACCGCTTCTAAATCACGCACCACAATGGCGTGGCGAGCTTCGCCGTATAAGGCTGAGAAATACGGAGCATCTTCAATCGACACATCGTCATAAAGCTCAGAAAGTAACACACCGCCAAAGCGTTCTGCCAAGTGATTTAAACGAGCATCTTCCGAGCCGTCAGGCTGATTTAAGCGGTTGATTTGTTCGTCAAGCAGCTGCTCTTTGCGAGCCAATTCATCACGAGCCAAAGTCGCTTCACGCTCTTTGCTCAACATATTTTGCATAAACTGCATTACCGCTTGGCTGGCTTCAAATTTCTCACCGCACTGCTCTTCCAAACGAACTAATGCCGATTGAGCAGTGTGCCACGCCGGAGCATTTTTCGCTAACTGCTGATATTGCTGATTTAGCTGCTCACGTTGCTGACGCTGGGTTGAACGCTGTTCTACAAAATCAGAAAGCTCGGTTTCTAAATCTTCCAATCGAGCTTGCTGCTCATCAAAATAGCCCTCTAACTCCTCAGGAGAATGGAGCTGTTGTTGTGCTTTTTGGTTAAATTCCGCCAGCAAACGTTGAGCATTTTGCTGTTGCTGTAAACGTTGCTCTAAATCGTTCAATTTTTGGCGTAATGCCACCGCTTGTTGAGCCTGCATTTTTTGCTCAGGGAACGCAGAAAGCAACGAGCGAGCTTCTTCCCACGCTTGCAAGCGGTCAATTTCGCCCGAAATTTTGCAAACTAACTCAAAGGCTTTTTCAAACTGGGTTTTCGCCATATCCGACACACTCAAACGCTGTTCAAGCTCGAACACTTTGTCGGTTAAATCTTCCGCTTGAGCGGCAAATTCGGCGTGATAATCTTCAATATTGTTGAGATCTAAATTCGCTAATCCGGTAAGCTGTTTCGCTTTTTCTAACGCATTCACCGCTTGTTGATATTGCAACGCTCGAGTTTGTTGGGCATCTAACGCCTGCTGGTAATCCGCCATTTGCGAACGAAGCTCTTCAACGTGATCGTCCGCTTCATCGGCTCGAACCTGAGCGTTTTCAGCGATTTCTGCTACTTCTTCTAACGCTTCTTGCTGCTCTTCGAGCTTGATATTCAGCTCTTCTACTTCATCTTGGTAGCGTTCGATTTTTTCTTGGTGGCGTAACGCATTCATCACTAAATTAAGATGATCGTTCGCACTATTGTATTCTGCTTCCAACGCATTTTCGGCTTCGGCAATATCCGCACTTTCACGGCTAAATTCCACAAAACGTTGCTGTTCAAGCACAATTTTGGATTTCGCTGCATACCACTCTTTACGCTGTTCCAACGCAGCTTCCACATTGCCACGTCGTTCGTTCGCATTACGCATATAATCTGCCGACACATAGTTGGTCGATTCTGTGATCAAGCGTTTGAACATATCACGATCTGATTGCGTTACCTTAATCGCTTCAAGCGTCATACGATTTTCACGCAACGCCGATTCCATATCTTGGAACGCTTGGCGAACGCCGGTATTTTCCGGCAACAAGTAATCACGCAACGATTTGGTAATCACGCTCGAAATACCACCGTATAACGAGGCTTCAATCAGTTTGTAGAATTTGCTGCGATCCGCCGCTGAACGTAGGCGTTTCGGAATCACGCCCAAATCAAACATAAAACTATGGTAATCGGTGATCGAATGATATTGCTTAAATTGAACCTCGCTGCCCTCGAATTTCTCTTTCAGATCATTTAATGGCAGCACACGAGCCTTATCACCCACTTGTTCGGTTAAAAGGCTGATAATGGTTTGATCGACAGGAATATTTTGCACCGAGAACGAGCGAATATCGACTTTCTTGTCACGCCCCACAATTTGTTGCAAACGCACGCCGGTAATAATTCGCTGGCCACGAGAGTTCACCGATTCCAACACTGCATAACAAACACCTGCTTTCAATTTACCGTATAAGCCTTTGTCTCGAGAGCCTGCGGTTGAACCGGCTTCGGTAGTATTACGGAAGTTCAACAAGGTCAGATCCGGAATTAACGCCGTCACAAAACCTGCCATTGTGGTCGATTTACCCGCTCCGTTACCGCCCGAAAGCGTGGTCACAAGCTCATCTAAATCAAAGGTACGAGCAAAAAAACCGTTCCAGTTGATTAGCGTTAAAGATTGGAATTTACCACGCTGCACCTCATGTTGGCGTGCAAGCGGTGCAATTTGAGGAGTATTTTGCAATTCTTGTTCAATCATCATTATTTCTCGCTGATTAGCCTAGCTCAGCGTAGCCACACTAGGCTCATTAATTATCTATTCTTCGTCTGACACTTGCTCTTCGGCTTCATCATCTGCAAAATTTTCGTCCATTTCAACCGCTTGTTGAGCCAGCAATTCCGGCGTGGTGGCTTCACCCTCACGAATTAAGCGTAATTGAGCTTCTCGTGGATCATCACCTGTACGTACATCGGCACCGAAGCGGAAGACCGACTCAGAAATCACAAATTTTTTGCTGTTTTGCTCGCCCACTCGGGTAATAATGCCGATACGAGCCAAGCGGCGTAATGCTCCGCCCACTTTTTCTGCTAATTTAGCGCGGTCTAAATCTGAACCGGTTGAACGTGGATTAACCGCTTTCAATAATTTACTTTCGTCCGCTAAACTTAATAGCTCTTCGTAAACGTCATCTTGGCTGAAAATACCTTGTTGAGCCAAGCGTTCCGGACTTAAATAAAGATAGCACAATACTTTGCCGACTAACATTTCCATTTCCGACATCGCCGAACGGGCAATCAGCGTCGAGGCTTTCGGGCGAAGATAGAAAAATCCTTCCGGCGCACGGATTAATTCAACGTGGTAACGGCGGTAAAAGCTCTCTAACTCTGCTTGGAAATCCATTAAAAAAGCGTGTTGGTCAAGCTGTTCGGTGTTGATATGACGACCGGCACGCAGTTGGCTGTCCAGCTCAGGGAAAATCGGATTAGCAATCGCCAGGGCTAATTTTGGCGAAATCACATTTTGGATATTGTCTGTCATCTTCTATTCTCTTTTTAAATTTGTAAAATTTTACGCAAAAACGACCGCTTGTTACTTGTTGTATTGGTCGATTACATTCGCCTGCACTTCCGCACCACGGTCGTTAATTGCCTGCCAGTGTGGGTAAACGGCTTGGTTGTCTTGGCTTGCCATACCGAGTTTGACGGCTTGATCCACAATAATGCGAGCTACATCGAAATGACGACTTTCCGGGAACATCGCTAACTGCTCTCGCAAAATCGCCCCTAAATCAATCGGTTTGCCTTCGGCACGGAACGGAGCTAAGTGAGCTTGCATTGTAGCGATAATTTGATCTTGAACATCAGAGAGCGATTCATATTCCAATTCGCTAGGCAATTCACCCACGGACTCTGCCTCGTTCAGTATCGCTTCATCGTCACGCAAATCAAGCAAGGAATCCGCTTTAGCGGTGTAAAGCAGCCACGGATTGTTGTAATAATCTTGGATAGATTGACGCAAACGTTGCCCAAACACTCGATTTTTGTCCATATCAATAGCAGTTCGGATAAATTTATGCACGTGGCGGTCGTAGCCGATCCAAAGATCGATCGCTTGCTGCCCCCAGCTAATAATGCGGTCTAATTTATTCTGTAAATTGACAATCAGCTGGTCGATAAAATCCAAATCATCACGACCAATTAAGCAACCTTGAATACGTAAAAGTTGGGCTTGTAATTTGTCGCCGGCAGCATTGAGCGTATCTTGCAACTCACGCAAATTGCCCGAGGTTTCGTCAAGCAATCTCTCGCAACTCATAATCGCATCATGCCAGTTTTGGCTTAACAACTCGGCAATTCGCTCACGAATTTGTTGCTGGTTTTCGTCCATAATACGCTGCGAAAGATCGATGCTGTCAAAAATTTCCGCCACCGAATATTTCAATGGAGCAAACACATTATTCCGCCAGAAACGCTCATCTTTCGCCTCCGCTGTTCCCTCTTCTGCCGCCACCGAGGCACGCTGAATTTCGTCCGCCACAATAGAGAGCTGAATCGAAAGGCGAAGCGTGGAAAATTCACGCTGACGAACGTAGTAATCGGAAATACCAACACCCAAAGGCGTAACACGATAAATCGCTAACCCTTCAGTAAATTCGCTACTGAAGCGGTTTAATAATTTCTGCTTGACGAGATCATTAATTGCATTATTGGCACGCTGCGTAAAGGTAGCATCAGAATGCTCAAACGCCGTTGAAACATAGCGGAAAAGATCCACAAGATCGCTTTCAAGCAATTCGCCATCCGTCTGCTCTTGATTATAAATAGAGATAGCAAGCAAGAAAGCTAAGCGGTCTGAGGAAAGGGAAAGAGAAAACTCACGATCTTTCGTCCACGAAATGAGTTCTGGAATAGTTTGTGCCAATTCGTTCTGCATACGGCGTAATCTTTGATTTAATATAAAGTAGAAAAATAGTTCACATTGTAACTGAATGGAAGACAAATGGGAATGGAAGGATAAAATGCAAACCTTAATTTTTACAAACTACCCTAACTATTTATAATACTTTCTCAACAATTTCACACTATCTTCAAATATACAAGCGGTTATATTTTCTCAATTTTTTGCAAATCGCTAATTTTCTGCACCAAGCCCGCCAAACTTTCCGCCTGCATTTTTTCCATCACACTGGCACGATGCACTTCCACTGTTCTAACGGAAATCGCCAATTTATCGGCAATTTGTTTGTTAATATAGCCCTGCATAATATACGGCACTAAATTCCGCTCTTTTTCCGTCAATTTCGCGTAATTTTGCGAAATTACCCGAATTTTAACCGCTTGTTCGCTCACTTTTCCTGCTGCTGACAACACTTGTTTTAACTGCTCAAACCCGACAGGTTTTTGCAGAAAATCTACCGCCCCGTTTTTCAGCTCACGCACCGCCATTGGTACATCACCGTGGGCGGTTATAATCACCACCGCCAGCGTGGATTCGGCTTCCCGTAGTTTTTGATGTACCTGCTGACCATCTAACAACGGCATACGAATATCCAGTAACACCGCACCGAGTTGGTGCAAGTCCGCCTGCTCGATAAATTCCACGCTGTTTTGCCAAGTTTTGATCGGCAGGTTGAGAGGAGCGAGTAGAAATGCCAAGGCATCTAAAATCGTTTCGTCATCATCAAGAATGTGAATTTGCATTTTGTTTTTCCATTATTTTTCCCTGCACGAGTCGTGCAGAGTTATTACATCTGAGCTACTCCGTAGCTCTCTATCATTTAGTCGCGGAGCGACTAGGATTATTTAGCCTAGTACGGCTCGTACTAGGTCGGATTACGAGGTATTGATAGTGTGACCCTTGCCCCTTTCTCGCCATTACTCAACACAATATCACCACCAATCGACTGCATCAGCCGTTGGCATAGCACCAAGCCTAAGCCCAGCCCGTGCGGTTTGTCGGTACGGAAGGGGGCGAAGGGGAAGGCGAGTTGGGCGTCGGAGAAACCGCCGCCGTTGTCTTCAATTTCAATCGCCAAGCCGTTTTCTTGCGGTCGCAGGCGGACGGCAATTTCGCTCGCTCCCGTTTGCAGGGCGTTGAGCAGGCAGTTGGTCAGCACCTGTTCGAGCAAGGTGGCGTGAATTTCAAGGCGGTAGAGGCGGTCGGCGTGGAGCTGAATATGGGCATTTTGCCGATTTTCCACCGCCACAAATTCGATCACTTTTGCAATTAATTCGTTTAAAACCACCGCTTGCGGGGCGGTTTGCGGGCGGTTTTGCACCCAGTTGCGGATCGTCTGCATCGTATTCACGCAACGATCTACCTGCACGATAATTTTCGCCAAAATCTGGCGGGCGTAGCCGTCTTCGCTCTGATTTTTCAAGCCTTCGGCGTACATTCGGATTGCCGAAAGCGGTTGTTTCAGCTCGTGGGCGAAGCCGGAGGTCATCTCGCCAAGCAGACTGAGACGGTCGGCTCGGGCAAGTTCCTGTTGATACTGTTGCATCTCTCGGTGTGCCGCCTGCAACGCCTTGCTTTTGCGATAGACCTGATAGCGTAGCCCCGCCAAGTTGAGTAGGATAAAACCGGCGACTGCCAACAGCCCGAATTTGTTGAGCAAAATCCAGTCCTGCACCGTTGCCCACAGGCTTTTTTGTTGCGGGTGGCGATACAGCTCACGCAAAATCAGGTCTGCTTGAAACGAAGAAAACGGCGGTGTCCAACGGGGCAAATCGGGCGACTGGCTCGCCAAAAGTGCGGTCGAAATTTGGGCAGCAAGGGCGTTCGGCACATTCGGCATCGCCCCTAGCGACCAGTTCGGCAGTAACTCGGTGCTTGCCTCACAACCCTGTGCCTGCGGATTTTGCAAAATTAAGCGGAAATCCGACCGCTTGATCTTGCCCTCTTTCGCCAATTCTTCCATTAAACAGACCGGGGCTATCGCCGCCTCAACCTGATTTTCTGCCAATAAAAACAAGGTGTTATCCACCGGAAAGCCGGAAAACCGCACATCAAAATCCCGGCTCTGTCGCATTCCTTGCCGATGAAATTCGTAGTAGCCGAGCAGAAAACCGCCGAACGCATCGTTATCCACCGCACTCAGGGTTTTGCCTTTCAAATCGGTCAGGCGTTGATAAGGGCTGTCGGCACGCACCCAAATGCTACTACCGACCGCCCCACCGTCCGCCGAATGAGGGCTGTTGAGCGTCGCCAACCAGCGGACATTCTGCCGACTTAAATAGAAAAACTGGGCTTGGTTGGTCAGCAAAAAATCCAACCCCGCCCGACTGTTCGCCTCACCCAAGCCCAACGGCACAAGCTCAAACCGCTCATTTGGAAACTGCCCGTTCAACCAATCCACCCAAGGTTGCCAGTGAGTGCGGGTATAGGCTTCCCCACGCTGGGCTAGAATGCCGATTTGGTAGGTATAAGCAAGGGCAGTTTGACAAAAGAAAAATAGAGCGAGAAATATGTATTTTATTTTCACAATACTAAATAAACCTATGATAAAAAATAAGGTCAAAACTTTGCAAATTTTGACCTTATTTTTTATAAATTTAATCCATAGAATTCTTGCACAGTTTCTTTCTTATACAAATTTTTATCTGTTGTAATAATGTTAATTTTTTCGCTCTCTGAAATTTTGATTTTTTTCAGTTCTTCAATCAAATCATCGTATTCAGAAGTATGAGCAAGAATAAATTTATCTATGCCCATATAACTATTTTCTGCTTTACGCCTTGCCGAAACTTCTTGCTCGGACATTGTCAAAACATAACATTTAGCTTCTCTATGAACATACTTAGTTGCCATTGCTTCAAGATCAGCTTGTTTCCAACGCTCTCTTAAACTTGTTTTTGCACTAATTGTAATAGGTGTCTTACGATTATAAAGTACAATATCTAAAATGACATTTGGGACAAATGCAAGTTTCGCCTGAACATAAATAGGTTCTATATTTTCCCTAAGCAAAGATATAACTAAAAGTTCCTCAAAAATTGCCCCGTTCATATTATTATTTGAAGGAAACTTTTGATTGTATTTATTCCAATAGTGGCTAATAAACTCACTAGGTTTCCAGCTTGGATTTATTGGTTCATCTTCTATAAGTTTTCTAACTATTTCTACCTTTTGCAATTCATCTTTTTTAGCCATTTAAAGCTCCTTTTAATAAATTAATTATATTATATGCTACAGCCTTCACTGCTGGAACTGCCACTGAATTTCCAAATTGTTTATATGCGGAAGCATCGGCAACCGGAATGATATAACTGTCCGGAAAACCCTGCAATCTCGCCCATTCTCTCGGTGTCATTTTTCGGATACCTTCACGATTTACTTCTCCTTTTATATTTGTTGTCGGAGTAAAATCTGTGATGCGATGATCAATTACTAAGTTTCTTTCACGCCCCATTCCTCCGACAACAATAGCATTTGCTATACCGTTATCCGGAATAATTTCATAACCAAAGCCGTTGCCCTTACTTTCGTGACGTGCCTTATGTTTTCTCAATGTATCAACATATTGGGTAGAAAGATAATATTTTGTAGGTACAGTTTCTTTCTCTCGAATATCAATAAAAGATGTTTTTATTCCTGTTGGTTTCGGATATTCAAACTCTGTTATCATTGTATTTTTATGGAAGCCTACAATAAAAATTCTTTCACGGTTTTGCGGTACACCAAAATCCTTTGCATTGATAATTTTAGGTTCAGGAACAAAATAACCTAAATCTTCACGCAATACATTTAAAATAGTTTTTAATGTTCTTCCTTTATCGTGATTTGTCAGCCCTTTCACATTTTCAAGAAAAAAGGCTTTCGGCTGATGTCGGCGAATAATTTCCGCCACATCAAAAAATAATGTTCCACGAGTATCTTCAAATCCACCACGCTTACCTGCAATCGAAAAAGCCTGGCAAGGGAAACCCGCACAAAGTACATCAAATTTAGCAGGAATATAGCTTTTGGTTTCTTCGCTGGTTATATCTCCGTAAGGCGTCTCTCCGAAATTTGCTTTATAGGTTTGTTGTGCCTTCTCATCCCATTCACTTGAAAACACACATTCTCCGCCTAAATTTTGCATAGCGATACGAAAACCACCGATTCCGGCAAACAGATCAATAAAAGTAAATTTTTTCTCTTTATTAGGAGGAAATGCAGTATGATCTAGAAAAAGATCATATTGTCCTGCCGGTTCTTCTACTTTCAATGCTTCTGGCATTTTATTTTTCTTGCTTGATTTCATCTATAACTCTCTTAACTTCCAATGCTTTAGCCAAAGGCTCTTTTACAACCTCTTTTCCCCAAAAACGGAGGATTTTCCAACTACTCTTTAATAGTATTTCAGTAACTTCCCGATCTCTTTCCATATTTCGTTCAATTTTGGTAATCCAAAATTCTTGATTGCTCTTTATATCGTTTTTACGAATTTCCCAATCTTTTCCGTGCCAAAATTCACCATCAACAAATACGGCAACTTTATATTTTTTGAAACTGAAATCAGGTTTCCCAAAGATATTTTTATCATTTTTCCGATAACGTAATCCCAAGCTCCACAAAGCTTTTCCCAATAACACTTCGGGTTTTGTACCCTTATTTTTACTTGCCTGCATACATTTTCGGCGTTGTTCGGGGGTTAATTTATCCATACAATCAAATTTGAACGTTTAGGAATGCTGTAAATTCTACCATATAGAAAAACGATAAAGAACGATAGAATAGAGAATTGTAAATTTTTGTACAAAAGCAACCGCTTCCCTCCCCTTGACCCAAATCAAACTTCCCCCCGATATGTGGAAAACCACAATACCCACCCAATCTGCCCGTTTCTACAATACCCTCGTTGATTTTTTTATGATTGTGGGGACGTATGGATATTACGAAACGATTATTTTTGAAGTCCGCCTTAACCGTGGGGGCGGCGGCGATGCCGTTGGCTCAGGCGAAGGCGTTTATGCCTGACCGTCGTGACGGTGACGGGGCGAAACGCTACGGAATGTTGATCGATTTACGCAAATGTATCGGCTGTCAGGCTTGCACGGTGAGCTGTTCGGTAGAAAACGCCACGCCGTTACACAGCTTCCGCACCACAGTGCGTCAGTATGAAATCACCAACGGTCAGCAGGTGGCGAATAATGTGGTGTTACCTCGCCTGTGTAACCACTGCGACCAACCGCCGTGCGTGCCGGTCTGTCCGGTACAGGCGACCTTCCAACGCAAAGATGGGATTGTGGTGATCAATAATGAGCAGTGTATCGGCTGTGGCTACTGCGTGCAGGCGTGTCCGTACGATGCCCGTTTTATCAATGAAGAGACCAAAACCGCCGATAAATGCACCTTCTGCTCGCACCGTTTAGAGGCAGGTTTACTCCCTGCGTGTGTGGAAAGTTGCGTGGGTGGAGCAAGGGTGATTGGCGATTTGAACGATCCGAAAAGCCAAATTTCTCAACTTTATCAACAACATAAAGACGAGTTGAAAGTGCTAAAACCGGAATCCGGCACGATTCCGCACGTCTTTTATTTGGGGCTGGACGAGGCGTTTGTGAGCAAAGTCGATGGCCAACCGATGCTTTGGACGGGGGAGGCGTAAAATGATTCGTGAAGTATTAGTCGAACCGCAACATATTGTTTGGTTGCCGTGGATTGTCAATTATTTCTTCTTTGTCGGCGTGGCGGCAACGGCGGTATTCACGGCGGTGCTGTTTGCAAAAAAAGCCCAGAAACCGACCGCTTTCGAACAATCGGCGGTGTTGATCGCCTTTATCGGCTCAATTATCGCTCCGGTGGCTCTGACTGCTGACCTGCACCAGCCAAGCCGAATTCTGCATTTCTACACCGATTTTGCGTGGTGGTCGCCGATGGCGTGGGGGGCGATTATTCTGCCTCTGTTTAGCGTGGCAGTTGCCGGCTATTTCGTGCTGACCTTGGCACACAACGCCCGCCCGAACCTGCCAAAATGGCTGGCGTGGCTCAATCTGCCATTCTTACGCAGTCAAGGCTTGCTCTGGGCATTCCGCCTGTTTTCGGTACTCACCGCCGTTGGCATTATCGGCTACACCGTGCTTGAAACCTACCAAACCGGCACCAGAGCCTTGTGGCACAGTGCGTGGCTGTTGCCGATTATGCTGTTCTCAGCGTGGGCGGTGGCGTTGGGATTGACTCGCTTTATTACACGTAGGGACGCAATGCTTGCGTCCACGGACACACGCAGTGTGTCCCTACAAATCTTGTTAATTTTAACCGCACTTTCTGTTGTTGGCCTTGCATTCAGCAGTGAAACTGCCCAACGTGATTTCGCCCTGCTTTTCAACGGCTCCATCACTGCCTATCTCACCGGTCTCTGCTGGCTGATAGCCTTGATTTGCAGTTTTCTCGGCAAAAACCACCGCTTGCAATGGCTCGGCGTGGTCGCTCTCTTCGGCTTCGGCTGGTGGCTACGTTGGGTATTGGTGATCCAAACCCAAACTATTGCCAAAACCAATGCCTTACAAAATCCATATCATTTTGATTGGTTCGCCGTTGATGGCGGATTAGGGATTGTGTCGATTTTTGGATTGGCGGTTTTAGTCAGCGTGGTTGTATGGCAACTGAATGTGATGATTTGTGGGGAAAAGAAAAATGAACAATAAACGTAGAAATTTATTAAAAGGCGGCCTAGCCCTTGGTGGGGCGGCAGCGTTTGGGGCGGGGTATGCGCCGAAGGTGTCGGAGATTGCCAAAGGGGTGATGCACGGCACTTCGGGCGAGAAAACCCGTGATCCGATTCACGGCAATTCGCTTGTGCCGGAATATCAGGTGATTGAAGGCAAGCTGTTGAGCAATCCTGATCAAATCGTGTGCAACACGCAGTGTATGGGCTGTTGGACGCAGTGTGGCGTGCGGGCGAGGGTCGATTTGAAAACCAATCAAGTTATCCGCATTTCGGGCAATCCGTACCACCCGTTATCGAGCGATAAAACCCTGCCGTTCGGTATGCCGATTGCCAAGGCGGAAGTGTTGCTGGCGGGCGAAAGCGGGATTGAAAACCGTTCGACCGCTTGCGCGCGTGGGGCGGCATTTTTGGACAGCATCAATAGTCCGTATCGCATTACTCAGCCGTTGAAACGTGTCGGCAAACGGGGTGAGGGCAAGTGGCAGACGATTAGCTTTGAGCAGTTAGTGGAAGAAGTGGTGAATGGCGGTAATCTGTTCGGCGAGGGCGAAGTGGAGGGCTTGAAAGCCATTCGCAACCTGCAAGAGCCGATCAACCCGAAACAGCCCGATTTAGGCGTGAAAGCCAACCAACTGCTAGTCACCTTTGCCGGCCCGGAAGGTCGTCAGCCGTTGTTGCAACGCTTTGCCCAACGCAGTTTCGGCACAATCAACTTCTCCCAACACGGAGCGTATTGTGGGGCTTCCTACCGTAACGGTTCGGGGGCGTTTATGAAAGATTTCGAGAACAATCAGCACGCCAAACCGGACTGGGATCACGCCGAATTTATCCTGTTTATCGGCACATCGCCGGCACAGTCGGGCAACCCGTTCAAACGTCAAGCCCGTCAGCTTGCCAAACGCCGTCCGGACGACAATTTCAGCTATGTAGTAGTCGCTCCACGCTTGGAGATGACTTCTACCCTCGCCACCCAAAACAACAACTGGGTGCCAATTAAGCCCGAAGGCGATTTAGCCTTGGTGATGGGGATGTTGCGTTGGATTATCGAAAACGACCGTTTCAACGCCGACTATCTCTCTCGCCCAAGCCTGTCGGCGATGAGCCAAGCCAACCACGCCAGCTACTGCAACGCTTCGCATTTGATTGTGGCGGACGAAAAACACCCGAAATTCGGGCAGGCGTTACGCATTACCGATCTGCAAGCAGTGCAACTCGACCCCGAAGATAAAGTGGAAGAGAATGCGATGGTGGTGAAAGATCAGGCAACCGGCGAGCTGGTGGCAGCGAAAGATTGCTTACAAGCGGTCATTTTTGTTGATGAAATGGCAAAATTGTTGGACGGCACGGAAGTACGGGTCAAATCCTCAATGCAGTTGCTGAAAGAGTCCGCCCAACAAAAAACCTTAGCGGAATACAGCGAGATCTGTGGCGTGCCGGTGCAAGTGATTCAAAACTTGGCGAAAAAATTCACCTCGCACGGTCACAAAGCCAACGCCATTACCCACGGCGGCACAATGCATAGCACCGGTTTCTATACCAGTTGGGCGATTTTGTTGCTGAATGCGATGGTCGGCAATATGAACAAAAAAGGCGGAATGTCGGTCTGGGCGGGTAAATTCAAAGATTTCGGCGATGGCCCACGCTACGATTTGGCGAACTTCCCGAACCAAGTGAAACCGAAAGGCACGAACCTTGCCCGCAGTAAAAAAGCCTACGAAAATTCAAGCGAATACAAGCAGAAAGTGGCGAAGGGCGAAAATCCGTATCCGGCAAAAGGGGCGTGGTATCCGTTCACCGGCGGGCAAACTACCGAAATGTTCACTTCAATGGTGCAGGGCTATCCATATTCGGCGAAGGCGTGGATCAGCCATATGACCAATCCGGTTTATGGCTTGGGGGCGATGAATGCCTTGGCGGTGGAGCAGTTAAAAGATCCGAAAATCCTACCGCTCTTTGTGGCGATTGATGCCTTTATGAACGAAACCACCGCACTGGCGGACTACATCGTGCCGGATACGCACAACTTCGAGAGCTGGGGCTTTTCAACGCCGTGGGGCGGTGTGCCGACCCGAGCCAGCACCGCTCGCCACCCGATTGTACCGTCTAAAAATGCCAAAACCGCTGAGGGCGACACGGTCTGTATGGAAGCCTTTGTGATTGCAGTGGCGAAGAAAATGGGCTTGCCGGGCTTTGGCGAGAATGCGATTGCCGACCTTGACGGCAACACCTATCCGCTCAACCGTTCGGAAGATTATTTTCTGCGTGCGGCGGCGAACGTTGCGTTTGTCGGCGAAAAACCGGCGCCCGATGCCAGCGAGCAAGATCTGCTTTTAACCGGCGTACAACGCTTGATGCCGACCTTGCAACAGACGCTGAAAGCCGAAGAAGTGCTGAAAGTGGCGAATGTCTATTGCAAAGGCGGTCGTTTTGCCCCGCACGAGTCCGCGTGGAAAGAGGATAATATGGGCTTCCAATGGAAAAACTGCTTGCAGATTTGGAACGAAACCGTCTCAAAAGCCCGCCACCACAGCAACGGCGAGCGTTATCTCGGCTGCCCAAGCTATATGCCACCACGTTTTGCGGACGGCTCGACCCTCGAACAGCACTATCCGCAATCGGAATGGGGCTTCAAGCTGATTTCGTTTAAATCGAACATTATGAGTAGCGTCATTCCGCAGTTGCGACTGTTTTCGATCAAGCCCGAAGGCATTGTGGCAATGCACAGCGAAGATGCCAAAGAGCGAGGCATTAAGCACGGCGATTTAGTCAAACTCAGCACTCCTGCTGCCAGCCTGAACGTACAAATTATGGTACTGGACGGCCTTGCCCGAGGCACGATTGCGATTGAGCACGGCTACGGCCATAAGCAACACGGGGCAACTGCCTACTCGATTAACGGCGTGGAAGTGCCGGCTCACCCGATGATTCAAAAAGGGATTAACTTGAATGATTTAGCGATTGTGGATCATACCAGAACCGTGAAATCCCCAATGCTCGATTGGGTATGTGGCTCTGCTGTGCGGAATGGAATTCCTGCGAAAGTAGAAAAAATTGCCTAATTAAAACGTACAAGCGGTCGGTTTTGCAGAATTTCTTGCAAAACCGACCGCTTGTATTTTAAATATAAACGATTAGAGGATTTTTTTAGCTTCGTAGAAGCTACTCTACAATCTCCACCGTAGAATTAGTACTTAATCCCCTCACTAATTGTGATCCTTTTCTTGCACGTTCGCCGCGGTAGTTGTCGATATCGCTTGGTTTGAGCGTAATTTTGCGTTTTCCGGACACAAACACGAGAGATTGTGCCGGTTTAATCACCAATAAACGAGCAAGGTACTCATCCCCCAATTTTGCCGCTACTGCGGAAATATTGATGATTTTATTGCCTTTACCTTTCGATAATTCAGGTAATTCGCTCACAGGGAACACCAACATTCTGCCGACATTACTCATCGCCACTAGCGATAAATTTTCATCGTTTTCCAATAATTGCGGCGGCAGCACTTTTGCATTTTCTGTTAAAGAAATGACCGCTTTCCCTGCTTTGTTGCGAGAAACCAGATCTTCAAAGGTACAAATAAAGCCGTAACCTGAATCTGATGCCATCAGCACTTTAGTGTCTGAATTTGCCATTAGCACTTGCTGAATGGTTGCCCCTTCAGGTAAGGTGATTTTGCCTGTCAGTGGTTCACCCTGTGAACGTGCCGATGGTAATGAAGTCGGATCTAACGCATAAGCTCGCCCTGTGCTGTCTAAAAAGACTACTGGTTGATTACTTCTGCCTCGTGCGTGGGCGAGATAGCCATCACCGGCACGGTAGCTTAAGCCTTCGACCTCAATATCGTGTCCTTTGGCACAACGTACCCAGCCTTTTTCCGAGAGGATCACTGTTACATCTTCAGTTGGGGTTAAATCACTTTCGGCAATCGCTTTCGATTCAGCACGCTCCACTAATGGCGAACGACGAGGGCTGGCGAAGGTTTTCGCATCTGCCTGAATCTCTTTTTTGATTAAGCTGTTTAAACGGCGTTCCGAGCCTAAAATCAGTTGCAGTTCATCACGCTCTTTTTCAAGCTCTGATTTTTCCGCTTGTAATTGGTGTTCTTCCAATTTTGCCAAGTGGCGTAAGCGGAGGTTTAAAATCGCTTCAGCTTGAATATCGGTCAAATTAAAGCGTGCCATTAATTCTGCTTTCGGCTCATCTTCGTTGCGGATAATCTCAATCACTTCATCAATATTCAAAAAGGCGATCATCAAGCCGTCTAAAATATGCAAACGGCTTAAAATTTTATCCAAACGATAATTTAAGCGGCGAGTGACTGTTGTGCGGCGGAATGTGAGCCATTCTGTTAAAATCGTCAGTAAATTTTTTACTGCCGGCTTGCCGTCTAAGCCAATCATATTCATATTGACTCGATAACTTTTTTCCAGATCGGTCGTGGCAAAAAGATGATCCATTAAGGCTTCAAAATCAATGCGATTTGAGCGTGGCACAATCACAATACGAATCGGGTTTTCGTGGTCAGATTCATCACGAATATCATCCACCATCGGTAATTTTTTATTCCGCATTTGAGTGGCAATTTGCTCGATAATTTTGGATGGCGAGGCTTGGTGCGGTAAAGCGGAAATCACAATTTCGCCCTCTTCTTTTTTCCACACCGCACGCATTTTAATCGAACCACGACCTTGCTCATACATTTTTGCAATTTCTGCTTTTGGCGTGATAATTTCTGCCTCAGTTGGGTAATCCGGCCCTTGTACAACTGTCAAAATATCGTCTAAGGTGGCGTTTGGGTTATCCAATAACATCACGCTCGCATCAGCAAGTTCATTGATATTATGCGGCGGAATATCCGTTGCCATTCCCACCGCAATCCCCATCGTACCGTTAAGCAAAATATGTGGCAAACGAGCTGGTAAATATTTAGGCTCTTCCAACGAACCATCAAAATTCGGCTGATAATCAACTGTTCCTTGCCCCAATTCGCCTAACAATACTTCTGCGATTTTAGAGAGTTTGGATTCGGTATAACGCATTGCGGCGAAGGATTTCGGATCGTCCGGTGCACCCCAGTTCCCCTGTCCATCAACCAATGGATAGCGATAAGAGAACGGCTGAGCCATTAACACCATTGCCTCATAACAGGCACTGTCGCCGTGTGGGTGGAATTTACCTAACACATCCCCCACCGTTCTAGCGGATTTTTTATATTTTGCCGAGGCGTTTAAGCCTAATTCCGACATTGCATAGATGATACGGCGTTGCACAGGTTTTAAGCCATCACCGATAAACGGCAATGCCCTGTCCATAATTACATACATTGAATAATTGAGGTAAGCGTCTTCGGTAAAACGCTTAATCGGCATCTGTTCAATGCCTTCATAATTGATTTCAGTCGTCATTTCTAATTTATTCTTATTGGAAAAATGAGCGTTATTTTCTACGATTTAACGATTTTAGTCTAGCTTGAAACGCAAGCGGTCATTTTTGTTTATCATTTTGCAAAAAATCATCAAAAAATAACCGCTTGCATAAGCAAAAAATAGGCGATTTTTTATGAAAACTTCTGTACAATAGACAAGTTTTATTTTTTACATTGAGAGGCGGCTATCAAAAATTCTTTTAGTGTTTGAGAGTTTTTTTGCTAGTCGCAATTTAGAAAAATAAAACGAAAATAATAGTAAATTCTTAAAAGGAAAACAGAATGACTCCAATTGTTAAACAATTTAAATACGGTCAGCATACCGTAACATTAGAAACAGGTGCTATCGCACGCCAAGCAACGGCGGCAGTAATGGCAAGTATGGACGATACAACCGTATTTGTTACCGTTGTGGCAAAAAAAGATGTGAAAGAAGGTCAAGATTTCTTCCCATTAACAGTAGATTACCAAGAGCGTACTTACGCGGCAGGTCGCATCCCGGGTGGTTTCTTCAAACGTGAAGGTCGTCCATCTGAAGGCGAAACTTTAGTGGCACGACTTATCGACCGCCCTGTTCGCCCATTATTCCCAGAAGGTTTCTTTAATGAAATTCAAGTAATTGCAACCGTCGTATCGGTAAACCCACAAATCAGCCCAGACTTAGTGGCAATGATTGGTGCTTCAGCAGCATTATCATTATCAGGCGTGCCATTTAACGGCCCAATCGGTGCAGCTCGTGTTGGTTTCATTAACGATCAATTCGTATTAAACCCAACCACTTCAGAACAAAAAATCAGTCGTTTAGATTTAGTGGTTGCAGGTACTGATAAAGCCGTATTAATGGTGGAATCTGAGGCGGATATTTTAACTGAAGAGCAAATGCTTTCTGCGGTAGTGTTCGGTCATCAGCAACAACAAGTGGTAATTGAGAACATTAAAGAGTTCGTAAAAGAAGCGGGCAAACCACGTTGGGATTGGACTGCACCGGCTCCAAATACTGATTTGATCAACAAAGTGAAAGCCTTAGCTGAAGCTCGTATCGGTGATGCTTACCGCATTACTGAAAAACAAGCTCGTTATGAGCAAATTGATGCGATTAAAGCAGAAGTGATCGCAACCCTAACAGCAGAAGATGAAACCGTATCTGAGGGTGCAATCGTTGATATTATTACTTCGCTAGAAAGCTCAATCGTTCGTAGCCGTATCATCGCAGGTGAACCTCGTATTGACGGTCGTACTGTGGATACTGTTCGTGCGTTAGATATTTGCACTGGTGTATTACCTCGTACTCACGGTTCTGCAATCTTCACTCGTGGCGAAACTCAAGCGTTAGCGGTGGCCACTTTAGGTACAGAGCGTGATGCTCAAATCATTGATGAATTAACGGGCGAAAAATCAGACCGTTTCTTATTCCACTACAATTTCCCTCCATATTCTGTGGGAGAAACCGGCCGTATCGGCTCGCCAAAACGCCGTGAAATCGGTCACGGTCGTTTAGCAAAACGTGGTGTGTTAGCGGTAATGCCAACGGCGGAAGAGTTCCCGTATGTAGTACGTGTAGTTTCAGAAATTACTGAATCAAACGGTTCATCTTCAATGGCATCTGTTTGTGGTGCATCACTGGCGTTAATGGACGCAGGCGTGCCAATTAAAGCAGCTGTTGCAGGTATCGCAATGGGCTTAGTGAAAGAAGATGATAAATTCGTGGTTCTTTCAGATATCTTAGGTGATGAAGACCACTTAGGCGATATGGACTTCAAAGTAGCCGGTACTCGCAATGGTGTTACGGCACTACAAATGGATATTAAAATTGAAGGTATCACGCCTGAAATTATGCAAATTGCGTTAAACCAAGCAAAAGGTGCTCGTATGCACATTTTAAGCGTAATGGAACAAGCAATTCCTGCTCCACGTTCAGATATTTCTGACTACGCTCCACGTATTCACACGATGAAGATCGATCCGAAGAAAATCAAAGATGTGATTGGTAAAGGTGGTGCAACTATCCGTGCATTAACCGAAGAAACCAATACTTCAATTGATATTGATGATGACGGTACAGTGAAAATTGCCGCAACTGACGGCAACGCAGCGAAAGCAGTAATGGCTCGTATCGAAGAAATTGTAGCAGAAGTGGAAGTAAACCAAATCTACAACGGTAAAGTAACCCGTGTTGTTGATTTCGGTGCATTTGTGTCAATCCTAGGCGGTAAAGAGGGCTTAGTTCACATTTCACAAATTACTAACGAGCGTGTAGAGCGTGTAGCGGATTACCTACAAGTTGGTCAAGAGGTACAAGTGAAGGTGGTAGAAATCGACCGTCAAGGTCGCATCCGCTTAACAATGAAAGATCTTAACAACACAAATTCAGAAGTGAATGCAGAAGAAACTGTATCTGAAGAGGTTGTAGCAACAGAACAAGAGAATATTTAGTTCTGAATTATAAAGGTGAATAACGGACTTTATATTGTCCGTTATTCAGTTTTTTAGTGTTCCTTAATAAGGATATTCAGTGATGGCACAACTGTTTAAGTTGTTTCGAATCCGTTTCTTTTTACTTAATTTAATTTCTGTTTTAGTGCTAACAGGATGTACAGGTCGTTATTCTGATTTAGTCTCTATAAAGAACTTAGCATTAGCAGAACTTAATCCTCAACTTCGTTTTGAACAAGAAGCGATGATGGTAAGGCTTAGTCAAGTATTGGAAGAAGCTCCATTAACGCCAACTGAACAAGCCGATCTCTATTTTGAGAGAGGGGTTATTTACGATAGTTTAGGATTATGGTCTTTAGCTCGTTATGACTTTGCCCAAGCGATTTCGATTAACCAACGAATGGCAGCAGCTTATAACTATATGGGATTATATCTTCTGCTAGAAGGCGATTATGATAGTTCCATTGATGCCTTTAATGCTGTGTTAGAGCTAGATAATGAATATAGCTATACCTATCTAAACCGTGGATTGGCATTCTACTATAGTGGTCGCTACTCCGAATCTCAGCGTGATTTATTACGTTTTTACGAAGAAGATAAAAAAGACCCTTATCGCGTGTTATGGCTCTATTTTAATGAGCTGGAACTTACGCCAACAGAGGCTAAAAATAATTTACAAAAAAGAGCTAATGCCCTTTCTCCTGATTATTGGGGAACAAATATTGTAAATTATTTTTTAGGCAAGCTAAATTTAGCTCAACTTCGTGCTATAATGGATAGTGAAGCTAAAGAAAATAGCTCACAATATGCAGAAATACTGACAGAAACGTATTTCTATTTAGCAAAACAACAACTCAAATTAGATCATAAAGATGAGGCAATCAGCCTTTTCCGCCTTGCTTTAGCAAATCAAGTGTTTAACTTCGTTGAGTATCGTTTTGCCCTGTTTGAACTATCACAAATTCGTGGTATGACTCAAACATCTCCCATTGTTGATAAAGAATAGGGAACATTAGGACAATACAAGCGGTTGAAATTGCAAAAAAATTTGCAAAATTGACCGCTTATACTCAGGGGCTTAGAGTTATACCTCTAAAGTAGTTAAGCGTTGATTTCGCTTTATTTCATATCTCTTCCTAAATTTCTTTTTCTTCCTATACACTAGGCAACAATATATTTTTCATTAGAAACCAACGGAAAATAACCCTATTTTCTGCGTTTGGTTTTCTCAATTTAATGGTTTTTTATGACAACTGAATCTTTAACTTTCGCCGACTTAGGTCTTCCTCAATCAATCCTTGATGCTGTAACTGATATGGGCTTTGTGAACCCATCGCCTATTCAACAAGAGTGTATTCCGCATTTATTAGCCGGTCGTGATGTGTTAGGTATGGCACAAACCGGTAGCGGAAAAACAGCCGCTTTCTCTTTGCCGTTACTCGCTCAAATCGACCCGGCTCAACGCCACCCGCAAATGTTGGTAATGGCTCCAACCCGTGAATTAGCCATCCAAGTGGCAGACGCTTGCGAACAATTCGCCAAAAATATGAAAGGCATTCGTGTGGTTACTGTTTACGGTGGTCAGCGTTACGACATCCAACTTCGTGCCTTAAAACAAGGCTCGCAAGTAGTTGTGGGTACACCAGGCCGTATTCTTGACCACATTCGTCGTGGCACTTTAGATTTATCCGAGCTTAAATGTATCGTATTAGACGAAGCTGATGAAATGTTGCGTATGGGCTTTATTGATGATGTGGAAACCGTAATGGCAGAATTGCCGGAAGATCACCAAACGGCTCTCTTCTCTGCGACAATGCCGGAGCCGATTCGCCGCATTACCCGCCGCTTTATGAAAGATCCGCAAGAGGTGAAAATCAAGGCTACTGAACGCTCTGCCCCAGATATCGAACAAAGCTACTGGTTAGTAAACGGCTTCCGTAAAAATGACGCGTTATTACGTTTCTTAGAAGTGGAAGAGTTCGATGCGGCTATCATCTTTACCCGCACCAAAACCGGCACCATTGATATTACCGAATTGTGCGAACGTAATGGCTACCGCACGGCAGCCCTCAACGGCGATATGACCCAACAAGCTCGTGAGCAAACTTTAGAAAAATTACGCTCAGGTCGTTTAGATATTTTAGTGGCAACAGACGTAGCTGCTCGTGGTATCGACATCGAACGTATCAGCCTAGTAATTAACTATGACATTCCGCTTGAAGAAGAATCTTACGTTCACCGTATCGGTCGTACCGGTCGTGCCGGTCGTTCAGGTCGTGCATTATTATTCGTTGAGCCTCGTGAACGCCGCTTACTGCGTAATATTGAAAACCTCATCAAAAAACCGATTGTTGAAGTTTCAATTCCAAACCATGAAGTGTTAATGGAAAAACGCCGTGAGAAATTCAAAGCTCGTATTTCTAAACAGTTAGAGCATCACGATTTAGAGAAATACCGTGAGTTGTTGGAAGATTTATTCACTGCAGACCAAGATCACGAAGAGTTAGCGGCAGCAATGATGATGTTATTGCAAGAGAAACAAAAATTGATTCTTCCACCAGATCCGGTTGTGCGTGCGGCTCGTTCAGAGCGTGGTCGTGATCGCAATGACAGAAACGGTGACAGAAATGACCGTCGCAATGGTCGTGAGCATCGTGATAACAACGGTGTGGCGATGGATTTATACCGTATCGAACTTGGTCGTGAAGATGGTGTGGAAGTGCGTCATATCGTGGGAGCCATCGCTAACGAAGGCGACATCAGCAGCCGCTATATCGGGCATATCAAATTGCACGATACTTACTCTACCATCGAATTACCACAAGGTATGCCGAATCACTTAGTGCAACACTTCGCTCAAAAAGCCCGTGTGTTGAATAAACAGATGCAAATGTCGTTGTTAGGGCCGGTAAATGGCGGAAACGACCAACCGTTTGAATCTCGTGGTCGCCGTAGTGCTGAACGCCGTAATGACAGAAACGACCGTGGCGGACGCCGTGATGGCGGTTTCGGTAAAGATCGCAAAGGCGGTTTTAAAGAAAAACGCTTTGGTGAAAAACGTGGTCGCCGTGACTAATTAAATAAATGCCCCATTGATGGGGCATTTTTAGATCATAACCTCTTACAAGCGGTCTTTTTTCTATACTTTTTTGCAACTATGTTTATCAAACCTAACCAAATTTCCTGCTCCACCGAAATTTCCGAACAAGATATTGCCTTTATACAATATGCATTAGACCTTGCCGATCTGGCTGAAGCAAAAGGGGAAATCCCTGTCGGTGCCGTGCTGGTGGATAAAGATCTCAACATTATCGGTAAAGGCTGGAATCAAACCATTGAGCTTTCCGACCCTACCGCCCACGCTGAAATGCAAGCCATTCGCCAAGCAGGGCAACGGCTAGGTAATTATCGCCTGCTTGATTGCACTCTTTATGTCACACTTGAGCCTTGCCCAATGTGTGCTGGGGCGATTTTACATAGCCGAATTGGAAGATTAGTTTTCGGAGCAAGCGATTACAAAACCGGAGCAGTCGGATCTCGCTATCACCTGTTTGAAGATTATAAAATGAATCACTTTTTAGAAATTCAAGGCAATGTGCTGGGCAAAGAGTGCAGCCAAAAAATCAGCGATTTTTTCAAACGCCGCCGCCAGCAAAAAGCAGAAATGAAAAAAGCATAGGATTTCCTATGCTTTACTCTTTTTATATCGACTATTGACCGACCGCGGATGAAATTCTATCGGTGAATTTACCAATACTAATGCCGAAGTTATTTGATCTGTTCCAGTCCATTAAGGTGCGGAAATTATTGGATACTAAGAATGCTCTGCCCGCCTCTTTATCCGGACGGATTAGCCATACTTTCTGACCGTTTAACTGAGCCAGTTTGGTAGTTTCCTGTCCGTTCGGGTAGGCTAAATAAACACCTAGAGCTTGCCATTGGGCTACGGTTTTAGCTTTGTTTAGCTCAATACCGGCAAAGCTTAAATCCATTGGTGAATCCAATTTTACTTCCACGCCCCAAGGTAAATTTTTATCCCAACCTACGGTAGAAAGATAGTTAGCGATAGAAGCAAAAGCGTCCGCTTCGTTATTCCAAATATCTTTTTTGCCGTCTGAATCGCCGTCAGCCGCATAGGTTAAGTAAGACGTTGGCATAAATTGGGTTTGCCCCATTGCGCCCGCCCAAGAGCCGAGCAACTCATAGCGTTTGATTGTACCGTCATCCAGCATTTTCATTGCATTAACAAACTCTTTGGTAAAGAGCTTTTCACGGCGTCCGTCAAAGGCGAGTGTAGCTAATACAGAAAGCACATCAAAATCGCCTTGATTACGCCCAAAGCTGCTTTCCATTCCCCACAGTGCCAAAATATACTCTTTTTGCACACCGTATTTGTGGCTGGCTCGGGTTAGCTCTGCACTATATTCATACCAACGTTCTGCGGCTTGATCCACTTTTGCTTGGGTAAGCACTTTGTTTAAGTAGTTCGTCACACCGTTTGGATTTGGCGGTGGCGACGGTAAGTTCGGATCACGCTTACGAGCAGCTTGTTGCTGATCTAACTGCACTGCTCTGGCATTGTAATTAATGAATTTCTGTTCATTTAAGGTTTTCGCCGAAACGCCTGCCCCTGCCGCTTTTTGCTTCAGAAAATTCACATAATCATTGAAATGGCCGATTGAGCGAGATTTTGTATATTTTGCCTCCAAATCTAGCTTGGAATAACTCCCTTGCTCATTTGCACAACTTGCCAAAAAAATGACCGCTAGTGAAAGCACAACTTTTTTCAATTTCATTTTTATTCCGTTAAATTTACCATTCGATTCGGGCGAATCACATTATCTTCCGTGATCTCAGCCACACCGAGGAATTGATCACTATCGGAAAATAGACGCACCAAACCGTAAACCTGATTTTCGTTGTCAAACTTCACTCTTTGACCAAAGCCAACCGCTTTGGTTTGCTCGGCAGTCAAGTTTATTTTTGCTAAATTTGACACTGCGGTATCCATTGGCAGTAACAGGCGTTCTAAGGCTTTAGTTGGGAAACTTTCCGCTAAAAGCTGTAAATCTTCAATCGACATCATCTCGTCTGTTGGGTAGCTCGACATCGCTGTTCTACGGAGCATTATGACGTGAGCCCCACAGCCAAGAGCTTCGCCTAAATCATCAACGAGCGTGCGGATATAAGTCCCTTTGGAACAATGCACTTCGAGTGTCAAAAATGGAGCTTGGTATTCAATGAACTTCAGATCAAAAATAGTGATTGGGCGAGCTTCTCTCTCCACGGCAATCCCAGCTCGGGCATATTCATACAAAGGTTTGCCATTATGTTTTAACGCTGAAAACATTGTCGGCACTTGCAAAATATCGCCACGGAACAGATCTAAACGAGCCAGAATATCGCTTTCTGTCACATTCACCGCTCGAGTTTCCACTACTTGCCCTTCGGCATCAGAGGTGTCTGTTCTTTCGCCTAACTTTGCTGTCACCAAATAGCGTTTGTCAGAATCCAGCAAAAATTGCGAGAATTTTGTCGCTTCACCCAAGCAGATCGGTAACATTCCGGTAGCAAGCGGATCTAATGCCCCGGTATGCCCAGCTTTATTCGCTTGGAATAGGCGTTTGACTTTTTGCATAATGTCGTTGGACGACACGCCCTCAGGCTTGTCTAATAAGAAAACGCCGTGAATATCACGGCCACGCTTACGAGGTCTCGACACAATTAGTCCTCTTTGTGTTTTGCTTCGTCGTTTTTAATCACATTAGACACAAGGTTTGACATACGCATCCCTTCGACTAAGGATTCATCATAAATAAAACGCAATTCCGGCACGATACGCAAACGCATTGCTTTGCCGACTAAAGAGCGAATATAAGGGCTTGCTTTTTCTAAGCCTTTCATTCCCAATTCGATAGCTTCAGGATCGTTATCAAACAAGAAAGTCACGAAGATTTTGGCGTAAGCTAAATCTCTTGACACTTCCACATCAGACACCGTTACCATCCCGATACGAGGATCTTTCACCTCTCGCTGTAAAATCACCGCAACCTCTTTTTGTAGCTCTTGAGCCACACGATCGCTACGTTTAAATTCTCTGGACATTTTCTATTTCCTATAATAGCGGAAAGGCACCCGTGCAAACACGTGTGCCGTTATTATGCAAGCGGTCAATTTTTACAAATATTTTGCAAAATCAGACCGCTTGTTGATGATTAGATCGAACGCTTAATTTCAACAATTTCAAAGACTTCGATTTGGTCACCGACTTTTACATCGTTGTAGTTTTTCACGCCGATACCACATTCCATACCATTACGCACTTCGCTTACGTCATCTTTGAAGCGGCGGAGAGATTCCAACTCGCCTTCAAAGATTACCACGTTATCACGTAAAACACGGATTGGGTTGTTACGCTTCACCACCCCTTCCGTGACCATACAACCTGCGATCGCACCAAATTTCGGGTGACGGAACACATCACGCACTTCTGCCAAGCCGATGATTTCTTGTTTGAACTCAGGCTGTAACATACCGCTCATTGCCGCTTTCACGTCATTTAATAGTTCGTAAATGATTGAGTAGTAGCGTAAGTCGATGTTTTCTGACTCAATCACACGGCGAGCTGATGCATCCGCACGCACGTTAAAGCCGACCATAATCGCATTAGACGCTGCAGCTAAGGTTGCATCTGTTTCGGTGATACCACCCACGCCAGAACCGACAATTTTCACTTTCACTTCGTCGGTTGAAAGTTCCATTAACGATTGACTGATCGCCTCGACAGAACCTTGTACGTCTGCTTTCACGATAATGTTCAACTCTGCCACATCACCTGCCGCCATATTGCTGAACATATTTTCTAATTTCGCTTTTTGCTGACGAGCCAGTTTCACTTCACGGAATTTACCTTGACGGTATAACGCGACTTCACGGGCTTTCTTCTCATCACGCACCACGGTTGCTTCATCACCGGCAGCCGGCACGCCTGAAAGACCTAATACCTCAACCGGAATTGATGGACCGGCAGACTCAATTTCTTTACCGTTTTCGTCACGCATTGCACGCACACGACCGTACTCAAAACCACAAAGCACGATGTCGCCTTTATTTAACGTACCTGATTGAACAAGAATGGTTGCTACCGGGCCACGACCTTTATCTAAGTAAGATTCGATCACCACACCACTTGCCATACCTTCTTTCACTGCTGTTAATTCAAGCACTTCAGATTGTAGGATAATCGCTTCTAATAAATCATCGATACCCATCCCTTTTTTCGCAGAAACCGGTACGAATTGCACATCACCACCAAATTTCTCTGAAATCACCTCATGTTGCAATAATTCTTGCTCCACACGATCTGGGTTAGCTTCCGGTTTATCAATTTTGTTCACTGCAACTACTAACGGAGCTCCTGCCGCTTTCGCGTGCTGGATAGCCTCGATAGTTTGTGGCATTACGCCATCGTCTGCAGCAACTACAAGTACTACGATATCCGTTGCTTTCGCACCACGAGCACGCATTGAGGTAAATGCGGCGTGCCCTGGAGTATCCAAGAAGGTAATCATCTTACCGTCATCGGTTTCAACGTGGTATGCACCGATGTGCTGAGTAATACCACCCGCCTCGCCTGCAGCTACCTTCGCTTTACGAATGTAGTCAAGTAATGAAGTTTTACCGTGGTCAACGTGTCCCATAATGGTCACAACCGGTGCACGAGTTACTTTTTCAGCGTGGATATCACGGTCTTCTAATACCGCTTCTTCCAATTCATTTTCTTTACGCAGAATCACTTTGTGACCTAACTCTTCTGCCACTAATTGTGCGGTTTCTTGGTCGATTACTTGGTTGATCGTCACCATTTCGCCCATTTTCATCATCATTTTGATGATTTCGGTTGCTTTCACAGCCATTTTGTTAGCAAGTTCTGCAACGGTAATGGTTTCACCAATCACAACATCCGCTTTCACGACTTGAACCGGTTTTGTAAAGGCTTGTTGTAATGCGCCGCCTTTCTTACCATGCTTACCTTTGCCTTTCACTTCTTTTTGGTTGCGGCGATCTGCACTGCGTTCGTTTTTATCATCTTCACGACCGCCTTTCTTCGCTTTCGCTACATTGCTCTTACCGCTACGACCACGACCACCCTCGCTACGACGATCGTTATCACGATCCGCTTCACGAGCATAGCTTGAAGTAAAACGCTCATCTTCAAAATCTTCGTTGCCGTTTTCGTTCGTTTCTTCACGTTCAATTTCGGCTAAACGGCGAGCATTTTCAGCGGCACGCTTGGCTTCCATTTCTGCTTTTTGTTGAGCTAACTCTTCTTGCTTACGGCGTAATTCCGCTTCTTCTTTGCGTTTTGCCTCTTTTTCAGGATCTAACGCTTTTTCCTGTTTTGGTTGAGCTGGAGCCTGCGCTTTCGTCTCTTTCGCTTTAGCATTTGGCATTACAGGCACTGTTGGAACTTTACTAGCGGTCGATTCTGCGGCTTTTTTTGCAGCTTCTTCTTTTGCTGCTTTCTCTTTCGCTTCAGCTTCCGCTTTTTCTTTTGCTAATTTTTCTGCAGCTTCTTTTTCTGCTTTCACTTTTGCTGCAGCAGCTTCTTTAGCAGCCTTTTCTTGCAACGCTTTTGCATCAATTTTTGGTTTTTTCTCGATCACTTCCACCGCTTTTACTTTGCCGCTAGTGGTTGTCGTATTCACTTTACTCGCTTTGCGAGCACCGCCAAGCGAAAGTGTTTTTTTCTCTTCAGTCATTTTTTTATCCTCTTTGCTTAGCTTAGTTGAACCAACAAATTTGACGTGCAGCCATAATTAACTCACCCGCTTTTTCTTCTGATAGCTCTTCAATATCAGCCAAATCATCAACGCCTTGTTCTGCAAGTTCTTCAAGAGTTGTAATCTGTTTTTCCGCTAATTTGAATGCGATATGACGATCTATCCCTTCAAGCATTAATAATCTCTCTTCAATATGAGCCGATTTTAATGCCTCTTCTTCCTCTAAGGCTTTTTTAGTGATCGCATTTTTTGCACGAGATTGTAGCTCTTCAACTAAGTCTTCATCTTCTAAGCCATCAATTGCCGTTAAAGCATCAACTGGTACATAAGCAATCGCCTCTAATGAAGTGAAGCCTTCTTCAATCAATACTTGAGCAAATTCTTCATCAATTTCCAACGCAGAGGTTAATAAATTGATTACTTTACCGTCTTCTTCCGCATTTTTCTGCGTTAATTCTTCATTAGTCATCACATTTAATGCCCAACCAGTTAGTTGAGTCGCTAAACGCACGTTTTGACCGTTACGGCCAATCGCTTGGGCCAAGTTTTTGCTCTCAACAGCGATGTCCATTGAGTGAGCCTCATCGTTGATCACAATTGAGCTGACATCTGCAGGAGCCATTGCGTTGATCACAAATTGTGCTGGGTTTTCGTCCCAAAGTACGATATCGACACGCTCGCCACCAAGCTCATTACTAATTGCTTGAACTCGAGCTCCGCGCATACCCACGCAAGCACCTACTGGGTCAATACGCTTGTCGTGTGTTTTCACTGCAATTTTCGCACGAGAACCTGCATCACGAGCAGAGCCTTTGATCTCAATCACCCCTTCGCCAATTTCAGGCACTTCAAGTTTAAATAACTCTTCAAGCATCACTGGTTTTGCACGGGTAACAAACAGTTGAGGACCTTTTGATTCAGGTTTGATCTCATATAACACACCACGTACACGGTCGCCTGGGCGGAAGTTTTCACGCGGAATCATATCTTCGCGCACGATCACCGCTTCACCTTTGATATCTTCGGTTTTGCCCGCTAATTCAAGGAAAATATTATCACGAGTTACTTTCTTAACAGTAGCCATAATAATTTTGCCTAAATCTGAACGAAATTCATCAATAATTTTGGTTTTTTCCGCTTCGCGGATTTTGGTTTTCACAACCTGACCGAAAGTTTGAATTGCTACACGGCCAAATTCAATAGATTCAACTTCATCTTCAATAAAATCACCCAATTGTACATTTGGATCTTCAAACTGAGCAGCTTCTAAGCTGATTTCACGCGTCATATTATTTACGCTTTCAACTACTGCCCAGCGGCGAAATGTTTGGAAATCACCTGTTTTGCGATCTACAACAACACGCACGTCAATGTCTAAATCACGGCTTTTTTTAGTTGCAATGGTTAGCGCAGTTTCCAATGCTTCAAAAATCGCTTCTTTTGGTAATTGCTTTTCGTTTGATACTGCTTCTGCAGCTAATAAAATCTCTTTACTCATTTTGTCAGTTTGCCTTCATCTTAAAAATTAAAAACGGGAACTAAATTTGCTTTTTGAATGTTGCCAAATGCGAATTGACGGTCTTCGTTATCTACGGTTAGGGTAATAAAATCGCCTTCAACTGCTTTGATTTGACCTTGCCATTTACGGCGGTCGAACATTGGAATACGCAAATGAATAACTACATCACGCCCAATGAAACGTTCATAATGAGCAATCGTGAATAGCGGTCTATCTAAACCCGGTGAAGAAACTTCTAGGTTATATTTATCTGTAATCGGGTCTTCAACATCAAAAATCGCACTGACTTGACGGCTCACATCGCTGCAATCATCAATGGTTACACCGCCTTCTTTATCAATATATAAGCGAACCGTTAAAAAACGTCCCGCTCGTTGACATTCAATGCCAACTAATTCAAAGCCTAATGCTTCAATAGAATCCAGCACTAAGTCTTCTAATTTTTGTTCTAAGGTTGCCAAATCAATCTCCAAATATAAAAAAAGCCGGATAAACCAGCTTTGATACGTTAATTACTGTACCAATTTCCGTAAAAAAACCCCAGACGGGAAACCGTGGGGCTTTAAGCGGTTTGTTTTTATGATGTAGCAACCAAATGGCTATTTTTTACTCATTTTTTTGCAAAATTAATTTTAAAACATCATATAAAACAAAACTCACAACTTTAACCAAAGCTGTGAGCTTAAAACTGGTTGCGGGGGCTGGATTTGAACCAACGACCTTCGGGTTATGAGCCCGACGAGCTACCAAGCTGCTCCACCCCGCGTCTGATGTAGTGCATTATAGACTTCTAAGCTAAAAATGCAAGCGTTTTTTAATATTTTCTCTCTAATTCCTCTTGATAGAACATTTTTAACCCATTTTTAGATGTCCTATCACCATAAAGGATTTGATAGTAATAGTCATACGCTAACACATTCTGCACATAGCCCCTGGTTTCATAAAATGGAATACTTGCAATAAACTCGTCCATTTCTAATGTTCCTTTGCTACGATTCAGCCACTGCTCTACACGCCCAACACCTGCATTATACGCTGATGATATCAAAATGCGGTTGTTTGGATATTTTTCATTTAGCTCCATTAAATGTGTTGTACCCAGCATAATATTATTGAACGGTCTGAATAGATCCCGTTCGCCCTTGAAAGATAAATTATTATCTTTAGCTGTTTTTTCTGCTGTTGCCGGCAACATCTGCATTAACCCTCTCGCATTCGCGTGTGATTGAGCTTGTGGATTCCAAGCACTTTCTTGGCGTGCAATGGCTTGAGCAAAAGATTTACTGATTTTCTTATCTTGCAAATTCAACTCAAACCAATCGGAATACGCATTCGGCAAACGTAAGTCAATATTATCAAAGGCTTTTATCTGGATTGTCCCCTCCACTGCTAAATCATACCAATTTTGCTCTTTTGCATATTTAATAATAGCAAGCTGCGTTTTGAGAGACGAACTCTCCCCCTTTTCAGGTTTTACATTATTGATTAAATTAATCCAAACTCGCTTAGCTTGATCGATTAACCCAAGTTCACGCAATTCTTGAATACGCTCAAATTGCTTTTCATACAATTCACGTTGAGCCTGAGTCAAATCTGCCACTTCAATAATAGGGAATCGATAAGCAGCCCCTAATTGTTGAGCAGCCAACATTGGGTAGAACCCTCGTTCTTTGGCTAACTCCTCAAATATTGCTTTACGCTTAGCTTCATTTTTTTCGATTTTAGCCGTCCAGTAACGCCATTCTACTTTCCCTTTAGCCTCTTGAGAGAGTGATTGCAGCCATTCATTTAAATCTGTTTTTTGCCAAATTGCCATACGCAATCTGCGTTCTAATAAATTATCAACGCCTAAGGCTTTAATCTGTTCATCACGCCAGAGTTGGAATGTTGGCTCTTCATTATCAAAATGCCGGCTGATAAAATTGGATTTTAATACTTTAAGTTCATCTTCATTGAATTGATATTTCTCAGCCCATAATTGATATTGCTCAAAGGTTGGATTATCTAGTTTCTCTGGCTGGGTGCGGATATATTTTGGCAATAATTCCACAATAATTGCTTTATTTTCTGCGTTAAACGATGAATCAAGCGGTTGATTTTCAATAAAATTTTGCAATTCTTTCGGATTACTCACTACTTTTTCAACTGAACTGAGCCACGCTTTCAAATTTTCATCCGTTGCATTAATTGCTAAATTTGTAATCTCCGCATTTGCATTTTGTTTAACTAATTCGACCGCTTTCAGACGCACTTTCTCATCTGTCTTGAAACCCTGATCCCGCCAATAACTTTCTAAATTCGCACAATCAGAGGTTAATTTAGAATTAGCAAGCCAAAAAACATCAAACTCTTTCAGTAGTGCCGATAAGTCTGCATTTTCCACTTTTTGTTCTACCGCAGGATTAATCTGAGCTTTAGTTGCGGCTATTTCATAACGTGCTGAAAACAGACGGCATTGATCCGCTAACTGTGTTGGCTTCACAACTATTGCATACTCTACTAATTCTTCAAATTTTTGCTCACGATAGAGCTGTTCAAACATAAAGTTCTGCAACTGTTTTTGATACAAAGAATCCGGATATTTTGAAATAAATGCTTTAACTTCGCTTACTGTGGCTTGTTTCAAAATCATTTTAGCATTTAACAACTTCCATTCTGCGTCCATTTCTAACGGATAGCCCGATAAAGTTGCTAATAAACGCTGAATAACCTGTACTGTTGCGACTGATAAATGCTTCTGGCTGACTGCCACATCGACCAAATAATTAATTTGCTGGAAATTTTCTCTCTGCTTTAAACGTAAATTTTCTGCGTGCTGCAACTCTTTCTGATAAATATTCAACCAATCATTTTTTAATTTTTTTAATTCTGTTTCAGTATAGCTTTTTGATAGCTCTTTCCCTGTTCCTGCAGCAAATGTATATTGGCTTGCTAAAAATACAGTAAGCAATGTTTTCTTCCACATAAATTTCTCCTTAATCATGGGTTTTAGGCAGAAAAAGGCAAATAAAGTTCAATATGAGTATTTCAAGAAAATATTGAGTAAAATAGAAGACTTAATGGAGGCGTGTCCCGGAGTCGAACCGAGCTACATGGATTTGCAATCCAGTGCATAACCGCTTTGCTAACACGCCGTTTGAAGAGAAATTGGAGCGGGAAACGAGGCTCGAACTCGCGACCCCGACCTTGGCAAGGTCGTGCTCTACCAACTGAGCTATTCCCGCATTTGAGTATTCCGTAAGGAACAATGTGCATTTTACGGATTTATCGTTTTATGTCAATGACAAATTTAACACTCTCTCATCAAGTGCTGAAAAAAAAATCATAACGCATTGTTTTAGATTTAAAAATAGACAAGCGGTTGATTTTTGTAAGATTTTTACAAATTTCAACCGCTTGTATCACTCAGCGCATATTAACGTTTTTTCGCTTTTGGGTTTGGTAAGTCAGTAATCGAACCTTCAAACACTTCCGCCGCTAAACCAACTGATTCGTGTAGCGTTGGGTGAGCGTGAATAGTTAATGCGATATCTTCTGCATCACAACCCATTTCGATTGCCAAGCCGATTTCGCCTAATAATTCACCACCGTTGCTACCTACAATCGCACCACCTAACACACGGTGAGTGTCTTTGTCAAAGATTAACTTGGTCATACCTTCTGAACATTCAGATGCAATCGCACGACCTGAAGCTGCCCAAGGGAATTTCGCTACTTCGTAGTTTAAGCCTTCTTGCTTACACTCTTTCTCAGTTTTACCGACCCAAGCCACTTCCGGCTCAGTGTAAGCGATTGATGGGATGACTTTCGGATCGAAGTAGTGTTTTTGTCCTGCGATCACTTCTGCCGCAACGTGACCTTCGTGAACACCTTTGTGTGCTAACATTGGCTGACCAACGATGTCACCGATAGCAAAGATGTGTGGTACGTTAGTGCGAAGTTGTTTATCAACAGGGATGAAACCACGCTCATCAACGTGTACGCCTGCTTTACCTGCATCGATCAATTTACCGTTTGGTACACGACCGATTGCCACTAATACGGCATCGTAACGTTTAGTGTCGTTACACGCTTTGCCTTCCATTGAAACGTAGATACCGTCATCTTTCGCTTCAACTTTAGTCACTTTGGTTTCAAGCATTAACTTGAATTTTTTCTCGATCTGTTTGGTGTAAATCGCCACAATGTCTTTGTCCGCAGCCGGAATCACTTGGTCGAACATTTCCACCACTTCCACTTCTGAACCTAACGCATTGTAAACCGTACCCATCTCTAAACCGATGATACCACCGCCCATAATTAACAATTTTTTCGGAACTTCTTTTAATTTAAGGGCATCTGTTGAATCCCAAACACGTGGATCTTCGTGTGGAATAAATGGTAATTGAATTGGGCGTGAACCTGCTGCAATAATGGCGTTATCGAAAGTCACGGTAGTTGGGTTGCCATCACGATCACGAGCGACTAAAGTGTTCGGGCCAGTGAATGTTGCTTCACCTTCAACCACTTGCACTTTACGTGCTTTCGCCATGCCTGCTAAACCACCAGTTAATTTTGAAACCACAGCTTCTTTACCTGCACGCACTTGGTCTAAATCGATAGTCGGCTCGCCAAAGGTAACACCGTTATGCACGGCGTGTTTAGCTTCTTCGATCACTTTTGCCACGTGTAATAACGCTTTAGATGGAATACAACCTACATTTAAGCAGACACCACCTAAGGTTGAATAACGCTCAACGATAACAGTTTCTAAGCCTAAGTCTGCACAACGGAATGCCGCAGAATAACCTGCCGGACCTGCACCAAGTACCACGACTTGGGTTTTGATTTCTTTGCTCATATTTGCCTCAATTTGTTATACAAGCGGTCGATTTTGCAAAATTTTTTACAAAAACAACCGCTTGTTAAAATTACATTACTAAACGGCGAATGTCCGCTAATACACCATTGATGTAAGATAAGAATCTTGCACCGTCCGCACCGTCAATTACTCGGTGGTCGAAGGATAATGACAATGGAAGCATTAAGCGTGGAGTAAACTCTTTGCCGTTCCAAATCGGTTGCATTTCAGATTTAGATACGCCTAAAATCGCCACTTCCGGTGCATTCACGATTGGGGTGAAGTGCGTTGTACCGATACCGCCAAGGCTTGAAATCGTGAAGCAGCCACCTTGCATATCTGCAGCGGTTAATTTACCTTCACGCGCTTTTTTCGATACTTCCATCAATTCACGAGAAAGCTCGATAATGCCTTTCTTGTTCACGTTTTTGAATACTGGAACCACTAAGCCATTTGGTGTATCTACAGCCACGCCGATGTTCACGTATTTCTTCAATGTCAGTTTTTGACCATCTTCAGAAATTGAGCTATTGAAACGTGGGAAGGCTTCTAATGCACTTGCCACCGCTTTCATAATAAATACTACTGGCGTGATCTTCACGTCTAATTTACGTTTTTCCGCTTCTTTGTTTTGATCTTTACGGAAGTTTTCTAACTCGGTAATGTCGGTACGGTCGAAGTGAGTAACGTGTGGAATCATCACCCAGTTGCGGTGTAAGTTCGCACCAGAAATCTTATTGATACGGCTCAATTCAACTTCTTCCACTTCACCAAATTTGCTGAAGTCAACTTTCGGCCATGGTAATAAGCCTAAGCCTGCCCCGTTCGCCACGCCATTGCTTGCAGCTGATGCTCCGCCTTGTTTTTCAAAGACTTGAACTGCTGTTTTCACATAGGCTTGGATATCTTCTTTAACGATACGACCTTTGCGACCAGAACCTTTCACTTTGTCTAAGTTTACGCCAAATTCACGAGCTAAACGGCGGATCACCGGGGTTGCGTGTGCGTAACCTGCCGCTGAAACCACTTGTTCTTGGCTTAAGCCTGATTGGTTTTGACCTGCTGGTGCCGCAGCTGGAGCTGGAGCTGGTGCAGCCGCTTGCGGAGCTGGAGCAGATTGAGCAGGAGCTGCTGCAACCGGAGCCGGTGCTGCACCTGCAACTTCAAATTTCATAATTAATGAACCGGTTGATACTTTATCACCAGATTTCACTAAAATTTCTTTCACTACACCTGCAAACGGAGCCGGCACTTCCATTGAAGCCTTGTCGCCCTCAACGGTGATTAACGATTGCTCTTCAGCAACGGTGTCGCCCACTTTCACCATAATTTCGGTTACGTTTACTTCATCGCCGCCGATGTCTGGTACGTTAACCTCTTTGATTGCCGGAGCCGCTGCTTGAGCTGGAGCTGAAGCTACTTCTGCAGCTGGTGCAGATTGTGCCGGTGCTGCTGAAGCCGTTTCAAATTTCATAATCAATTTACCGGTTGATACTTTATCACCCACATTGATTAAGATCTCTTTAACCACGCCTGCAACCGGAGCCGGTACTTCCATTGAAGCTTTGTCGCCTTCTACGTTGATGATAGATTGATCCACTTCAACAGAATCGCCCACTTTCACCATAATTTCCGTCACATTCACTTCATCGCCGCCGATATCTGGCACGTTCACTTCAACGATAGCTGAAGCTGTTACAGCAGGTGCTGGAGCTGAAACCGGAGCTGCCGCTTGTGGAGCTGGAGCTGAGTCTGCACTTTCTAATTCTAACATTGGTGTGCCAGTGGTCACTTTATCGCCCACTTTCACTAATACCGCTTTTACCACACCCGCCTCTGGAGCTGGAACTTCCATAGAAGCTTTATCGCCCTCTACGTTGATAACAGATTGATCTGCACTTACGGTATCGCCTACTTTAACCATTACTTCTGTTACGGTAACTTCATCGCCACCGATATCAGGGATATTAATTTGTTTTGCCATTTTTATTCCTTCTTTTTCCTAATTTGCAAAAAATTTGCGATTTTTAACCGCTTGTAATGGACGCCAAACGTAGCGTCCCTACTTAATTTTGCGTGGAAATGTTTGATTATGCGTAAAGAGGATTGATACGATCCACATTCAAGCCGAATTTCTTAATTGCATCCGCAACCACTGACATTTCAATCGTGCCGGCTTTCGCTAATTGCGTTAAGGCTGCAACTACAACATAACGCTCATCCACTTCGAAGTGTTCACGTAAGTTTGCACGGCTGTCTGAACGACCGAAACCATCTGTACCTAACACGTGGTAGTGTTTGCTTGGTACATAAGCACGGATTTGCTCTGCGTAAAGTTTCATATAGTCGGTTGATGCAACGGTTGGTAAATCTTTCAACACTTGTGCAACATAAGGAACACGTTGTTCTTCTGTTGGGTGTAATAAGTTCCAACGAGCAGCATCTGCACCGTCACGGCCTAATTCGTTGAATGATGGCGCTGAGAATACATCAGCGGTCACACCATAGTCGTTTGCAAGGATTTGAGCCGCTAAACGAACGTGACGCATAATTGCACCTGAGCTTAATAATTGAACGTGACCTTTACCTTTACCCTCAACGGTTTCAAATTTATATAAACCTTTGCGAATACCTTCTTCAGCACCTGCAGGCATTGCCGGTTGGTCTGTAATTTCGTTTAATGTTGTGATGTAGTAGAAGACATCTTCTTGAGCTTCACCATACATACGGCGGATACCATCTTGAACGATTACTGCTACTTCAAATGCAAATGCCGGGTCATAAGTTACACAGTTCGGAATTACACCTGCTTGGATATGGCTATGACCATCTTCGTGCTGTAAACCTTCACCATTTAAGGTTGTACGACCTGATGTACCACCGATCATAAAACCACGAGCTAATTGGTCACCTGCTAACCACATCATATCACCCACACGTTGGAAGCCAAACATTGAGTAATAGATGAAGAATGGGATCATCGGCAGGTTGCTTACCGAGTAAGAAGTCGCTGCAGCTACCCAAGATGCGGTTGCACCTAATTCGTTGATACCTTCTTGTAATACTTGTCCGTCTTTCGCTTCACGATAGTAAGCAACTAAATCACGGTCTGATGGTACATAGTTTTGACCGAATGGATTGTAAATACCGATTTGACGGAATAAACCTTCCATACCGAAGGTACGCGCTTCGTCCGCAATGATTGGCACAATTTGCTTACCGATATTTTTGTCTTTTAATAAAGTATTTAATACACGAGAGAATGCCATCGTAGTTGAAATACCACGTGGTTGCTCATCTAATAACGCTTGGAATTCAGATAACTCAGGTACTTTGAACTCAACCGTAAATTTCGGTTTACGCACTGGTACATAACCGTTTAAATCTTTACGTTTAGCGTGTAAGTAGTTGTATTCTTCTGAACCTTCCGCAAATTTGATGTATTCTAAGTTTTCAACTTGTTCGTCTGTTAATGGTAATTCGAAGTAGTCACGGAAGCCTTTTAAGCTCTCTAATGACATTTTTTTCGATTGGTGAGCAGTGTTTTTACTTTCCGCTTCAGGAATACGGTAGCCTTTAACTTGTTGAGCTAAGATCACAACCGGCTTGTCTGATTTTTGCGCTTTCGCATAAGCAGCGTAAAGTTTTTCAGAGTCATGCGCACCACGGCGTAATGCCCAGATTTCATCATCTGTCATATCTGCCACTAATGCAGCTGTTTCAGGGTAACGACCGAAAAAGTGTTCACGAACGTAAGCACCGTTTTTCGATTTGAAGGTTAAGTAGTCACCATCAAGTACTTCCATCATTAATTGTGCTAATTTACCTGAAGTATCTTTCGCGAATAATTTATCCCACTCGCTGCCCCATAATACTTTGATAACTTCCCAACCGGCACCGGTAAATACGCCTTCTAATTCTTGAACGATTTTACCGTTACCGTTTACCGGGCCGTCTAAGCGTTGTAGGTTACAGCTAACGGTGAAGATTAAGTTATTTAATTTCTCGCGACCGGCAAAGGCTAATGCACCTTTAGATTCGATTTCATCCATCTCGCCATCGCCTAAGAAAGCATACACTTTTTGATCAGCAGTATCTTTTAAACCACGATGCTCTAAATATTTTAAGAAACGAGCTTGGTAAATAGCATTAACCGGACCTAAACCCATAGATACGGTTGAGAACTGCCAAAATTCAGGCATTAATTTCGGGTGTGGGTAAGAAGATAAACCATCAACGAATGCTTCTTGACGGAAGTTATCCATTTGCTCTTCGGTAATACGACCTTCTAAGAAAGCACGACCATACATACCCGGCGCAGCATGACCTTGGAAGAAAACTAAATCACCGCCATTTTTTTCAGTTGGTGCTTTAAAGAAGTGGTTGAAGCACACTTCATACATGGTTGCTGCAGATTGGAATGTGGAAATATGACCACCTAAGTCAAGATCTTTTTTCTGGCTACGTAAAACAGATGCAATAGCATTCCAACGTACCGCAGAACGAATACGACGTTCGATTTTATGATCACCCGGATAAGCTGGCTGTTCTGAAACAGGGATAGTATTCACATAATCAGTGGTCACACCTGTTGGCAATGCAACACCACCGGCACGAGCTTGGCTAATTACTTGCTCAACAATAAATTGAGCACGTTCTAAACCTTCTTCACGAATTAACGAATCGAGTGATGCTAGCCAATCTTGAGTTTCGATTGGATCTACGTCATTTCTCAAGTTCTCTGACATAGTATTCTTCCTTATTAAATTAATGATTGAAGTAATAAATTACAAAATTTTAACAAACTTTGCTTGATTGATGATTTTTAGACCATTTTTATCGAAAAAATTCCATTTAAACCAATAATTCCGACATCTTTCCCTAGTAAAAGAAAGACTAAAAATCATAATAAAAAACTCATTATCTACTTGATTTTAAACGAATTTTAAAAATTTTTATAAAATTTGTTTAAATTTTGTAGATAAAATTGCAATGCAAGATATCAAAAATAGTCGATTTTGTCTATTTTTGGTAAACACATAAATAGCCACTTATTATGTATAGCTAAATAAGACAAAAATGCTTCTTTTATAATTAAATACAGCAAAAAATTTGCCTTCCTATTAAAACCTTTTCAATTTTATATGCTGAGCTAACGTTTGAATAAGTGAAGGGCCTTGATAAATCAAAGCCGAATATACTTGCAACAAGCTTGCACCAGCATCAATTTTTTCTTGCCCACTTTCGAGTGAATGAATACCACCACTACCAATAATAGGTACTCGCTCATTTAATTCTTTCGCCAAGGTATAAATTAATCTTGTACTTAAATGATGTAAGGGTTTACCACTTAAACCTCCTTGCTGTTCCGCATAAGGCAATCCTACAATACTCTCTCTTGATAAAGTTGTATTCCCCGCAATTACTCCATCTATACTATGACGAATTAAGCTATCTGCCACTGAAGCAATTTCTTCTTCCATAAGATCAGGAGCAATTTTCAGCACAAGCGGTCGATATTTTCCAAATTTTTGCGAAAGTTGTGCTTGCTCATTTTTTAGATTCATCAGCAAATCATCTAAAGCTTCACCATATTGCAAAGAACGAAGATTTTTTGTATTTGGAGATGAAATATTCACCGTTATATAATCCGCATATTCATACACTTTGCGTAAACAAATTAAGTAGTCATCTAAGCTATTCTCAATGGGTGTCATTGCATTTTTACCGATATTGATGCCTAAAATACCAGCATATTTTGACTTTTTAACGTTTTCGACTAATACATCCACACCGTGGTTGTTAAAGCCATTTCGGTTAATAATTCCCTCTGCTTCTAATACTCTGAATTGACGAGGCCTAGAATTTCCATCTTGGGCAACTGGTGTCACAGTTCCAACCTCAATAAAACCAAATCCTAACTTACCAAAGCCGTCTATTGCCTCACCATTTTTATCTGCACCAGCAGCTAATCCTATCGGATTTTTAAATTTTAGCCCCATAACTTCAGTTGGATTATTTGGGATAGATAGCAGTGGAAAAGGCAACTTACCAATAATTGATAAACTTTGGATAGAAAATTGATGTGCTTTTTCAGCATCAAGAGAAAAGAGAAATTTACGGATTAAGGAATACATAGACATTATCTTATAAATACAAATGCAAAAAACCCAATCTTTCGATTGGGTTTTTATATTAAATATTATGCATCAAACATAGCTGAAATAGATTCTTCATTGCTGATACGGCGAATAGCTTCTGCCAACATTCCCGATAATGTTAAAACACGTACTTTATTAAGTGCTTTGATTTCATTTGTTAATGGAATGGTATCTGTTACTACAATTTCATCTAATGCCGGATTTGCTAAGTTTTGAGCCGCAGAACCAGAGAATACTGCATGCGTTGCATAAGCAAATACACAACGAGCTCCACGTTCTTTTAAGGCCTCAGCTGCTTTAGCTAATGTGCCACCAGTATCGATCATATCATCCACTAAGATACAATCACGCTCAGCTACATCACCAATAATGTGCATAACTTGAGATACGTTTGCTTTCGGACGACGTTTGTCAATAATAGCCATATCCGTATCATTCAACAATTTTGCAACCGCTCTTGCACGCACCACTCCGCCGATATCTGGCGATACCACGATTGGATTAACTAAATCTGATTTTTTCAAAATATCTTCAATCAACACTGGTGAGCCGAATACATTGTCTACCGGTACATCAAAGAAACCTTGAATTTGTTCTGCGTGTAAATCACAAGTTAATACTCTATCAACCCCCACGCTTGAAAGGAAATCAGCAACTACTTTAGCAGTAATAGGTACACGAGCTGAACGTACACGTCTATCTTGGCGAGCATAGCCAAAGTATGGGATAACGGCTGTAATACGACCAGCGGAAGCACGACGTAAAGCATCCACCATAACAATCAATTCCATAAGATTATCATTGGTTGGTGCACAAGTTGATTGCACAATGAAAATATCGCCTCCACGCACATTTTCATTGATTTGCACTTGAATTTCACCATCACTAAAACGACCAACAGTTGCATTACCTAATGAGGTATAAAGATGTTTTGCAATACGATTAGCAAGTTCCGGCGTTGCGTTGCCCGCAAACAGTTTAATATCTGTCATGGAGTGATCCTTTGGTTATTGGTGGTTAGTTGGGAATAATTCTTGATGTAATGGCGAAATGTTTTGCCCTTTCGCCACAAAGCCAAATGTCTCTTTTGGCTTATGTGCAAAAACCTGCTCGGCCTCTGCTTTTGTATCAAATTCGGCAAAAATACAAGCACCTGTGCCTGTTAGCCTAAACGGTGCATATTGTAACAATTCTTGCATAAGATCTTCAACCGCAGAATACCTTTCTCGCACAACTTTTTCGCAATCGTTTGCCCACTTTGAAGATAATAATTCTGATAAAGTACGTTTTGGCGTGTTTCTAGGTAAGTTTGGATCGTTAAAAACCACTGCTGTTGAAATTGAAACTTCAGGCTTTAATACCACATACCATTTTTCTTCTGGCTCACAAGGCGTTAAAACTTCCCCAACCCCTTCGGCAAAAGCGGCAATACCTCTGACAAAGATCGGCACATCCGCCCCTAAGCTTAACCCTAATTCGGCTAATACTTCCAATGAAAGATCCGTTTGCCACAAATGATTTAAACCCACCAGCACCGTTGCCGCATTGGAAGAACCACCACCTACACCGCCGCCCATCGGCAAATTTTTAGTAACGCCAATTTTCGCCCCTTTGCTGCAAGCGGTCGTTTTTTGCAAAAGTTTTGCCGCTCGATAAATTAAGTTATCTTCAACCGCCACACTCTCAACTTGATTTATTAGCTCAATTTCAGGGCTATCGGTAATTTCAATCTCAATTTCATCGCCAAAATCCAAAAATTGAAATAGCGTTTGCAACTCGTGATAGCCATCTGCCCGTTTATTGGTGATATACAAAAACAGGTTCAATTTCGCCGGACTGGGTAAAATCACTTTTTCCATCAATAAGTCCATCTTTCAATACGGATTTTTAATGTCTGCGTGCCGTTTTCAAGCACAATTAATTTCGGCAAATTCGGCACACGATCTTCGTGGTATTCTACATAGCTCGCTTTCCACACCGTGCCATTCAACGGATAACTAAACTGCGAAAGCTGGCGTTTTTCATTCACAATGTAATTGCCCTCTTTTTCAGGCTGACCTTTTACCCAATAAGCAAATTGGTCTATAGGGAATGACACACCGATAATCTCTTGCATTAACGCATCAATATCACGATCTGAACGGGTATTTCCTTCACTATCTGAAACCGTTAAGCCTCTCTTATTACGCTCTAATTTGAGAGATTTCGTCGAAAGGTTAGAAGAAAGCTCTAAACCAAAATGTGTTGGCGTATTATATTGCCAGTTAAAATGAGAAGAAAAACGCTCTTCCGGTGAAATATAGCCAAATTGACCTGTCGCTTTATAGCCCTGAATTTTGGCTAATTGAGCTAAATGTTGCTGCCATTGCGGATCGTTATGTGGAATTTCCACCGTTGGTTTTTGCACCTCGGTAGGTGCATTTAATACTGAGTTACAGCCAGTTAAAACTAGCAAGGCAGTAAGGGATAAAAGTGTTGTCAGTTTTTTCATAATATTCTCTATATGCTATAGGGCGAAAAATGTTTCGCTCCACAAATACTATTGGAATGATTTTGCAAATCTTTAGTCAAAATCAACCGCTTGTTATGCCCCAAATTGTAGGCTATGAAGCTGCTTATAAGCCCCATTTTGGGCAAGTAGTTCTATATGATTTCCTCGCTCAATGATATTTCCGTGATCGACCACCAAAATTTCATCAGCTTTTTCAATGGTTGATAAGCGATGAGCAATGACAAGCACGGTACGCTCTTTTTGCAATACTTCTAGTGCCGACTGAATGGCTCTTTCGGATTCAGTATCAAGAGCAGACGTAGCCTCATCAAGTACAAGTACAGGCGAATTTCTAAGTAAAGCACGAGCAATTGCTAAGCGTTGACGTTGTCCACCCGATAGGCTTGCTCCGTTTTCACCGATTACGGTGTCTAAACCATTATCCAGTTTCTCAATAAATTCCATTGCGTGAGCCGCTTTTGCCGCAGCAATGATTTCTTCTCTGCAGTATTTATCGGTTGCTGCATAAGCAATATTATTGGCAATCGTATCATTAAATAAGTGAACTTGCTGTGAAACTACAGAGCATTGTTCACGCAGGTTTTTCAAGGTGTAATCTTGAATATTAATGCCATCTAACAAAATTTCTCCGTCATCAATATCATAAAAACGGGTGAGCAAATTGGCGATGGTTGATTTACCCGAACCAGAACGCCCCACCAATGCTACAGTTTTGCCTTTAGGAATCTCAAACGAAATGTTGTTTAATGCTTTTTCATCTTTACCCACATAAGTAAAACTAACATTTTTAAATTCAACATTACCTTCCGCTTTTTCCACTCGAACAGAGCCGTTATCTTTCTCAGTTTTTAAATCTAAAAACTCAAATAATGTTTGGCAAGCAGCCATACCACGTTGGAATTGCGAGTTCACGTTAGTTAAAGATTTAAGCGGACGAAGCATCGCCATCATTGACGAAAATACTACGGTAAACGAACCCGCAGTAAGATTTTCACTCATTACCTCAGGGAAAGTCGCTACATAAAGTACGGCAGATAATGCAAAAGACGCAATAAGCTGTACCACACCATCAGAAATACCATCAGCAGAAACCACTTTCATTCCCTTACGACGCATATCATTACTCACACGTTCAAAGCGATCTTTCTCTACTTTATGCCCACCAAAGGAAAGTACCTCTTTATGCCCTTTTAACATTTGTTCGGTGGTGATTGTCAGCTCGCCCATTGAGTTTTGAATGTTACGGCTTAATTTACGGAAATATTTGGAAACAAAACCAATTAGCACACCGATAATCGGAGCCATAATAAATAGCACAATTGAGAGTTGCCAACTGGTATAGATCATCACTACAAATAGAGAGATCAAGTACGCCCCTTCACGCACAATGGTAACTAACGAATGAGAAGCTGAACTTGCCACCATTTCGGTATCGTACGTTACACGTGAAAGCAAACGTCCGGTCGGATTATTATCAAAATAACTCACGGGCATATACATTAGATGTTGGAAAATTTGACGGCGTAAGTTCATTACCACTTTACCCGAAACCCACGCTAAACAGTAACTGGCAATATAATTGGTAATTCCCCGAACTAAAATAAATACCACAACAAGGATTGCCATTAATTTAAGAAAACCGTGATTTGCCTGCCCAAAACCTTCATCTAAAAGTGGTTTAAGCAAATAAATTAACCCCGAGTCTACTAAGGCATTTAGCACTAAAGCAATAGCACCTGCGATCAAGCCTGCTCTAAAAGGGCTAATTGTCGGCCATAAACGTTTAAAGGTTTTAAACGTGGAAAGATCTTTTTCTAAATTAACTTGTTCTTGCATAATTCTTTCTTTTTATTGAAAAATCGGGCTATTGTACCTTGATTTCAGAGACTAACCAAATTAAACGCTATTCTGCCTAATATATAATCTATCTTAGTAGAAAAACATTACCGCCATTTTAAATACTAGAGGGGCTAAAATAGAAGATAGTACCCCACAAGCAACTAATGCGATAGAACTATAACTCCCTGCTTTCATACTATGTTCTAAGCACCGACCTGTGCCTAATGCGTGTGAGGCTGCCCCCATACTTAATCCTATTGCCATAATATTTCGTACTTTGATAAAACGTAACAACATAAAACCTAAAATAGAACCCACTAAGCCTGCGATCATCACCCCAACCGCAGCAATACCCACATTACCATCAATTTCATTAGTGATGATGATCGCCATTGGCATTGAAACTGATTTAGGTAACACCGCAGCCAAAATATCTTGACTCGCACCAAACAGAAGGGCAAATCCAACACCGGTCAGCATCGTAACAAGCGTACTAAACAGTAGAACAACCATAATTTGCCGCCATTTTTTACGGATCTGAGGTAACTGTTCATAAAACGGGCAAGCAAGTGCAACTACTGAAACACCCAGTAAATTATTCAAAGGGGCATTGCCTTTGTAATAGTCGTGATAAGGAATATTAAAAATGACAATAACGCCAATAATTAATGTCAGGGCAATTAAGAATGGATTGAGCAGATTGATAGCAAGTTTTTGACTGATTTTTATCCCAACGATAAAAATCACCAATGTCAAAATAGAATAGAGATAAATCATTTAGTTTCTACCTCGATGAAACAGCCATTGAGCAAATAATCCGATAATCACAATAGAAACTAAGGTACTTAATGCAGTAGATAAGACAAAAGTGTTAAAATTTTCACTAAACAAATCCAAATGTTCAATTAATTCAGCACAAATCGGCAAGAAAAATAAAGTCATATAGCGAGTTAGTGGTCTAGCACTTAGCATAACCCATTCTACCTTAACAATCCCTATTACCAAACAACCAAATAAAATTAGCATACCTAAAATACTGTCCGGAATGCCTATGGGGAAAAGAAAGGCAATGAGCTTGCCTAAATATAGCATTACAAATAGCAATGCTAACGATGCTAAAATCTTAAACACTTTTGATAACATATAACCTCCGAACAAGCGGTACTTTTTTATCCATAATTTGCAAAATTTTGTAAGAATTCGACCGCTTGCACATTATATTACGCTTTTAAAAATTGGATAACCGAGTTTAAATCTCTTGTTCGCTTAGAAGGAGGTAAACTTTTCAAGAAGGTTTGCCCGTAATTACGCATCACAAGACGAGAATCACAGATGATTATCACCCCTCTATCTGTAACATCACGAATTAAACGCCCCACACCTTGTTTGAGTGTAATCACCGCCTCTGGAATTTGGATATCATTGAAAGGATCGCCCCCTTGTAATTTACAATCTTCCATTCGGGCTTTGAGTAAAGGCTCATCAGGCGAAGTGAACGGCAATTTATCAATAATCACAAGGGAAAGATCATCACCTCTCACGTCAATACCCTCCCAGAAACTTTGGGTTGCCACCAGCACGGCATTATCTTCTTTTACAAACTTTTCTAATAAACGGCTTTTGCTGGTTTCGCCTTGCAGTAGCACATTCAGCGAACTATGTTCTCGCAAGAAATCCGCCAAGCCACGCATCATATAATAAGAAGTGCAGAGTAAGAAACAACGTCCTTTGTTGGCTTCAATCACAGGTTTTAATAGCTGCCCCAACGCCGTGAGGGTGTGGGATTTATTGGTATCCGGTAAATAGCGAGGCACGCAAAGCAGCGATTGATTGTGGTAATCAAATGGACTTTGCAACACTAACTGTTCTGCATTTTCGATGCCTAATCGTTGGCAGAAATGCTCAAATGTGCCGCCTACTTCGAGGGTTGCTGAAGTAAACACCCAACCAATTTGCTGATTTTTCAATTGCTCGCCAAACTTATCCGCTACCGTCAATGGCGTGATGTGTAAACCAAAAGATCGCCCATTTGCTTCATACCAATAGCAATAGCCTGTTACTGTTGTGTCCATCAATTTTTTAAGACGAACTTTCACTTCCGCCAATCGCTCAAAAATTTTGTCTAAGGTTTCCGAACGACCGAGTGATTTTTTCACCACCTCACTTAAAAAATCAATGTTTTCAGCTACTTTTACCAAGCCATCAACCACTTTTTTATCCCGAAACAGATCACGCAAATTCCCTCGAATTTGCCCTTCTCCGCCCATTAATAAACGGAAATCTTGCACCACTTTGGTGAGATGATCCGCCGCTTTACCGAGTTGTGCGGCATCTTTTAATTCCGTGCGATAAACAATGTTGGTGTCTTTACAAATATCAAAAAGCTGGCGAGAAGAGAGCGATTGCCCGAAATATTGGCTGGCAATGTCCGGCAGTTGGTGGGCTTCATCGAAGATCACCAATTCTGCTTCGGGGATCAGCTCGCCAAAACCGGTTTCTTTCACCGCCATATCAGCACAAAAGAGGTGATGATTAACCACAACCACATCCGCTTCCATCGCTTTGCGGCGAGCCTGCACAACATAACAATCTTTAAAATGCGGACAATCTGAACCCAGACAACTTTCGGTGGTACTCACTAGCTGCGGCAGAATTGGGCTATCTTCAGCAATGGTAATACATTCGCTTAAATCACCTGTTTTGGTGGAATTTTGCCATTTACTGACTTTTTTCAAATCCGCCAACACAGATTTATCGCCCAATACGCCCATTGCGGTAACTTGATCTAATCTCTCTAAGCAGAGATAGTTTGCTCTGCCTTTAAGTAAAGCAATCTTGCCTTTGTATTTAAGAGCTTTTTGAATGGTGGGAAGATCTCGGTTAAACAGCTGATCTTGGAGATTTTTTGAGCCAGTAGAAACAATGGTTTTCTTACCTGAAAGCAGTGCAGGCACTAAATAAGCAAAGGTTTTGCCCGTTCCTGTTCCCGCTTCTACTACCACAGGTGTTGCAAATTTTACCGCTTTTCCGACCGCTTGTGCCATTTCAAGCTGAGCTTTGCGTGGGCGAAAGCCATTAATATTCTGGCTAAGCAAACCATCATCGCTAAAGGCGTGGAGAATTTTATCGTCGTATTTTGTCATTGAAAATAAGTAAGCGGTTGAATTTGCAAAATATTTTACAAAAACAACCGCTTGTAGAATAGTAATTTATTTAATTTCCTAACAATAGCCCATCATCGCTAAGTTGTTCGTGGCGATTTTTTTGGAACAGTCGTAGCAAATCTGACACGTCCATTTGCTTACGCTGTTCTCCCGAAACATCAAAAGCCACTTGCCCTTGATGAAGCATTACAGTTCTATCGCCGTAATCTAACGCTTGTCGCATTGAGTGCGTTACCATTAGCGTAGTTAATTTTTGCTCTCGAACAATTTTATTCGTTAGTTCCATCACAAAATCAGTGGTTTTAGGGTCAAGAGCTGCAGTGTGTTCATCGAGTAATAAAATATTAGAAGGCTGAAGCGATGCCATTAAAAGGCTAACCGCTTGGCGTTGTCCGCCTGATAATCTTCCCATTTGGTCGGTGAGACGATTTTCCAAACCTAAACCAAGCAGCGAAAGTTTGTCTCTGAATATCTCTCTCATTTGGCGTTTAATCGCAAAACCTAAACCACGCTTACCACCACGCTGATACGCCAATGCCATATTTTCTTCAATGGTTAAACTTTCACAAGTGCCCGCCATTGGATCTTGGAATACTCGAGCAACTTGATTTGCTCTCTGCCACGTTGTGGTGTTATTGACTTTGTTACCCTGGATAATAATCTCGCCACTATCAACGAAACAATCACCACTAATCGCATTAAGCATTGTCGATTTGCCTGCACCGTTACTGCCAATCACAGACACAAATTCGCCTTGTTCTACTTTAAGCGATAAGCCTCTTAATACTGGGTTTTCAATAGCCGTGCCTTTATTGAAGGTAATGAATAAGTTATTTAATTCGATCATCTTAACCTCTCTTCCCTGCCAATTTTTGCTTAATTCTTGGTACAGCCAACACAATCACAACTAATAATGCCGTAATTAAGTTAAGATCTTGCGGACCAAAGCCAATGCCGTTTAAAGTATCGTTATTTAACGCAAGAGCGATAAAGAAACGGTAAAGTACCGAACCAATAATCACGGCAAAAGTGAGCCAAATAATCCGTTTTACCGAAAAAATAGCCTCACCTATAATCACGGCAGCCAAGCCGATCACAATTGTTCCCACGCCGATAGAAATATCCACACCGCCGTTGCTTTGCACATATAACGCACCGCCCAACGCAATTAATGCATTAGAAATCGCCATACCTAAAATCGTCATTTTATTAACCGCAATGCCTTGAGCTTTCGCCATTCGGCTGTTTGTGCCTGTTGCTCGAATAGCTAACCCTGTTTCGGTTGCAAAAAACAGGTCAAATAAGCATTTCACGATCACGACTACCAGCAATGCCATCACCAGTCTAACTAAAGCTAATTGCAGATCGCTTTCAATTGGCATTACATCATAAATAGTTGTTTCGCCTAGAATCGCAATATTCGGCATTCCCATAATACGTAAATTAATGGAATAGAGAGCGATCATCATCAAGATGCTGGCAAGCAATTTCTCGATTTTAAAACCGATATGCAAGCTTGCCGTAATCATACCAGCTACCGCTCCCGCTAAAGTGCCGTATAGCGTTGCTAACCAAGGATCAACTTGATTTAAAATGCTAATCACACAAACTGCTCCACCAAGTGGAAAACTGCCGTCTGCGGTTAAATCAGGGAAATCTAAAATTTTGTAGGAAATTAATACACCTAGTGCGACAAGAGCGTAGATTAAACCGAGTTCTAACGCACCAATCCAAGTAATATTCGTTAAAAAGGCACTTAAAAAATGAATAATAGCGTCCATCTGTACTGTTATTATGATTAGTTGATTGAGAAATGCACTACTATAGTAGTACAAAATTAAGGGGCATTTTACGCTATTTTTGAAATAAAATCAGCTAATTATTTGCTTTTGCAAATTTTCAATGAAAATTATTCACAATCCTCGTAAGGATTGTTCACTGCTTCGCAGCCGTTGGCAAAGCCAACGTTCAAAACGCAATGCTTTTTGTGAACGCTTGTTATGCTCAGAATCCTCACTTTTATTGAGTTATCTCAAAATTCATTTATGGGAGAGGTGTAAAATATGCAGAAAATTTTGTTGTATCAGGTGAACTATGTTAAACAAATGGTTTTTAGCAAAAAATACCTTTCTCGCGGTCAAACCTTTTAGTGCGTTAAAAGATGCTTTCAAGGCAGGTTATACCCAAAAACATCTCATAAGAGATATTATCTCCGGCTTAACCGTCGGTGTCATTGCTATTCCACTTTCAATGGCATTAGCTATTGCTAGTGGAGTGCCTCCTCAACACGGTTTGTATACAGCAATTGTAGCGGGTATTGTGATCGCTTTAGCAGGTGGTTCTCGCTTTAATATTTCAGGGCCGACAGCGGCTTTTGTGGTTATTTTATACCCCGTAACGCAACAATTTGGATTGAGTGGTTTACTAATAGCAACAATGCTTTCGGGCATTATTTTAGTCTTAATGGCGTTACTACGACTAGGTCGTTTAATTGAATATATTCCATTGCCCGTAACGCTTGGTTTTACCTGTGGGATCGGTATTGTGATCGCCACACTGCAAATTAAGGATTTCTTAGGCTTAACCATTGAGAAAATGCCAGAGCATTATCTCGCTAAGGTTGAAACCATTTTCTCTGCTTTACCTACTATCAGTTGGGCTGATACTTTAGTTGGCTGTGCTACACTTTTAATCTTAACCCGTTGGCATAAATTACGCTTACCTATTCCAGGGCATCTACCTGCTGTATTCATCGGCACATTACTGTCGCTACTGCTTATCCATCTCGGGCAAAACGTGGCTACTATTGGCTCTGCATTCCAATATACGCTACCAGACGGTACCACAGGCTATGGTATTCCAAGCGTTTTACCGGAATTTATCCTACCTTGGAATATTCCTAACTCTGAAGGTAATCTTATTAATTGGAACTTAACTACTATTCAAGCTCTACTTCCGGCTGCTTTTTCTATGGCTATGCTTGGAGCGATAGAGTCGCTATTATGTGCAGTTGTTTGCGATAATATGACAGATACCAAACACCATTCCAACAATGAGTTATTAGCACAAGGGTTAGGTAACATTGCCTCGCCATTTTTAGGAGGAATTACAGCAACTGCGGCAATTGCCCGCTCAGCAGCCAATGTGCGTTCTGGTGCCGTATCACCTATCTCTAGCGTAATTCACGCCTTACTCGTGCTTTTTGCCTTGCTCTTTTTCGCTAAAGCCCTCTCTTATTTACCCCTTTCCTCAATGGCAGCATTATTGCTTATTGTGGCTTGGAATATGGCGGATCTACCACAAATCATTCAATTAAGTCGCCGTTCAGGTAAAAATGAAATTGCGGTATTACTCACTTGCATTACCTTAACCGTACTCTTTGATATGGTAATTGCGATCACTGTGGGCGTATTACTGGCAAGTCTGCTCTTTATTCGTACCATTGCGGAAATGACAAAATCTTTTGAAATAGCTCACCCAAGTGATTTAGAAGATGTGTTAGTTTACCGCATTAGTGGTCCACTCTTTTTTGCTGCAGCAGATAATCTCTTTGCGGATTTGCACGACAAAACAGTCCACACGGATCGTGAAATCGAACATATTATTTTACAATGCGATGCGGTAACTGTGCTTGATACAGGGGGAATTCATGCTTTAACCCGTTTTGTTCAACATATGTTGCCGCATCAAAATCTGCACCTCTGTAATGTGCAGTTTCAACCGATGAGAATGCTAGTTCGTTCTCAAAAAACGGTAAGTGAAATTCAACAGATTCATTTTAGTAGTGATTTAGAAATGGCTTTTGAGAAAATCCGAACTGGATTATGATAAGACTGAATAGCAAAACAAGCGGCCATATTTCTTCCGAATATTGCAAATGCAAAAAATTCTAAAAATATGACCGCTTGTAGTCTGTATATGTGTTAGTCTTTTGATAAGATCTCTTTTAGGAACCTTGCAGTATGGGAGCGTTTGTCTTTAGCTACTTGTTCCGGTGTGCCTGTGGCAATAATCTCGCCACCGCCGCTACCGCCTTCAGGACCTAGATCAACAATCCAGTCTGCGGTTTTGATAACATCTAAATTATGTTCGATCACCACAATCGTATTGCCTTGATCACGCAAACGATGTAACACGCCAAGCAGCTGTTTGATATCGGCAAAATGTAACCCTGTGGTTGGTTCGTCTAAAATATAAAGGGTTTTGCCTGTATCACGTTTTGAAAGCTCAGTGGCAAGTTTCACACGTTGTGCTTCTCCACCTGAAAGGGTAGTAGAAGATTGACCTAAACGGATATAAGATAACCCAACGTCCATCAAGGTTTGTAGTTTACGAGCAATCATCGGTACCGGTGCGAAAAACTCTCTCGCCTCTTCCACCGTCATTTCTAACACTTGGTGAATGGTTTTACCTTTATAGCGAATTTCAAGGGTTTCACGGTTATAGCGTTTGCCTTTACAATGATCGCAAGGTACATAAACATCTGGTAAGAAGTGCATTTCAACCTTGATTACACCATCACCTTGACAGGCTTCACAGCGACCACCACGCACATTGAAACTAAAACGCCCTACGTTATAGCCTCTTGCCCGTGCCTCTTGCGTACCTGCAAACAATTCACGAATTGGGGTAAATAGCCCCGTGTAAGTAGCTGGATTTGAGCGAGGGGTTCGTCCGATCGGACTTTGATCGATGTCGATCACTTTATCAAAATGAGCTAAACCATCAATAGATTCATAAGGGGCAACATCGCTATTTTCTGCACGGTTTAACGCATTTTGAGCGAGTGGGAATAAAGTATCATTGATTAGGGTTGATTTACCCGAACCAGACACCCCCGTGATACAAGTAAATAGACCCACTGGAATTTCCAACTTCACTTTCTTCAAGTTATTGCCGCTTGCTCCTGAAAGAGTTAAGACTTTGGCTGAGTCGTAAGCCACACGTTGGGCTGGAATTTCAATTTTCTGTTTGCCTGAAAGAAATTGTCCTGTTATTGACTCTTCAATCTGCATAATTTCTTTAGCCGTTCCTTGTGCGATCACTTGCCCACCGTGCACCCCTGCACCCGGTCCGATATCCACAATATGATCAGCGGCTCGAATAGCATCTTCATCGTGTTCAACCACAATCACGGTGTTACCTAAGTTACGCAAATGAATAAGCGTATTTAGCAAACGTTCGTTATCACGTTGGTGCAAACCAATGGAAGGTTCATCTAACACATACATCACGCCCACTAAACCAGCCCCAATTTGACTGGCAAGACGGATACGTTGTGCCTCGCCACCTGAAAGGGTTTCCGCCGAACGAGAAAGCGAAAGATAATTCAAGCCCACATTTACCAAGAACTGTAAACGCTCACGGATCTCTTTTAGAATTTTTTCCGCAATTTTCTCTCTTTGCCCTGATAACTTAATCTCCTCAAAGAAAGCCAACGCCTCGCCAATACTTTTTTCAGATACCATCGGTAGGTTAGTTTTATCAAGGAAAACATAGCGAGCTTCACGGCGTAAACGAGATCCTTCACACTCTACGCAAGGGCGAGTGTTAATATATTTTGCTAATTCATCTCGCACTGAGTTAGATTCGGTTTCTTTATAGCGGCGAGCCATATTCTTCAACACACCTTCAAAAGTGTGTTTGCGTTTAACTTTATCGCCCCTGTCATTAACGTAAACAAACTCAATCTCTTCTTTTGTGCCATTTAGAATAAGATTTTGATGCTTTTTCGATAACTGTCCGAATGGTGTTTCTAAATCAAAACCGTAGTGTTCAGCAACGGCTTTAAGTAGCCCGAAATAATAAAAACTACGGCGATCCCAGCCTTTAATTGCTCCTGCAGCTAATGAAACATCGTAATTTTGTACCACTTTCTTTTCATCAAAAAACTGCTCTACGCCTAAGCCATCACAACTCGGGCAAGCTCCAGCAGGGTTATTGAATGAAAATAAACGTGGTTCTAATTCTTGTAATGAATAGCCACAATGCGGGCAAGCAAAGCTCGATGAAAAGACAATTTCGTCCGCATTTGGATCATCCATATCCGCAATAATCGCAGTTGAGCCTGATAAATCTAATGCAGTTTCAAATGATTCGGCTAAACGTGTTGCAAGATCATCTCTTACTTTAAAGCGATCTACCACTACTTCAATGGTGTGTTTTTTCTGAAGTTCTAATGCTGGTGGGTCTGATAAATCACAAATTTCGCCGTCAATTCTGGCACGCAGATAGCCACTAGCGGTCAAATTTTCCAATAATTTTACGTGTTCGCCTTTACGATCTTTTACTACTGGGGCAAGCAACATTAACCTTTTACCTTCAGGCTCTTCTAGCACCCTATCCACCATTTGCGAAATAGTTTGCGCAGCTAACGGCACATCGTGATCAGGGCAACGTGGTTCGCCCACACGAGCAAACAATAAACGCAGATAGTCGTGGATTTCCGTAACCGTTCCCACCGTTGAGCGAGGGTTGTGAGAAGTAGATTTCTGCTCAATCGAAATCGCAGGCGAAAGCCCTTCAATATGATCGACATCAGGCTTTTCCATTAAAGAAAGGAACTGGCGAGCATAGGCAGAAAGGGATTCTACATAACGGCGTTGCCCCTCTGCATAAAGAGTATCAAAGGCTAGGGAAGATTTACCTGAGCCGGAAAGCCCTGTGATGACAATAAATTTATCTCTCGGTAAGATTAAATTGATGTTTTTTAAGTTGTGGGTTCTTGCTCCACGAATATCAATATGTTGCATATTTCCTATATCCAATTATGTCTAGCTCTATTTTCTAAATTTTCGAGCATTATCGCATATTTTGATAAAACTGTACAAAATATCAGTTTTTCTGTGTTCAATAAGCCAATTTTCGGGTAGAATACTCCCGATTTTTGAAATAAAAACACAGAGGATTTTATGGCTGGTATCAATAAAGTAATTATCGTGGGTAACTTAGGTAACGACCCAGAAATGCGTACAATGCCAAATGGCGAAGCGGTTGCAAACATTAGTGTTGCAACATCAGAAAGTTGGACAGATAAAAACACAGGCGAACGTCGTGAAGTAACAGAATGGCATAGAATTGTATTTTATCGCCGCCAAGCAGAGGTTTGCGGTCAATACTTACGTAAAGGCTCACAAGTTTATGTGGAAGGTCGTTTAAAAACCCGTAAATGGCAAGACCAAAACGGACAAGATCGCTACACTACCGAAATTCAAGGCGATGTATTACAAATGTTAGGTAGCCGTCAAGGTAACGATATGGGCGGTCAGCAAGGCGGTTGGGGTAATTCAGCACCTGCGGGCAATAGTTATAATCAAGGCAATAGCAATTATGGCTATAACCAAACGTCAAGCTCAGCACCGCAGCAATCTAAACCTACTCCACAAGCTGAGCCTGCAATGAATAACTTTGATGATGATATTCCGTTCTAATCATTAATCAATTTAAACGCAAATCCGATCTGCACGCCAAAAGTTGGAGTAAACCAACTGATTAAGGTGCAGATTTTTATTTTATCTAAAATCTATTATAAATTTATTTGAAGCAATTTTAATTTTGGTTGTGCTTATTATCACTGATGGTGCGAGCATTCTCGCTCATACCAAACAAGCGGTCGATTTACTGCTAAAATTTGCAAAACATTTAACATAATTAACCGCTTGTAACTAAATATTAAATAGCACTAGCGTGGACAATAGCACTATCAGGGTTAGAAAAGCCTAAACCAACAAGTATTTATTCTTTACGTTGGGTTTTCGCAAGCTCAACCCAACCTACGTGTATCGTGTGAATAAATGTTTAAATGAATAAATTCTCTTGATCTTAATCTAAGCTTAATCTTTTCCAAATTATATTCATTTATCATGGATACAATATTTATAATAAACTCATAAATATCATCATCTAGCAAAGAAAAATTAATAAACAATATTTTTTTCTTCCAACAAGTCAATATATCCCAAAAAGCATCTAAATTACGACCAAAGAAAGCTCCAAAATCAACTTGCTGGGTTAATTGTTCATAAAAATCATGGGGTGATTTTATTTTTTGTAAATCTATCACTACTTCCATTTACCAAGCCCTCCGATAGTGCAAGCGTCCTCGCTCGTACCAAAACAAGCTGTCGATTTGCCGATAAAATTTGCAAAATATTCAACATAATTGACCACTTGTAACTAAATATTAAATAGCACTAGCGTGGACGTTAGTGGTATAGGAGTTAGCAAACTTAACTGAACAAGTATTTACTCATTATTATTTCTCTCCTTTTCTTTCATTTTCTTCAGTTTAATGAATGAATATATTTTTGCTCTTATAAGTACCGCAACAAAGGCAATAGCACTTATCTTGAAAGTCTCTATAAATGCATCATCAAACCAATACCATCCTCCATACTTAAAATATCCATAAACTGACAAGCCAATAAACTTCAGCAAAAAAACTAAATATATTAAAATAAACATCAATATCCAATGAAGAGCCCCATTTTTTTTCATTATTGACTCTCCATTAGATTATTAATTCTTTCTAGTGAATTCTTAATTTCTTTACTTCTACTCTCTAAATCTCCTACATATTCACCAGCATATCCGCTCAGTACTTGACCAACATTACTATTAAGTGAACTAAATGGCTTATTGACTACAAGTGAAGCAACTGCTCCAAAATAATCTTTTCCTAAACTATTTCCACTAGGATCTTTTGATAAACTCGTTACTGTAGCAATCCCAAGATTTATTCGTATTTGGTTGCTTAAAGATTGATTTCTCGTTAATACACCACCTCCAAATGCTCCTATTGCCTCATAAGGATTGATCTCTTGCCCTCCTATAGAAACTTTATAACCAGAATGAACGCCTAATGCTATCGTTCCATCTGTAACCATTCCTGTTGTATTTGGATATTTAGCTGCAAATTCGCCTATTTTATTAGCAGTCTTCTGTGCAGCAGAGGAAACACCTTTAGCTGCATTGCTAGCATATTGCACGCCTTTTATAACTAAACTATTCCCCCCCTGTTCCTACCACAGAAACACCTGTTGCCAAAGATTCACTTAAACGCCCCTGAACACTTCCTGAATAGTTATACACTTTCTGTGCTTGAAGTTTTAAATCAGAATAATCTGGCTTCATTTCTGATGAATTAGCTGGTGCATTCAATAATTGTATTTGTTGAGGAATATTTCCATATTCTTTTACCCATTTTAAAAGTAAATCTTTTCCTCCTTCTGATAATGTTTCTGGCTGAGTTTTATAAATATGTAACAGTCTGTATGAAACTTTATCTTTCTCTAATAAATATTGCACCCTAATTGATTCATCTTGCGTCAGAACTTTTTTCTTCATTAATCGTTCAAGCTCTGCATATTCAGCTTGAGATAAGAAATTATGATCCACCGCATTCTTCCCTACCTCTTGCCCAGTTTTCATCGCTTGAGCCGTTGATAGGGAATTTCCTCTACTTGCTGATAACCCACCAGCCAATCCAGCCGCAACTTGGCTGAGTTCCGATACTGTCCGTTTCTCCGCTTCCGTTAGGTTTTCAGATGTTTTGCCGAAAAGACTTTGAGAGATGATGTTAGCCCCTACTTCGCCCGTTACCGCTGCCGCCGCACCTGCTCCAGCTTTACCGCCTTGTGTGTAAGCCTCCACCGCTCCCCAAAGGGCGTGGGCAATCAGATTAGCGGCTTCGTTGCCTTCGGTTTCCTGTTTGATTTGTGTGTTGATATAAGGCGAAGCTGCTCCAGCAATAACGCCTGCTGTTGGGCTGCCACCTAAAGCTAAACCAACCGCATTGGTTACGGCATCGACACCTTGTCGGTAAGCTCCGCCCGTTTCCCATTCCTCCGCTTCTTGTTCTAGCTCTCGGGCTTTGGTTGTGTTACCTGCTGCTTTCGCCTGTTCAGCTTCTGCCCGTTTGCTTTCAGCGTGGCTCGCCACTTTTTCATTAATGGTTGCCATTGTGATAGTTTGGAACTCGCTTAGGGCTTTTACTTGATAATCTAACTCGCTTTGGAGTTTGGTTTTATCAAAATTATTTATTGATAAAATAATTATCAATAATATTTTAATCACAAGTTACATACTCCTTTGTCCCATTTAGGATTTTGATAGCCACATTCAGCAGGAGTTAAATGAACATACCCTTTTTTAATCATACAATGATAAAAAAGGTCTGACTTTTCAACAGTAGTTATACTTTTTTCATCATAATCACCATGTTTACCACCACAAGTAACAACATCTTTCCAACGTTGTTCTGAATTTGTTTTTCCTAAACTGTATGGCTTTTGATATCTGGATATTGAGGGAAATATATCTCCTTTATCTATAAAGCAATTAACCATCTGTGGTGTATAAAGACACCCATTAGAATAGAAACAGCCATTTAACAAAAATAAAAGACTCAAGTATAATTTTTTCATATTATTTCCCTCCCAATTTAAATAGAACTTCCATAAAATCTGAAGAAATCGCATCACTAACAGCAAAAGGAGCTGCAACAGGAATAGCCACAACAGTCGTTACAGTAGAACCTATTTGCTGTGCTATATTTTTATTTTGCAGAGTATTACCTTTATCATCATACCAACCCCAGATCTGTCCACCTAACATATCGTGAGTTCCTGCAAAAGATTCTACGGTATGATCGGATAAAGAGCTTATAGAATATGGAAAGCGTTTAAAATACAGATTCCATTCCCCTTCAACTGACTGAAATCCTCCTGTTTCACCATATAGACTAGATGCTCTTTCGTTTTGTTTTGGATCAATAGCATCACTTAATGTTTTACCTCCTTTTCCAATAAAACTAATAGTTCCATCATCATTATGAGTACAATTTCCCATACCACTATTGCAGATTACATCCAAATCAATCCTTACACCCCCAAGCTTCACACCATCAAAATAACCACTATCGTAGCTGTCATTTCTGAGAACCTGCCCTGTTTTCTCGTCTTTAATTCCACCGAATAAACGAGAATTTTTTAGCGTTTCTTCACGCATTTTTGTTGCTGCAAGTTGTAGTGTCCCTTGTGTAATGGCTACATCAGGTGTTCCCGCAATAATCCCTACTGTTGTTTCTAACAAACGCTTCTGATACTGTAATTTATAAATTTCTTTATAAAGTTCATCTTTCTCAGCTTCTGTTTTAGCAAGTTTTACTTTCTCTCGCAATTCAGCTTGTTTTGGTAAAACATACTCATCTATAGTAGAAAACGCATTTTTCCTAAAATCTTCGGTTACCTTAACTTGGATATTTAACTCTTTAAGTACTTTTTCCTTGTCAAAGCGATTTTCTAATTTACCCGAACGGCTTTCTGCTGTTTCGGTAGTAATATCTGTCTTAATCTCTTCCTTAATTTGCTCAATATTTTTACCTGTTTTCTCTAATTGCCCTTGTTCATCTCGAATAATCAGATTTTGTGTGTTAATTCCAGATATTGTTCGGCTTGATTGACCATTTTTATCTGAGCCAAATCCAATTGAAATATCTCCTGTCAATGAATCCCAGCCATGAGCTAAAATTGGTTTATTAGCTTTATCTCCTAATTTAGCCTCTGTTATCTGATTACCATTGGCTGTCTGATAAAGTTTCTCACCATTTTCATTCACCGCCTGCTTATTGCTCTGAGCAATTCCTTTATCACCAAACGGCGTATCAAAATTCGCTGCCGCACTCGCACTTACGCCGACAGCACCGCCTTTATGGCTGGATTGGTTTTCAATATGGCTATAGCTCAACGTACCTGTACTAAATTGGTTTTTGCCCTCGTTTTCAGCTTGTGTCGTTGAAGTTACCAATCCACCTTTCAAGTCTGAGTGATTGGCAATATCAATGTCATAACCCTCATCCCCTGCAAATATCCCTGCCTGTTGCTTCACGCTTGCATAATTCGCGTTCATTTTCGAGTTGCTATAACCCACACTGCCCGAAGCTCCGTAGCCGACGGTGAGTTGCCCTTGTACGCTCTCTTGTTTTCCCTTATAGCTCATTGTGTCTTGCAGACTTTGAATGTTGAGGTCTTTTGCCTTCACTTCAACCCGTTTGCCCTGTACCTGTGAGCCGATAATGTTCGCAGTATTACCGCTGTCAATCTCGGTTTTACTCAATTGACTACCCACTCGGCTACCTACCCACGCTTGGCTTTCACCATTGCCATAACCTTTTGAGGTGTTTCCTCCTGCCGTTACCCCTAGCGTTGGACTACCTGCTCCACCAAACTGAACAGCAACACCTGCATTAAAGCCACCGGATTTGTTTTCACTTCGCTCTAAGTGGTTTTCATCTATCGCAAGTATATTTACATCACCTTGTGAAGACAGTTTTGTCCCACCTTTGCCTCCTACATCTGAGCCGATAACATTAAGTACAGAATCTTTTCCTGCACCCTCTGTTCTAATACTCACTTTTCCACCTGCATTCACTTGGCTTTTCTCAACATTATGACCTTGTGTGTGTTCACTCTGCGTGCTTGTTTGACTACCGTAACTAACGGATAAGCCTATATCTTGACTCATCGCTTGCATCGGGTTTTCGCTTATCGCTTCCGCTAGTTTACCCACCTGCTCCGCCGTTCTCCACCCCTCAACACCAGCATTCACCGCTACTAACGCATTAATACGGTCGTTTTTACTGCTACCCACCGATTTTGCAGAATTTACGCTTTTTTCGACCGCTTGTATCGCATTCGTTACCGGTGAACTCACCGCAAACGTGAACCCTTTCTGTTGTACCGTCCGTTTATAGTTGCTTTCATAATCGGAACGAGCAGCCGTTACCGTCGCTGTTTTAGCCAAAATATCAACATCGCCATCTCTCGAAGCTACCACACTGCCCGTTTGTTGGTAATGGTTGCCTGCATAAATCGCTGTATCGCCACTTAAACTCCCTACCTGGCTACGTGCCGCACTTTGTTGCCTGCGGTCTTGCTCTATCTGCTCTTTCTTAGACCCTATCGTAAAACCAAAACCGCTACCCAGTAAGCCCGATTTTTTACTCATACTCAGTTCGTCTTGGTAATGCGTATTCACATCAGACACAATAGACACATTATTCTTGCCATAAATAGCCAACGCTTCATCGCCCACCACCGAGGAGCTCTTAACCACAACATCGCCTGATGACGAAACTACTTTTACCGTTCGTCCGTCTATATTACTGCCTACCGCTTCACTGATATCGTGTTCGTAACGGTGGACTGACGTCGTTTTACTGAGCAGCCCTCGACCGGTTGATTTTCGACCCGTTTCTAATGTTTCTTCCGCTCTGCCGGCCTCAATTCGCACATCGCCTTTGCGTGAGCCTAATAACACTTCCCCTGATTCACTGCTGATATCCGATTGACGAACTGTGAGGTTGTTGCCACTCACTGCTCTAATCCCCCCTTTCGCAGAAATAACATTCCCCACTTCAGCACTTTGGTCTAAGCGGTAGTAGTTATCAGCATCACCATTGTAATGCTCTCGATTTTGGGTTTTGAGCGTGGTAATCTTAAGCGAATTCTCCGTATCAATATCCATCGTACCTGCACTATTAAGCGAAGCCGCTTTTATGGTGATATCACCTCCGCTAATGCTTAACCTGCCGTTATCGCTTGTTAATTTCACACTTGCAAGCCGGTCTAACTGGGTGCGAACAAAAGTGCCCTCTTTATTCTCTGAATGGCTTAGGGTGCTGGCAATCTCTACCCCCTTTCCTCCATAAAGCGAAAGGGAATCCACCGCCTCAATCTTACCGCCTAAGTTAATTAAGGTCTGTTGTGCCGATAAATCCACATTCTTACCTAACACAACACCTCTGTTTTCAAGCTGGTTGCTGTGTAAACGGGTTAAATCTAAACCTGCAATCACACCGCTGTTTTCCACCTTATCTAAACTACCGATAATTTGATTAGCAGAAATAACCGACCCTCGAGAGGTAATATCACTATTCCTCGCTACTAAATAAACCTGTGGCACAAGGGCAGTAACTTTTCGACCATCGGCAAGGGTGATTTCTTTATTCACCAACCAAACCATATCCGTTGTAAGTTCTGACATCTGTTTCGCGGTTAAACCTACACCAATAGCGAGGTTAAATTGTTGAGCGTATTTCACCCCACTATTCATTAACGCTTTGTATTGCTCTAAATCATCGTTGTAGCCGGCAATAAAACGTCTGCCTGTTAATTGGTTGATTTGTTCGTTAATCAAGGTTCGCTCATAAAACCCATCGCCCAAGCGTTTATGCACGTTATCGTGGTTGTGACGGAGCTGTTCAAACATATAATCTGAACTTAACCATTTTCGACGGTCTGTAAATTTAGGGTCAGTTTCAACAATATAGCCATTCGTTGCATCAGGGTTGATTTTGTATAAACTTGCCTGCGGCAAATTCACATCTGCTAAATGGGTTTTGATGGTTGGCATTTCTAACTCGCCTAGTTTATTCGCATCAAAATTATCAGCAGTTGTATCTAATTTGCCGACAACTTGCCCTGAATCAACGATAGTATTTTTATCTTGATCGTTAATAGTTGGTGTAAGTTTAATATTTACCGTGCCGCTGTTTGGGTTGGTATCAGATCCTGTAATGTTTACTGTGTCTAAGAATACATTTTTGGCTTTGGTTTGTTCATCAACTGTAGCATTAGATGAAATTGGGGTGCCGATGGTGTTTAGCACTAAATCAAACTTAATCGTCTTTGGTGGTTCCTGATCAATATCCTTTTTAATCTTTTCATCAAAGAAAAAACGTTTAGTTTTCCATTTTTTCGGTCTATATCTATCCTGATAATAACGATAAAAATAACCGTCATTATGGATATTCATAGTCGCTTCCAGATCTTGATTAATCAAAATCCCTTGATTTGAATTAATTTTTTCATTTGATTCAGTAATTTCTTTGTTATTGAAAAATAGCTTTCCTCCAATCATAAGTTGGCTATAGAGGTTTAAGGTATTTCCACTATTCAAATTCAAATTTCCACCTACCAAAAATTTAGCAGGAGCTTGATTTTGAATTTCTGGAATATATTTAGTTTGAGTATATTGTTTCCTTTGCCAATATTCGCCTCTTGAAGCTACTTCATTAGCTCTAGTTTTATCATAAAACTCAAATACTGCTCGTTTACGGCGTTGTCCACTATTGTGTTCCATTTTTCCATCAACACCATTTCTATACCATTCATTAACTATATGAGTAGTACTATTTTCTCTGCCGTATAGATCAAACTCTTCTTTTTCTTCACGTATTGTAGTGCTAATATGAATATCTCGATTTTCAATTTTCTGAGCATTAACTGTAGAATTACCTAAAAATTCAATTGTTGCACTTTCATTTTGAATTAAATTTGCATTACCAATAACGTTCCCATTTTCATCAAAACTATTTCCTATATCAGCTTGACCTAATGATAAAATATATGATCCATCACGATTGATTAGAGTATCTATTCCAAGAGCTAATCTTTCCCTTGCCGCAATAGTGGCAGAGCTGGTTTTTCCATCAATCGTTTCGGCAAGGTTATCTACATTTTTTGCTTTAAGTGAGAGATGATCGCCATAGATCCGCCCTGTGCCAATATTGGTAATTTTATTGGTATTTAGTAATGTTTTCTCGCCATCAATCAAACCTCTATTGGTAATCTCTTTCGCATTTAATTTGCTATTTTTTGAGGAAATTTCACCGCTTGCAGTATTAATAATTTGATTGGCAGAAAGGGTTGCACTATTACCAATCAATAAAGCAACATTATTGGTAAAATCGCCTTGCGTACTAAAATCAAGATCATTTCCCACTTCAAAGGCTTTATTTAAAGTAAAGCTATCTTTTAAACGAACAGTTAAATCCCCTTGCGTTTTAATTGAGCCTTCCTGTTCCAACGTTTTTGCCGTTAAGTTAAGGCGATTTTTCGCTTGAATTAAGCCATCTTGGTTGTTAAGGCTTAAATTGCCATTATCTTTGATGGTAAGTATATTGTCTGAAAGCACTTCGCCCTGTAAATTATTCAAGGTTTGATTAACCGTTACCGTTGCCACATCAGCCACATAAACACCACCTTGCTGATTAGAGAACGTATTGCTGTTTAGTGTTAGTTGCCCTGCTTGAATTCCTTGTGTTGGGGCTTTATCTATGGTTTTTCTTTTCGTGTTTTGGTTATCTAGCTGCTCTGCATTTAACGCAAGCTGAGTTGTGCCTAAAATCAATGAGCCTTTATCACTCACAGCAATATTATCAATCGCTTTCGCATTCACTTCTGCCGTTTTTGCGGTAATTGAGCCAGCTTTATTGTCAATTTGTGCTGCATTGAGGGTTAAATTGCCCTCACTATTTAAAATACCTTGTTGGTTATGAATATTAGTATTTACCGAAGCTTCTAATTGTTGATTAGAGTGAATAAATCCTTGTTCGTTATTCAGCGATGAGAGGTTATTTAGAGAGAGTTTATCTACGCCGATAATTCCTTTATTTTCAGCTTGTGTATTACTGTTATCAATTTGGTGTTGCTGCGTATTAATTTCCGTTTGTTTGGCAGAAATTAGCCCTGCTTGATTATCTAACTTACCGCTCTGAATGTTTAAGGCTTGATTAGCAAACAATGTACCATTGGCATTATCCAGCGTTGATTGGTAGGTATTAATAGCAAGAGAAGCTGTTTTGCTGGCAATAATCCCATTCTGGTTAGTAATGCCCTGTTTGGCTTCTAGTGTGAATGATTTTTCTGCTTGTAAACGGCTATTTTGATTAATGACTTTATCTGTAGTGAGAGTAATTTCATTTGCACTAATTTCACTATTTTGGCTTGAATTAAGCTCCGATAAAGCAAGCGTTGCTTTACCTGCGGTAATCAATCCATTTTGTTGTGATAAATTTTTCGATTGAATATCAAGATCACCGCTAATACGAATTTGCCCGCTATTATTAATTATTTCGCTTGTATTGATTTGAGCATTATTAAAACCGATGATATTACCCATCCGGTTATCTAGCATTTTTGTATTTAATACTAAATTCTGCTGAGCGATAATACCTTTATCTTTTTGGCTAGTCAGCGTATTTTGATTATTTAATGTGCTATTATTCGTATCTAGGCTAATATTATTCGCCGTAATAAGACCTTGCTCATTAGATAATGAACCACTTCGTACATTCAATTGTTGAGCCGCAACAATTTTACCCGCTGTATTATTTAGCTGATGGTTATGCGTATTTAACTGTAAATCCGCAGTTTGGCTAGCAATAACCCCACCAATATTAATTACATTACTACCTGTTGTTATATAAGCCTCTTTTTTCGCAATAATACGGCTATCTTGATTATTCAATTCGCCTTTAGTAGTAAGATTAAGTTGTTCTGCAAAAATAAGGCTATTTTCTGTTGAAGAAAGCGTGTTTGAATTTAATTGTAGATTTTGAGCTTCAATAGTTCCTTTTTGCTGGCTAATTTCACTCACAGTTAAATGAGCGTTCTGATCTGAAGAAACTATGCCTTTGTGGTTTAACAGGGTATCTGCATTAATAGCTACACTATGTTCGGCACGAATAGCTCCTTCTTCATTATTGATTTGAGAAGTGGTTAAACGAATATTTTCACTGGCTATTTGCCCTTTTGTATTATCAATTTCCTGACTGTCTAATAACAATTCCTTGCCTGCAATAATGCCTTTATAGGCTGAGTTCGTATTTTTGTTACTTACTAAGCCATTTTTAACTTCTATGTCTATTTTTTGTTTAGCATAAATTAAACCGCCATCATTGTTTAAATGTTGGCTATTCAGTGTGAGATTTTCGCCTGCAAATATTTTCCCATCAGCTGAATTCAAATGTTCTTTTAAATCCAAAGAAAGGGATTTTCCACTACTGAGCGTGCCTTGTCGATTTTCTAGTTGCTTAGCATTAATAAAAAAATTACCTTGTGTGCTAAACTCGCCCCCTTGTGTATTAACACTCTCCCCCCTTAAATGGAAATCTTGCTCGCCTGCTTGTTTCCATACTGCATTTTGAGCATTTAAGGCTTTTTGTGAGGTATTTATCACATCTGCGGTTAAAAAACTGCCTTGTGTAGAAAGTACGCTTGGCGTAGTTAAATGAATTTGTTCTGCCGTTAAACGGGCGTTATTTACCTGAATATCGCCCGATTTGGCTCTATATTCAATCGAATGTGCGTTATTTTGGCTGAGGTTAGCGTCAATTTCTGAGGCAGCGATCGTGATGTTGCCAGAAGCAACATTTTTCCCCTGAGCAGTTGTTTTGCCTGAACTGTTAAGTTGAACGTTTTTTCCGTTTGCAGATTTATCTTCTAGTTTGCGGGTTTCGCCTTGTTCGGTATCTTTTACCTCAACACCTGCCGCAATTAATGAATCTTTGGTGGTGTGAATAGTCGCTGCCGTGTAGGTAATATTACCCTTCGCTACCGCTTCACCACTTTGCTGAATTTGAGCTTTGGCATTTTTCTGAATATTACCTTTGCGTGCCACAATTGAGCCGTTGTTTTGAATATCTGCCTGAGAGTTAAGTTGAATATTGCCCTGCTTGTTTTCAATCTTACCTTTGTTATCAATGCCTTTGCTTGCATTTAAACTAACAGGGGCTGCGGCATTTAATGTGCCTGTATTGACAATTCTCCCTTGAGAGTCAATTTGTAGCGTATCTGCGCTCGCTCCAATATGCCCTGCGTTTCGTACGCCCACGCCTTGTTCTGTACCGATTAAGTGAATTTTGCCTGCATACATTCCTCCCAGTTTGCCAACATCAATCGCAAATTGTGGCTTAGTCTCCTCTGCAAGCGGTTGTTTTGTGCTGATAATTTGCAATTTTTTATCAGAATCTGACCGCTTGACGGTGTTTTTCCCTGTAATAACAGTGGTTTCTTTCTTAGACCAAATCCCTGCATTAGCTTGGGTTTCTCGGGCAATGATGTCGGTGTAGTCCACTCGACTGTTATCCATCCCTTTGCCCGATACTTTTACTTTTCCTTTTTCCACCACAAAGCTGTCCAGATTGCCGTGCTGAATTTGTGGTTTACCGGTGGTAAATGTCGCTCGATCTGAATTGATAATGCCACAGCCTTCGCAATGTAAGCCCGAAGGATTGGCAATAATCACATCAGCTTTTTTACCTGCTACTTCTACATAGCCTTTCATCACACTTGGTTTGTTAGAATTGACCTCATTTAAAATCACTTTTGCCTCGCCTCGTGCAAGGTAAGGGTTGCCTGTAACTTGCCCTGCCAGCTGAGTTTGAGTGTTAGTGCGGCTGTTGTTGAGAATCGCTCCTTTCTCCGCCACATCAAATTGCGAGTATTTATTGTGGGAAAGCCCTTTGTCATTCGGGGTTTGGATATTGATTTGCGGCAATCCGTTTGCGGTGGAAAGAATAATCGGCTGCTGACTTTTCTGAGCAGAGTTATCAGCTTGAATAATCAAGGTTTCCGCTAATGCATTTTCTACAAACGACACAAAGCCTAAAGCACAAAACAGGCTAAATACAAGCTGTCGTAAATTACAAATTTTATGCAAAATCTTACCGCTTGCTAAGCCCTCACGTTCGGCTTTCCCTTCACTTTTTGCTAATTCTGAAACAACCACTAAGCGTTGCAGTGTTTTACTGAAAATCACACGGAAACATTGTTTGTTCATTTTGTTTTCCTCAAAAATTTGCATTTAGGGTGGACATATCTGCCACTTCTACAAAATATCTTACTTACTTCTACGCAAACTAAAATTGATAACCGACATTAAAACCCGCTACGCCATCAGAAGTTCTAAATCCTTCCGGTTTTCTTATCGGTTTGCCGAGAAACAGATCATAATGAAAACCTTTTATACCGCCTCTAAGCCCAATAGCAGTCCCCATTAAGTGATGTCCTAACTGTAGACTTTCATCTGACCAGCCAGAAACTCTTCCGCCATCAACCGCCCAATAGAATGAATGGTTTGGCGTAAACGCCCACACCAATTCATTTCGCCAGTTCCAACCACGCTGACCTGAAAGGGTTAATTCACCATCAAAACCTCTTACCGTATAACGGCTGCCAATCGAAAAGCGATCTTGTGGAATAAGTGGCGTTTTATTCCACTGTCCGTTCCAGCCGGAATTAAATTGCCAAGACTGATTACCCCACATAAAGGGTTGATTGTAAGAAAGAAAGGCAGTAATAATTTGTGGTCTCGACGTGCCCTCTCCCCACAATTCTTCCGAGGCTTGCAGCTGCCCTCTTGCCCCTGTGCCTCTCTTATAATTTGCTGATAGCTCTAAAGTGCCATTACCTAAATATTCTTTGTGAGAAAAACCGGCTTCCCAGCCTGCCATTCGGCGTTTTTGGACACCAATTTCTGCTCCATCAACATAGTTATGTGATTGACGCGACCAAAGCGATGCTGAAAGTGTAGTTTTCCGAGTGCTATCTCGATAAAGTAGATAAGAAAGTGTGAGTTTATCTGTATCACTCTTACCTGCATAAAGATAACTTTTCGCAAAAGCCCCAAAAACCTCTTGATGATAGCGATTTTGATTATGCGAAAACGCCAAATTCCAATAGCCAAAAGGAATGGAATAATACAATGTTAGATTTTTGCTGGCACGGCTACCTTTATCATCGCCTTTTTGTTTAATTGAGTGGGTAAAAGAAGTATAGAAAAGGTCGTTTGCGGAGAAAATATTGTCGATAGAAAGTGTACCGTTTGCCTGTACTTTCCCTGTCGATTTTGAGCCTGCATCATCAAGCCCTAAACTCAGCCTAAACGGAAAGGCTTGGCTATAAGTAATTTTTAAATCACTATCGCCTACTTCAGCTTTTCCACTTTCGCTCGGGAGAATTTCAATATTTGCCTCAACGGTAGGCACACGTTTTAAATTTTCCAGAGATTGTTCAATATCTCGAATATTCAATATATCACCTGAAGCAAAGGTTAATCCGGTGAAAGCGTGTAATGGGGTAAAACGTGGAATATTGCCATTATCAACCACTATCGTATTACGCACTTTACCTGGTATCACCGTTAGCACTAATTTACCACTGCGTAAATCTTGCTCTTCAATAACTACTCGAGTAGTTACATAACCACGACCGATAATTTCATTTTGCACTTGCTTCATCAAAATGCCTAATCCTTCTCCTCCAAAACAGTGGGGCAATGTCAAATGGAGTGATTTTGCGGCTTTATTAAATGCCCATTGGAATTCGCTAGAGGTGAGAGAAGCATCAGAGGAATAGTCAATAAATGAAATTTGGTGAATCGGATAACAAGGCAATTCGTGATTTGAAAGAGTAAGAGGTTCAGAGTAGGATGTATTAAGACGAATATCAGGTTGATTTTTTAATTGTTTGGCTTGTGCCTGTTGATACTGTTGCTGGCGTTGTTGTTGGACAGCATCTATTTGCTGCTGAATAGGGTCTAAACGCTCAGTATCTGCAAAAGCAGGAGGGCTCAGTAATACGCAACTAAAAATAATAGGTTGATAATTTTTCATAGGATCAATAATAGCAACTGTATACTCGATACTATGGAGTGTATAAAATTCCTCACATTTTTGCAAATTTAAGCATAAAATAACAGTATAGAAGGCTATTCTATCCAATTGGCAATATGAATATTATATACAACCAATTGATTTTAAATCAATTTTTTATTTACACTTCATAAATATATGTAAACAACCGTTCTGAAATACGTGTATATCTAAATTGTCAAAATAAATTCATAAATCTATTAAGAAGTATTATGCCTTAGAAAGAATTATTGATCGGACTGTTCTAACTATAAAATTAAAACAGTCCTTGATTCTACTATAAAGCGTATCTTAGTAAGTAGGTTTCATATCGAATTTATAAGATATGAAACCGTATAATGTCCATCCAATAAAGGTAACAATAGAGCCATATAGCATTGGTTGTTCTCCTGCTGCATAAAGTGCATATAAGCTATATAATGAACCAACAAATGCAATAAAAGTTGTTATTCTTGCTTTATTTTCAGGTACTTTCTCTACTTTTTGTAAAACCATTAATGCTGCCATTGATAATAAATATGGAATGACATTTGTTACTACAGCTAGATCTACTAAAATATTAAATTGCTTATTTAAGGAAGGGCTAATAGTCATAAGGGTTAAACCACTTTGAATCGCTGTAATTATTACCATCCCTATAACAGGTGCGTCTTTAGTTGTAACCTTTTTAAATACTGATGGGAAATACCCCTCTTCTGCAGAACTTTTAAATACTTGCGCTATCGTAAATTGCCAACCTAATAAAGAGCCAAAACAAGACATTACCATTAGCCCCATTACTACTTTACCAGCCGTCTCATTAAACATATGAGCAAATGCTAAGCCAAATGGAGCTGTAGAGTTTGCTAAATCTAAATTAGGAACAATACCAGCAATCACATTGGTTGAAATAATATAAATAACTGCAGCACCTAATGTTCCCCCTAAAACAGCAATCGGCACATTTTTCTCTGGATTTTCGACAACATCCGTATTCGCACACGCAGATTCTAAGCCTAAGAAAGCCCATAAAGTCATAGAGATAGAGACACCAATAGCTTCAAAAGTTGGTACATTATGAGGATTCCAAGAACTGAGATAAAGATCTGGTTCAAACCATTTCCAACCGATAATGCAAAGTCCAACAACAGGAATAATAACTCCCCAGATAGTAAATGAACTAATATTTCCAGTAATTCTTGCACCACCAAAATTTAATACAGTAGCTAACCATAGCGTGATACCTGTCCATATCGCAATAGAAATAGGAGATAGAGACGTTTCGAATAATTCTGAACCATAGCCAACAGCAGAAATAGCAATTGCCGTATTAGCTATTAATAATGATACACCATAAGAATAGTTAGCTAAGAAGTTTCCTGCTTTACCAAAGGAGTATTCCGCATAGCCTCCCATCCCTCCTGATTTTTTGCTAAACATACCACATTGTGCAAAAGCATATGCTAACGCGGTTGAGCCTACTGCAGTAACTAGCCAAGAAACAATGGAAATTGTCCCTATTTCGGCTAATTTAGTCGGTAGCATAATGATACCTGACCCCATCATATTCACCATAGTAATAATAGTGAGTTGAATAACTCCTATTTTATTTATATTTGTACTCATAAGTAGTTTCTCCATCATTTATAAAAGTGCAATATAGATTTACTGCACTTTTAACAACAATATTATTGTTCAATTAATACATAACCATAAGCTCGTGTGCGCCCATCAGGATCTTTCTGTAAATAAACTCCCTGAATTTCTGGTGCAAAACCGGGTAACACGTTAATACCCTCTTCCAATGCTAAAAAGTATTTTTGGGCAGTTTCATTCCATTTTTCACCTGGAACAACACAAATGACACCTGGAGGGTAAGGTAATGCACCTTCTGCGGCGACACGACCTACAATGTCGGTAAGTGGAACAAGTTCTACATTATTTCGTACCAATTCAATGTTAGCATCTTTAGGATTCATCACATATGGTGGCAATGTCGCTTTCCTAAATAGATTACGTTGTAATGTTTTCACATCACGAGCAACATACAGGCCGTGCATTTCTTGGCAAAGTTGACGGATGGTGTAGCCGTTATAGCGCTCAGCATTATTGGCATAAACGCTTGGTAACACTTCTTTCAACAATGAATTTTGTTTAATGTGTTTTTCAAATGAGGTAATTTGTGCTACAAGTGTTTGCATCTTTGTAAGGGTTTCTGCAGGGGTAAGTAAGAATAATATAGAGTTCAAATCACATTTTTCTGGAATAATACCGTTTTCACGTAGATAGTTAGCCAAAATAGTGGCTGGAATACCAAATTCTTCATATTCACCAGTTTGAATATCAATTCCTGGTGTTGTTAACATAAATTTGCATGGGTCAACAAAATATTGATTTTCGGTATAGCCTTCAAATTTGTGCCAAGAATCACCGGCATGGAATTTAAAGAACTCAAGATCTTGTGCAATTTCATCAGTAGAATAATCTTGCCATTTCTTACCATTTACATATGGTGGAATAAATGGCTTAATTAATTGACAAGAATTAAGTACTAACTTGCGGGCTTCAATACCATTTTTAACACAATCTAGCCATAATCGACGTCCTGCTGAGCTACCTTGGATTTTGGCATTTACATCTAATGTTGCAAATAACGGATAGAATGGGCTAGTTGAGGCATGTAGCATAAAAGCATTATTAAAACGCTTGTGGTTACAATAGCGAGACTGGCCTTTAATATGCTTATCTTTTTTATGAATTTGTGATGCTTGAGAAAAACCGGCCTGTTGTTTATGTACGGATTGAGTAACAATAATACCAGGATCATCCTCATTTAATTCTAATAATAAAGGAGAGCACTCTTTCATCATCGGAATAAATTGTTCATATCCCACCCAAGCTGAATCAAATAAGATATAATCACAAAGATGACCAATTTTATCGACAACTTGACGTGCGTTATAGATAGTTCCATCATATGTCCCAAGCTGAATAACTGCTAAACGAAATGGGCGTTGTTGATTTAATTTCTCAGGAGCGATTTCTTTGACTAAAGATTTCAGATAGTCATCATCAAAACAATGACTATCAATTCCCCCAATAAAACCAAATGGATTACGGGCAGTTTCAAGATAAATTGGTGTTGCACCAGCTTGAATTAATGCACCATGGTGAATAGATTTATGATTATTACGGTCAAATAAAACGAGATCACCAGGAGAAAGTAATGCATTAGTAACAACTTTATTAGCAGAAGAGGTTCCATTTAAAACAAAGTAGGTTTTATCAGCATTAAACATCTGTGCAGCGTATTTTTGTGCATCGCAAGCAGCACCTTCATGAATTAATAAATCACCAAGTTTTACATCAGCATTACAGATGTCGGAACGGAAAATATTTTCACCATAGAAATCATAGAGAAATCGACCTGCTGGATGCTTACGGAAATATTGTCCACCTTGATGCCCTGGGCAATCAAAAGCAGTATTTCCCATTTCAACATACTCACTTAACATTTTGAAGAACGGTGGTAACATTTTGTCTTCATAAAGATGTACTGCTGTTTCAATTTGGCGACTATATAAATTGATATCGTAATTATTAAGATCTTGTATATGATAAACCTGATCAAAATATTGAGGAGCTAAGATTTTCCCTGACTCCACCACAATAAATACTGGAATATTGAATTCTTTTTCCAAAATTCTATCAATATATTGATGAACATCATCCGTACTTAATACTATAGCACCAACATCTGTAAAATCAGTTTTATCAATAGCAACTAACTCTCTTGTTGTATGGAAATAAGGTTGAACTAATGAACTATATGCGATTTTTAAATGTAACATAATTAACTCCATTATTTAGCATATGAAAAACCTCTCATTATTTTTTATTAACAATGAGATATACTTTACCGATACTATTCTGACAAACATTCAATATACGAAATATAAAACACTTACAAAATAATATTGATATAGAATTGGGTTTTTAAATAAATAGATATCCTTCCTTTAAAAAAGGAATAAACTAAGATTTATTTAAAATAGGAATGAATAACCGTCTTTTGATAGACAGATTAATCCTGTTTGATTGGACTCGTTGAATTAAGAGATTGGAAATAAGAGAAATGAAAGCAAGAACGACAAGCTGGCATCATAATGTGTCTAGTTCTTCTAATATGAGCCATAAGACTTTTACCTTTATCCGGGAAGTATTCTATATGGTATTTGTGTAACATAATACACCTCTTAAATACATCTTTATTTAAATAACTTCATCATAATTGATGAAACCTAGCTTATTAGCTAAGATAAAATTTACAACTATGCATAAAATAAATCAATGTAAAAAATCTTAAAAAACAGATATAGATCAAAAAAAACACTAATTAAATTAAAATATATATCCTATTTATCATTACATAGTCCCGTACAATAAAAAACACTCTCAGCATTTAGCTGACCAGTTATAGTAAAAGTGGTAAAATTTATAAACTTATTTGTAGTACATTATCTTTATCTATACATTATTCACATTTAAAAGAGTTATATTATGAACCTATTTGAAGCAATTTTAATTTTAATTGCACTTATTATCATTAGTGCAATCATTTCTTCTGCCGAGATTTCATTGGCAGGTGCAAGAAAACTGAAACTTCAGCAACTAGCAAATGAAGGAAACTTAAAAGCATCTCAGGTGCTAAAACTTCAAGAACACCCAGGACGCTTTATTACTGTTGTGCAAATCGGCTTAAATATGGTGGCAATTTTAGGTGGGGTAATTGGCGAGAGTATTGTGAACCCTTTTGTCTATTCTCTGCTTTCTCAATATAGCCAAGCAGAATGGGTTGAAAGTGCGAGCTCTTGGCTTGCTTTTATTTTTGTAACGGTTGCTTTTATTCTATTTGCCGATCTTATTCCTAAACGACTAGCAATGGCAAATCCAGAAAAAATTGCCTTGCGAACAATAGGGATAATGATCTTTTCAATCATTATATTTAAACCATTAGTTTGGTTGTTTGACACTATTGCAAATGCGATTTTCAAACTGTTTAGAGTACCAACTATTCGAGAGGATAATATGACTTCAGAGGATATTTTTGCAATAGTTAATGCTGGAGCTCAAGCCGGAATTGTAAAAGAACAAGAGCAATACTTAATTGAAAATATTTTTGAAATGCAGCAACGTACTGTTACCTCAACAATGACAACACGTGAAAATATTGTTTTCTTGGAGCATACTTTCAATAGAGAACAAGTACTTGAAACCGTAAAAGCAAATCCTCACTCTAAGTTATTAATTTGTGATAAATCTATCGATAAAATTTTAGGCTATGTTGAAACCCATAATATTTTAACGCTTTATCTACAAGAAAAGCAGGTAAAATTAACCGACTCAACTGTATTGCGTAAATCGCTTTTTATTCCAGATACGCTCTCTTTATACGAAGTTTTAGAACTATTTAAATCAACTGGCGAGGATTTTGCCGTTATTGTGAATGAATATGCATTAGTAGTTGGCATTGTTACCCTAAATGATGTAATGAGCATTGTAATGGGTGAGCTGGTTTCTCACGAAGAAGAGCAAATTGTTCAGCGTAATGAACATTCTTGGTTAATTGATGGAGCAACACCACTAGAAGATGTAATGCGTGCTTTAGATATTGCCGAGTTTCCGAATGCAGAGAACTATGAAACTATTGCAGGTTTTATGATGTATATTTTACGTAAAATTCCAAAGAAAACCGATTTTGTATTGTGGGATAAATATAAATTTGAAATTATTGATACCGATAACTTCAAAATCGACCAAGTGATGGTTTCGATCCAAAATGATGTGATATAGCGAATTAATGGGCGGGTACAAGAACTCGCCCTATAAATTTGCAAATTTTTAATAGAATTCAACCGCTTGTAATTCCTCAATTCCTTTCTTCATACTGTAATGGATACAAATTCAGTTTATCCATTAATTTGCGGTCATAATCTTCTTCCGGATTTTCTGTGGTGAGCAATTTATCGCCATAAAAAATAGAGTTCGCTCCAGCCATAAAGCAAAGGGCTTGCATTGCTTCCGGCATTGCGGTTCTTCCTGCAGAAAGCCGAACAAAGCTGTTTGGCATTGTAATTCTTGCCACCGCAATGGTGCGGACGAACTCCGTCCAATCCAAATCTTCGGCATTGGCAAGTGGTGTGCCTTCTACTTTAATCAGTTGGTTAATCGGCACGCTTTCAGGTTGTGGATCGAGGTTAGCAAGGCTTGCTATTAAACCAGCTCGATCCGGGCGAGTTTCGTTCATTCCGACAATACCACCGCAACAGACTTTTAGCCCTGCATTGCGAACTTTGCCTAGCGTGTCCATTCTGTCATCGTGGCTGCGAGTATGAATGATTTTGTTGTAGCGTTCAGGGTCGGTGTCTAAATTGTGGTTGTAATAATCCAACCCAGCCTCTTTTAGCTCTTCCGCCATTCCCTCTTCCAACATTCCAAATGTGCCGCAGGTTTCTAAACCTAAGGCTTTGACTTCATTGATAATTTTAGAGACCACTTCAATATCTTTCGTCTTCGGGCCTCGCCACGCCGCCCCCATACAAAAACGGCTCGCCCCTCGTGATTTGGCGATTTTGGCTTTTTCTACAATGGTGCCGATGTCTAGCATTGCCTGTTTTTCCACGCCGGTGTCATAGCGGGCAGATTGTGGGCAATATTCGCAATCTTCAGCACAGCCACCGGTTTTAATCGAAAGCAGTGTAGAAAGCTGAATGGCGTTAGCATCAAAATGCTCACGATGAATTTGAGCAGCTTTGAAGACTAAATCCATAAACGGCATATCGAAAAGTTCTTCCACTTGGCATTTTCGCCAATATTGTGCCGTGGGGTGAGGTGTGAGTTCGTCTTTGGCTTTCAATCTCAGTTGAAATGTGGTCATATTGTGTTTTCTCCTTTATACAAAAGGACTAAACCCCTTGAGGTTTAGTCCTTAATTTCTAATTTTGATTTATATTATAACGAAGAATTGCAAATTATAACTTCGGACCAGCTGCGATTAACGCTTTGCCTTCGTCATTGGTTGCATATTTTTCAAAGTTTTTCACAAATCTGCCCGCAAGATCTTCTGCTTTAGTTTGCCATTGTGCTTTATCTGCGTAGGTATTACGAGGGTCTAAAATGCCTGTATCTACGCCCGGTAATGCGGTTGGGATTGCTAAATCGAAGATTGGCAGTTTGTTCATTTCTGCTTTATCGATTGAGCCATCTAAAATCGCATCGATGATACCACGAGTATCTTTAATTGAGATACGTTTGCCGGTTCCGTTCCAACCTGTATTCACTAAGTAAGCTTCTGCACCAGCCGCTTCCATACGTTTCACTAACACTTCTGCGTATTGTGTTGGGTGTAGAGATAAGAATGCTGCACCGAAACAGGCTGAGAATGTTGGGGTTGGCTCGGTAATGCCACGCTCTGTACCGGCTAATTTCGCAGTAAAGCCTGATAAGAAGTAGTATTTTGTTTGCTCTGGTGTAAGTTTAGATACCGGAGGCAATACACCGAACGCATCAGCAGTTAAGAAAATCACTTTTTTCGCGTGACCGGCTTTTGACGGTACAGCAATGTTATCAATGTGGTAAATCGGGTAACTTACACGAGTATTCTCTGTTTTTGATTTATCATCGAAATCGATTGTGCCATCTTCACGCACGACCACATTTTCTAATAACGCATCACGGCGGATTGCACGGTAGATGTCCGGCTCGTTTTCGATAGAAAGGTTGATGGTTTTCGCATAGCAACCGCCTTCGTAGTTGAATACGCCGTTTTCGTCCCAACCGTGTTCATCATCACCGATTAATTTACGTTTTGGATCAGTTGATAATGTGGTTTTACCCGTGCCTGATAAACCAAAGAATACTGCCACATCGCCTTCTTCACCCACATTTGCAGAACAGTGCATTGAAGCCACGCCTTTAAGTGGTAAGAAGTAGTTCATCATTGAGAATAAACCTTTCTTCATCTCACCGCCGTACCAAGTACCACCGATGATTTGTACACCTTCGGTGATATTAAATGCGACAAAGTTTTCAGAATTTAAACCTTGCTCTTTCCAGTTCGAATTAGTTACTTGAGAACCATTCATTACTACGAAATCAGGTTTGAAATCTTTCAACTCTTCTTCTGTTGGGCGAATGAACATATTTTTCACAAAGTGAGCTTGCCACGCCACTTGCGTAACAATACGCACATTAATGCGGTGTTCTGGGCTTGCTCCACAGAAGGCATCAATGATAAACAAACGTTTGTTAGAAAGCTCTTCCGTCACTAAACCTTTTAGGCTTTGCCATGTAGCTTGATTCATCGGCTTGTTATCATTTTTAGCCGCATCAGATGTCCACCAAACAGTATCTTTTGTTTTTTCATCTAACACGATGTATTTGTCTTTCGGTGAACGACCAGTGAAAATGCCGGTATCAACCGCCACAGCCCCTAGGTTCGTTAACACACCTTTTTCATAACCTTGAAGATTTGGGTTCATCTCCTCTTCAAACAGTTGCTCATAGCTAGGATTACGTACGATTTCTTTTACATTTGTAATGCCTAAGTCTGCAAGTTCTTGTTCAATACGATTTAACATAGTGGTTACCTCATAATAGTTATAAAATTAAACTGTGCTTATTATACTGAAATGAAATAAAAAAAATGTTACATACTTCAAATTTTTGAAAATTTGTTGAAAAAAATTTCAAAAAGATGGACGGATATTGTTTTATATCAAAACTTACACTTGACTTAAACCTATGTGCAGAACTCCTTTGTTTGGATTTTTTGCAAATTCAAGGTAAAATCCGACCTCCGACCGCTTGTGTCGATTCATTTTAATAAAGAGAAAAATAAATGCGTCTATTAATTATATTTTTTGCCTTATTATTCTGTATTTTTCAGTACAGCTTCTGGTTTGGCAAAAACGGTTGGACTGATTACCAAGAAGTCCAAGAAGAAGTGGCAATGTTAAAAGAAGAAAATGCCAAACTAGTTGCTCGAAATAAGCTGATTGAAGCAGAAATTCACGACTTAAAAAATGGGGTAGATGCTCTTGAAGAACGTGCCAGACTTGAACGTGAAATGGTAAAAGAGAATGAAATGTTCTACCGTATTGTACCGAAAAATAAATAAAAGCCTTTATGACGAGAAAAATTTTTGTAGTTATTCCTGCCTCAGGTATTGGTAGCCGAATGCAGGCAGACAAACCAAAACAATATTTAAAATTAAAAGGGAAAACTATTTTAGAGCATACAGTTTCCCTTTTTCTTGATCACCCTAAAATAACCAAAGTAGTTGTGGCAGTCGCAAAAGATGATCCTTTCTATACCGAAATTGCTCTACTGAAAAGTGATAAAGTGCAAATCGTCTTTGGCGGTGAAACCCGAGCGGACTCCGTATTCAATGCATTAAACGTAATCGAAGATGAAAATGCTTGGGCGTTAGTTCACGATGCTGCTCGCCCTTGTCTCAAGCGGTCAGATTTAGACAAACTTTTGCAAATTAAAGATGATCAAGGGGGAATTTTAGCCACCCCGGCTATTGATACAATGAAGCGAGCCAACGGCACACAAATTTTGCATACAGAAGATCGCTCAACCTTATGGCACGCTTTAACGCCACAATTTTTTCCTGCTAAGAGGCTAAAAACTGCGTTAGAAACAGCCTTTAATAAAGGGCAAATTGTAACCGATGAAGCCTCTGCTATGGAGCTAAGTGGTTACCAACCACAACTTATTGCCGGCAGAAGCGATAATATCAAAATTACCCGCCCAGAAGATTTAGCCTTAGCAGAGTTTTACCTCTCTCATCATTTGGAGAAATAATATATGATTCGTATTGGACACGGTTTTGACGTTCACGCCTTTGGCGAAGACCGACCGCTTATTATTGCAGGCGTTGAGGTACCTTACCACACAGGTTTTATTGCTCATAGTGATGGCGATGTTGCCCTTCACGCTCTAACTGATGCGTTACTCGGTGCAGTTGCATTAGGCGATATTGGCAAACTTTTCCCGGATACCGATATGCAATATAAAAATGCTGATAGTCGAGGTTTATTAATTGAAGCCTATCGCCAAGTGCAAGAACAAGGATATAAAGTTGGTAATGTTGATGTAACCATTATCGCTCAAGCTCCCAAAATGCGTCCGCATATCGATAAAATGCGTCAAACCATTGCTGATGATTTGAAATGCGATATTTCCCAAGTAAATGTGAAAGCCACAACAACGGAAAAGTTAGGCTTTACTGGGCGTGGAGAAGGCATTGCTTGTGAAGCGGTGGCATTATTATTAAAAGTATAAAAGTTACAAGCGGTCGAATTTTCATAGAAATTTGCAAATTTCTATCAGAAAATAACCGCTTGTAAAATTCTGCCTTGTCTTATTTTTAAATTTATCTATAATAGAAAGCCTTACGCAATGAGCGTAATTCAATGGGGCGTTATTGGTTCCTCGCAACGGTGTTCAGCTTACTTGATCAGGTTCGGAAGAAAGCAGTCTGGGTTGAAATTTCTGTGTGCCGAGGGTCGCTGGTAACGCCCCACCCTTTTATCTAACCTATATCATCAGGAGAATCCTATGCTCCAGATCATTCCCATTCCGGCATTAAGCGATAACTATATTTGGGTAATTCGTAAAGAACAAGATGTGATTATTGTTGATCCGTCAGAACATCAGCCTGTATTAGACTTTATTACAAAAAATGCATTAAATTTGACCGCTATCTTGCTCACTCATAATCATCACGACCACACAGATGGAGTGACTAGCATTATGGAAAACTATCCGAATCTTCCAGTTTATGGCCCGCAAGAAGTGGCTGAATTTGCCAATGTGATTGTGTCGCCAGAACAACATATTAAACTGTTTGATTACGATGTAAAAATTATTGAAAGTGCAGGACATACCGCAGGGCATATTAGTTATTTGTTTGGTTATGATTATCTATTTTGCGGCGATGCGTTATTTTCAGGCGGTTGCGGACGTGTTTTCACAGGTGATTACCGAGCGCAATTTGAAGCATTGCAACGTTTTAAAAAATTGCCTAATTCGGTTAAAGTCTACCCTGCTCACGAATACACTAAGAGCAATCTAAAATTTGCCGAGGCTGTATTGCCCGTAAATTGCACTCTCGCAGAATATCAAGAACAGGTTGATATTTTACGCTCGCAAAATAAACCAACATTACCGACCACCATTGGGCTTGAAATGCAAGTAAATCCGTTTATGCAAGCGATCGATTTAGACGAATTTATTGCACTTCGCAAAAAGAAAGATAATTTCTAACAATGATGGGAGCATCAGGCTGATTTCAGTACAAAAGAGAAACTGCTCCCCTCACCTTCTTTACTGGTAATGTTAAGTGTTGAGCCGTGTTGCTCTAATGCGTGCTTCACAATTGCCAGCCCTAAACCACTGCCCCCTGTTTTCTTACTTCGAGATTCATCAACTCGATAAAAACGTTCGGTTAAATGTGGTAAGTGGATTTCAGGAATGCCGATGCCATCATCTTTTACCTCAAATTTCATTCCTTGTTCGCACGGTTTCCAACTAATCTCAATATGACATTCCTGCCCCGAATGCTTAATTGAGTTATAAATTAAGTTAGATACTACACTATGCAGCTGATGTTCATTGCCGAATATTTCTATATTTGGTTGAATATCAAAAGTAATTTTATGCGAGTAAGTATTTAAAATTTCTATGTCTTTTTTCAATGAAAGAATCATTATAGACATATTAAACAGTTGATGTTCTTTATTTGATGAAGTTTCTATTTTCGCTAACATATTCAGTTGCTGTAATAAATTCGTCATTCTCAAGCTCTGCTCTTGCATTGCCTTTATAGCTTTTTCTTGCAGTAAACTTTGCACCGGCTGATCAGCTAAAATTTCCAAATAACCTTGTAGAACAGTAAGCGGCGTTCTTAATTCATGGTTGATATTACTTAAAAATGTTTGCCTGGAACGCAACAGTTTTATCATTTCTGTAATATCACGTCCAATAATCAGCAAGGTTTCAGGATCATATTGATGAATATGAATTTCGATATAACGTTCGTTATAAGTTAGTAATACCAGAGGTCGGCTTTTTCTAGGCTGAACAAAATAGTGCTTAAATTGTTTGTAAAAAATTACATTGAGAATATTTTTTTGCGTTTTTTTGTGCCAATAAAAATCAAACATTTTTTGTGCCATTTGATTACACCAGAGAATATCTCCATTATCTTGGCAAATAATTGTCGCATCAGGTAAATACTGAATATTCTTATTTAACTTGGAGAGTAGGCGTAAATTCTCAAATTTCTCTTTTTTATTTTTCTGGCGATAATCCGCCATTGTTTGTGAAAAATTTTCTAAATTAAGTAATTCAATCTCTTTCTTATTTTGCGGCTTTAAGCGCTGTAGTAATCGATATTCTATGATGTGATGCCAAACAATTACTCCAATAGCAATAACTGCCAACCAACTCATAAAATCAAGTGCAAATAGGCTAAACGTAAAAGCTAATGTAATTGATAAAATCAATTCTGCTAAAAAGTTAAGTAATTTTTTCATCATTCACCTTGAATATGCAGTGAAAAACGATAGCCACTTCCTCTTACCGTTTGCAAATAACTATCACATTGGTAAGGTTCAAGGCTGCGGCGTAAGCGGCGGATATAGCTATCTACCGTTCTGTCTTCTACTTCTAAGTCATCACCCCAAATTCGATTTAATAATTGCTCTCGAGAGTAAACTTTTTCCGGGTGTGTCATAAAAAAGTGGAGTAATTTAAATTCGGTATGACTTAGTTGGATTTGTTCAGACTGATAAAACACTCGTTTTGCATTTTCATCTAAGATCAAATCATTAAATTGAATAATTTGTGAGGTTTGCTCGTAAATTCTTCGCCAAACGGCTTCAATACGGGCGATTAAGACTTTTGGAGAAAATGGCTTGATAACATAATCATCTGCCCCTGCATTTAAGCAGGTAATACAATCTTCTTCTGCACTACGAGCAGTGAGCATAATCACCGGAATTTGGGCAGTTTCTTCATGCTTTTTCATATATTCAATGAGTTGCACGCCTGAACGCCCGGGTAGCATCCAATCTAATAAAACCAATTGTGGCTTTTCAGCAAGTTTTTTCACTGCACTTTGGTAATCTTCTGCTTCAATAATATCGTATTGATGCTGCATTAGAAAAAGGCTAATCATCTCACGAATGCCACGTTCATCTTCTACCACTAAAATGCGTCTGTTCATACTCGTCCTCCAATAGAAGAAATGCAGTGAAAAGCTATTAACACTGCATTAATTGAATTAACTAACCCATTTTGCCCTGAATATAATCTGCCGTACGTGGAATTTTCGGTTGGCTAAAAATTTGTGCCGTTTCACCAAATTCAACTAGCTCACCCAAGTACATAAATGCGGTGTAATCAGAACAACGTGCGGCTTGTTGCATATTATGCGTTACCATAGCCACAGTATAATCTTGCTTGAGTTCGGTAATCAAGGCTTCAATTTTCATTGTAGAAATTGGGTCTAATGCCGAGCAAGGCTCGTCTAACAATAAGACATCAGGTTTGATGGCAATGGCTCTGGCAATACATAAACGTTGCTGTTGTCCGCCTGATAAACTATCGCCACTTTGGTGTAATTTATTTTTTACTTCATTCCATAATGCCGCTTTGGTTAAAGCCCACTCTACACGCTCATTCATCTCTTGTTTAGATAGCTTCTCAAATAAGCGGATACCAAAGGCGATGTTGTCATAAATTGACATTGGAAACGGTGTCGGTTTTTGGAATACCATACCCACTTTTGCACGAATAATGGAAATATCCGTATCGGTAGTTAATAGATTTTCACTGTCTAAATTGATCTCCCCTTCTGCTCTTTGGTTCGGGTAAAGCTCAAACATACGATTGAATGTTCTCAATAACGTGGATTTACCACAGCCGGAAGGTCCGATAAATGCAGTTACTTTATTTTTTGCAATATTTAAGTTGATATTCTTTAAAGCGTGGAAATCGCCATAATAAAAATTAAGATTTTGTACTGAAATTTTTGGTTCTACGTTCATTTCTAAACACCTTATTATTTCTGTTTTGGTTGTAAGAAAACACGGGTTAAAACATTGATACATAACACGAATAGCGTAATTAAAATCGCACCTGCCCAAGCAAGATTATTCCAATCTGTAAACGGACTTGCCGCATATTGGTAAATCACAACAGGTAAGTTCGCCATTGGTGCGTTCATATCCCAAGACATAAATTGGTTCGACAATGCGGTAAACAGTAATGGAGCTGTTTCACCTGCAATACGGGCAACGGCTAGTAATACACCTGTTAAGATCCCTGATTTTGCGGCACGGTAACAGATCATCACAATCACTCGCCATTGTGGGCAACCTAATGCAATTGCAGCTTCACGCAAGTTATTTGGAATAAGGTTAAGCATACTATCTGTGGTTCTCACCACAATTGGAATCACCAATAATGCTAAGGCTAAAGAACCAGCCCAACCTGAAAAATGCCCTACTTTTGAGACATAAAGCGTGTACACAAATAAGCCAATAATAATTGACGGAGCAGAGAGCAAAATATCATTTAAGAAACGAGTTACTTTTGCAAAACGGCTATAGTTGCCATATTCAGCTAAATACGTGCCTGCTAAAATCCCAATTGGGGTGCCGATAAGCGTGCCTGTTCCCACAATAAGTAGCGAACCTAAAATCGCATTGCTTAAACCGCCCTGTTCATTTGGTGCTGGGGTAATTTGTGTGAAAAGTTCTAGCGAAAGACCTGGAATTCCTCGACTAACTAATGAATATAAAATCCAACAAAGCCAAAACAATCCGAAAGCAACTGCCACATAGGCTAAACTTAGCATTATGCTGTTACAACATTTACGTCTGTAAAAACGAGCGTTCTGTAAATTCTTCATTATTTTCCTTCCTTACGCTGCATTCTTAAAATCATTAAGCGAGAAATAGACAGTACAATGGTTGTAATTAAGAAAAGGACTAAACCTAACTCAATTAATGCTGATTTTTGTAAGCCAGATGCTTCGTTAAATTCATTCGCAATGGCTGACGCAATAGAAACCGAAGGAGAGAATAATGAATTTGGTATTTGGAAAGCATTACCGATAACGAAAGTAACTGCCATTGTTTCGCCTAATGCACGCCCAAAACCTAACATAATGCTGCCGATAAGCCCTGTTTTGGTATAAGGTAGCACTACTTTCCATAGCACTTCCCAACGGGTTGAACCTAATCCGTAGGCACTTTCTTTTAACATTGGTGGCACAATGGCAAATACATCACGCATCATTGAGGCAATGAACGGAATAATCATAATGGCAAGCACTAAACCAGCGGTAAATAAACCAATCCCAAAGGGTGCACCTGAAAATAAGTATTCAAGTATTGGCAGATCGCCAAACCATTCGATCATCGTTGGTTGAATATGTTCTTGGAATAAAGGCACGAACACAAATAAGCCCCACATACCATAAATGATAGAAGGAATAGCGGCTAACATTTCAACTGCTGTTCCAATTGGGCGTTTTAGCCATTGTGGCGAGAGTTCGTTAATAAACACCGCAATACCAAATGAGATCGGTACGGCAATGATTAAAGCTAAACAGGAAGTAATTAATGTCCCCACAATAGGCATTAATGCTCCGTATTGATTCTGCACAGGATCCCATTCGCTATCCCATAAAAAGCTCACGCCAAATTTTTTGATACTTGGCCAACTTTCTACAAATAACGAAATCATCATTCCAGCAAGTAACAGAAATACTAACCACGCAAAACAAGCGGTCATATTTCTAAAAAATATTTCAAATCGATTTTGATTTAAAAATGGGTTCATTTTAGACATAATTATTTTTCGATATAAAAGCTGTCAAAAATAGGCGACCACTCCAACAAGCGGTCGCTTTTTTCATTATTTTTGTAATTCAGTATTCCATTTATGTTGAATGCTTTTTACAACATCTTCAGGAATTGGCACATAGTCCAACTCTGCAGCGGCATCTTGTCCTTTTGCAAACGCCCAATCAAAGAATTTCACCACATTTTGCGTTGCTTCAGGTTTGCCATCTTTTTTGTGAATTAAGATGAAGCTTGCTGCCGTAATCGGCCAAGATTTTTCGCCTGCTTCATTAGTAAGAATCACACCCATACCTTCTGCTTCATTCCATTTTGCATTACTTGCTGCTGCCATAAAACTTTCCTTGTTTGGCTGAACAAATTCGCCTGATTGGCTTTGTAATGCCGTCCACGTTAGTTGGTTTTGTTTTGCATAAGCATATTCCACGTAACCAATTGAATATTTCATCTGGCGAACATAGGCTGCAATACCTTCGTTACCTTTACCACCATGTCCCTTCGGCCATTTCACCGCTTTTCCTTCGCCAACGGTTGATTTCCATTCACTTGAAACTTTAGAGAGATAATTAGTAAAGCCGAAGGTTGTACCAGAGCCGTCTGAACGATGGATAACAAGAATATCTTTATCGGGTAGATTTAAATTTGGATTTAATTTTTGAATAGCGGCGTCATTCCATTTAGCGACTTTACCAAGATAGATTTGAGCCAGTAAGTCGCCGGAAAGTTTTAATTCGCCCTCTTTAATGCCAGGTAAATTCACGACTAACACCGTACCGCCAATAATTGCCGGGAATTGTAATAACTGATGTTGTTGTAATAAATCTGCTTTCATGGGGTCATCAGATGCCCCGAAATCAACTGTTTTTGCGATAATTTGTTGCTGGCCACCGCCTGAGCCGATTGATTGATAATTTACTTTATTGCCTGTTTCTTTTTCATATAATGCTGCCCATTTCGCATAAATCGGATAAGGGAAAGATGCCCCTGCCCCTGTGATAGTGTGAGCGTGAGAAACCGCCGCCACTGATGCAAAAAGAGTACCTAATAACATTACTTTTTTAGTCTTACGCATTAGCATAGTAATTCTCCTTACGTTAAATTGCTGTTGCGTGACTAAGTGTAGAAAAGAATTATGACAGTTTGATGACAATGCTTAATTTTTTCATTTTTTTAGAAAAACCTGTGCAAATATCGCTTGTCAATTCCACTCTCGCCTATCCTATGATATAGTTACTGCCATTTTTATCTTATTTATTATTTCAGTGAGTAAACCTGTGAACTTTGATCCTCAAAATATGCCCAAACATGTTGCTATTATTATGGACGGCAATGGCCGTTGGGCTAAGCAGAAAGGAAAATTGCGCATTTTCGGGCATCAAAACGGCGTGAAAGCGGTTCGTTCTGCGGTAAGTTTTGCAGCTAAAAATCAAATTAAAGTATTAACACTTTATGCTTTTAGTAGTGAGAATTGGAGCAGACCGGAAACTGAAGTATCCGCTTTAATGACACTTTTTATGAAAGCCTTAGACTCTGAAGTCAAAAAACTACATAAAAATAATATCCGCTTGAATATTATTGGCGATAAATCTGCCTTTAGTGAAAGCTTACAAAAACGTATTGCAGAATCAGTAAAATTAACGGAGAACAATACAGGACTAATTTTAAATATTGCGGCAAATTACGGTGGCTATTGGGATATTGTGCAAGCCACTCAAAAATTAGCATTACAAGTAAAAGAAAATCAGCTTGACATTGCACAAATTACCCCTGAGTTATTTCAGCAATATTTAGTCACAGAAACACAACCGCAGGTGGATTTACTCATTAGAACAAGTGGCGAGCAGAGAATTAGCAACTTTTTATTATGGCAAATTGCCTATGCAGAGCTTTTTTTCAGCCCTGTGTTATGGCCGGATTTCAACGATAAAGCTTTCAGCGAAGCGATCGTAGCCTACCAACAGCGTGAACGCCGATTTGGTGGCTGTTAATACAATTTATAAGGATAGACAATGCTTAAAGAACGTATACTTTCAGCAATTATTATGATTATTGCCGTATTGGCAGCTATTTTCTGGCTTTCGCCATTACCATTAACCATCGCATTATCAGCAATTATTGTCGCAGCAATGTGGGAATGGGCTCAATTTGCAGGCTTTAAACGCCCTGTACCTCGTGCGATTGTGGCAATGGTCACTATCTGTTTATTGCTTTTTGCAATCGTTGCCAATACCGATTATATTCGTGCAACACGTTTCATTACTGATGAAACCACGCCTATTCTCTTTATTGGCTGCATTTGGTGGCTGATTGCTCTTGTATTAGTAGTTACTTATCCAAATTCTGCCAAACTATGGGAAAAATCAGTTGTAGCTAAATTCTTATTTGGTTTTGCAACCTTAATTCCATTTTTAATTGGTGTATTAGCGTTACGTTTCCATAATTATCATATTGACCCGTATCAAGGTACTTATTTATTCCTCTATGTTTGCTTATTAGTTTGGGGGGCAGACTCAGGTGCCTATTTCTTTGGCAGAGCCTTTGGTAAAAGAAAACTTGCACCAAAAGTTTCTCCGGGTAAATCATGGGAAGGTGTTTTTGGTGGGTTATTAACGTCCGGAGTAATTGCTTTTGCCTTCTTACAACTTACGCCAACAAATGTATTCGGCAGAGAATTAGACACTACACCATTTATTGTGGTTTCTATTGCAACGGTAGCGATTTCAGTACTAGGCGATTTAGTTGAAAGTATGTTCAAACGCCAAGCTGGTATTAAAGATAGCAGTAATCTTATTCCAGGGCACGGCGGTATTTTAGATCGTATTGATAGCTTAACAGCGGCGATTCCGTTTTTCGCAACCTTCTTCTTTTTTGTACTATAAGCTATGACTTCAACTATTGCCTTTTTTGTTCTAATCTGCGTACTGGTATTCGTACACGAATACGGGCATTTCTGGGCTGCACGCAAGTGTGGTGTAAAAGTAACTCGTTTTTCTATTGGTTTTGGTAAAGTGTTATTTAGAAAAACTGATAAGCACGGCACAGAATTTGCTTTCTCATTAATTCCACTCGGTGGCTATGTACAAATGTGGAATGGCGAGCAAGGCGTTGATGCCAGACCAGAACAATCATTAGCGACGAAGTCTGTTTTACAGCGTGCTTTTATTATTTTTGCAGGTCCTGCCGCAAACTTTATTTTTGCAATATTGGCTTACTGGGCGGTATTTGTTTCAGGAATTCCAACCATTAAACCTGTGATTGGTGAGGTATTACCTAACACAATTGCAGCACAAGCTCAATTACCTACTGAATTAGAAATTACAAAAATTCGTAATCAAAATATTCAAGATTGGGAAAGTGCATCTTTAGCGTTAGTGGGGGCAATTGGGAATAAAAATGTTCAAGTAGAAGGTCGATTAATTGATAGCCAAATCATCCAACGTTATGAGCTAGATCTTTCTGACTGGAATATTGATAGCACTAAAGAAAATCCATTAACGGTATTAGGTATTCGTCCTAAGAGTACGAAAGTAATGCCTGAAATCAAACAAATTGTTGAAAATTCACCTGCTGAAAAAGTGGGATTAACTTCAGGCGATAGAATTCTCAAGGTTAATCAACAGCCTTTTGATTGGGCTACCCTTGTGGAAAGTGTTCAAACAGGCAATTTAATTGAACTTCAAATTGAACAAAAAGGACAAATTAAGACACTAAGCATTCAGCCTGAGAAGCAAAACAATCGCTATATTATCGGCATTGTGCCGACATACGAAAGACTTGCAGAGAAATATCGCACCGAATTAAAATATGATATTCTTACTGCATTTTATAAAAGTATTGAAAAAGTATGGTCTTTAATTCAGACCATACTACAATTTATTGGTAATCTCATTACCGGTGATTTATCAATTAAAAATTTAGGTGGTCCCATATCAATGGCAAAAGGAGCTGGGGCAACGGCTGAAATTGGCTTGATTTATTACTTGAGTTTTATGGCATTAATTAGTGTCAATTTGGGGGTAATGAACCTGTTCCCAATTTTACCATTAGATGGCGGACAACTGATTTTATTAGCAACTGAAGCCATTCGAGGCAAAGCATTATCCGAAAAAATACAAATTATATTCCAACAAGTTGGTATTGCATTTGTATTAGGTTTAATGGTTTTTGCCTTTATTAATGACATTATTCATTTTTAACAAGCGGTTTATTTTTTAAATAATTTCGCAAATCATCTTGCAAAACATTCATAGGTAATTTCAATGAAAAAATTATTACTTTCTTCTCTTTTAATTGCAAATGGTGTGGTTGCAGCACCTTTCGTTGTTAAAGATATTCGTGTTGAAGGCGTACAACCAACAACAGGGGCTGCTATTATCTCATCTATTCCTGTCAGAGTAGGTCAAACCGCAACAGATACTGATGTTTCCAATGTAGTACGTCATTTATTCAGTCAGCAACGTTTTGCAGATGTGCGTGCAACACGAGAAGGCAATACCCTTGTTATTAAAGTCGCAGAAAAACCGATCATCGGTAAATTAGAAATTGAAGGCAATAAAGCAATCCCCAAAGATGCTTTAGAACAAAATTTAAAAGCAAACTTAATTAATCAAGGTGAAATTTTCAACGCAGAAAAATTAGAGGCTTTCAAAGAGAGTCTTATTGAACATTATCACTCTACCGGCCGCTATTTAGCTAAAATAGATACTATTGTAACGAATAATGCCGAAGGTGGCGTGAATGTTAAATTAGTGATTGATGAAGGCGATGTAGCAAAAGCAAAAGCCATTAAATTTGAAGGTAATAACGCATTTTCTGATAAAAAATTATTAGAAAATTTAGATATTCAGCCAGATGTTTCTTGGTGGAATATTTTTGAAAGTAGCAAATTTGAACAAACAACTTACCAAAAAGATTTAGAAACATTAAGAGATTTTTATTTAAATCGTGGTTATGCCAAGTTTGCGATTGAAGATACCGATGTACAGTTTAATGATGATAAAACTGAAGTAAATCTTACTTACAAATTAAATGAAGGCTCGCAGTATAATATTAGTGAAATGCGTATCATCGGTAATACTGCAAATATGGACGATAAATTAAATCCACTATTAAAGGATTTTAAAGCGGGTCAGACCTTCCGTAAATCAGATCTCACACAAATTGAAGAAGAAATTAAAAATATCTTAGGCGATGCTGGTTATGGCTCTGCTAAAGTAGATATTTATCCTCAATTTAACGATGCAGATAATAGCGTAAAAATCAGCTTTGTTGTTGATGCAGGTCGTCGCATTTATGTGCGTAAAATTCGCTTCGAAGGCAATGATGTTACCGCAGACTCCACTCTACGCCGTGAAATGCGCCAGCAAGAAGGTGCGTGGTTATCAACCAATAAGGCATCACTAGGTAAAGCTCGTTTAGAAAGAACCGGTTTCTATGAAAGCGTTGATATGTCAATGCAAAACGTAGAAAATACAACAGATCAAGTTGATGTCGTTTATAAAATTAGAGAACGAAATACAGGTAGCATTAACTTTGGTATCGGTTACGGTACGGAAAGTGGTATTAGTTACCAAGCAGGTATTAAACAAGACAACTTCTTGGGTATGGGATCAACTATCAGTTTAAACGGTACTCGTAATGACTATGGTACAAGCATTAACTTAGGTTATACCGAGCCATACTTTACCAAAGATGGAGTCAGTTTAGGTGGCAACGTATTCTACGAAGATTACGATAACTCGAAAAATGATAACGTCGCATCATACAAACGTCAAACTTACGGTATTAACGGCACACTTGGTTTCCCAGTGAATGAAAATAACTCATACTACTTAGGTTTGGGATATACACACGATAAAATTAAAAATGCATCTCGTGAATATACTCGTGAAAAATATGTGAAATCAATGAACTTTGAGTTTGATCCGAACTCGAGTTACTATGACAAAATCAAAGCAGATGATTTCGATTTCTCTCTTGGTTGGAACTATAACAGCTTAAATAGAGGCTATTTCCCAACAGAAGGAACTACTGCAAATATTGGTGGTAAAATTACTATTCCGGGTTCTGATAATAAATATTATCGTGTAAGTGCCGATTTTAGAAACTACTTCCCATTAAACCGTGAACATAAATGGGTCATCTCAACTAAAGCGAGCGTGGCTTATACCAACGGTTTTGGTGGAAAAGAAGTTCCGTTCTATCAACTTTACACCGCTGGTGGTATTGGTACATTAAGAGGCTTCTCTTACGGTGCAATCGGGCCTCAAGCCATTTACTATAATACTAAATCTGGCAAATTTGATAATGTAAATAATGACATTATTGGTGGTAATGCTTTAGCCGCTGCAAGTTTAGAACTAATTACGCCAACACCATTTGTGAGCGAAAAATACCAACACAATGTAAGAACCTCTATCTTTGTTGATGCCGCAACAGCTTGGAATACGAAATGGAAACAAGCGGAATACCCAACATTACCTAATCACGGTGATTTCAAACGTTTCCGTGCTTCGGCAGGTGTTGCATTCCAATGGATGTCACCAATTGGGCCATTGTCATTCTCTTATGCAAAACCAATTCGTAAGTATGATAAGGATGAAATTGAGCAATTCCAATTTAATATCGGCAGCTCATTCTAATTCACTACAAGCGGTCAAAAATGACATGAATTTTGCAAACTGACCGCTTAATTCAACCGTTTCTTTAAAAGGGAAAAACATGAAAAAACTATTTAAAATGACAGGTTTAACTATTGCTTTAGCAACTACAACAGGTATGGTAACAGCAGCAGATACTATCGGTTTTGTTGATCCGACTTATGTGTTACAAAACCACCCTGTTTTATTAGATGCAACAGCAAAATTTGATAAGTTCGTAAAAGAAAGCCAAGAAAGATTTGCAGCTGAAGAAAAAAAATTATCAGATGATAACAAAGCACTCACTGCAGAAAGAGATAAAATCAACGCTGATGCTCAAAAGTTACAAAATGAACAAAAAACAGTAGAGGCGTCTATCAAGAAAAAAGTGGCTGCATTAGAGAAAGAAGCTCCACGCTTACGTTCAAAAGATATTCAAGCTCGACAAAATGCAATTCAAAAAGAAGCCGATGCTTTCCAAAAGAAAGTAGAAGCCATTCAAAAACGTGAGGCGGATTTTGCTAAAAAAGCAGAAGCATTCCAAAAACGTGCTGATGAATTCCAGAAAAAAATTGAGCAAGCCAATAAAGAAAATGGCGGTATTAATCCTCAAGAAGCTCAAAAACAAGCAGTAGATGAGGTTAATGCAACTATTAAAGAAATTGCAAAATCAAAGGGTTATACTTTAGTTCTTCAACCTCAAGTTGCACTTTATGCGGAAGATGAAAGCAAAGATATCACTGAAGTAGTACTTGAAGCTATTGTGAAAAAACACCCTGATATCAAAATAGAAAAGCCAGCAGAAGCTCAACCTGCCGTAGAAAAAGCACCAGAAACTAAAGCTGAAGAAGCTAAACAAGAAGAAGCGAAAAAATAATGGCAAATTTCCGTTTAATTGATTTGGCGGAGCATATCGGCGGTACTCTTAGGGGTAACGCCGATTTGGCTATTCAAAGCATAGCTGCTTTAGATAAAGCCAATAGCTCGCAAATTACCTTTATCTCAAATGCAAAATATCGAGAAAATTTAGCCGCTTGTAATGCGGGGGCAATTATCGTCAGCCCTGCTGATGTGGAATTTTGCCGTGAAGATCAAAACTTAGTGATTGTGGCAAATCCTTATGTTGCCTACGCCTTGCTCGCGCAATATATGGATACCACCCCAAAAGCTGCCACAGGCATTCACCCGAATGCGGTAATTTCCCCTGAGGCAAAATTAGGTCATAATGTATCCGTTGGTGCAAACGCAGTGATTGAAAGTGGCGTTGAGCTAGGTGACGATGCCATAATCGGTGCTGGCTGCTTTGTCGGTAAAAATAGCAAAATCGGGGCAAGAACCCAACTTTGGGCAAATGTATCGGTTTACCACAACGTTCAAATCGGCTCTGATTGCTTAATTCAATCTTCCGCTGTGATTGGTAGCGATGGTTTTGGTTATGCCAACGACAAAGGTCAATGGATCAAAATACCGCAAACCGGTGGTGTGATTATCGGCAACCGTGTTGAAATCGGCTCTTGCACCTGTATCGACCGTGGGGCGTTAGATCCTACCGTGATCGAAGATAATGTAATTATCGACAACCTCTGCCAAATTGCTCATAATGTCCACATTGGCTTCGGCACAGCGGTAGCCGGCGGTGTAATTATGGCTGGTAGCTTAAAAGTCGGTCGATTCTGCCAAATTGGCGGGGCGAGTGTGATCAACGGTCATATGGAAATTTGTGACGGTGCAATCATTACCGGAATGGGAATGGTGATGCGACCTATCACGGAAAAAGGTATTTACTCATCAGGCATTCCGCTACAAACCAACAAAGAGTGGCGTAAAACAGCTGCATTAGTAATGAATATTGATGAAATGAACAAACGTTTAAAATCGTTAGAAAAGCGTTTTAACGATTAATTTTACTTAGAGTTTTTATTTAGAGGTCTAAAGTGACAAAAATTACAACTGAAAATCGTGAGCCAAAAATTATTGAAGTAACGGAAATTATGGATATGTTGCCTCACCGTTACCCATTTTTATTAGTCGATCGTGTAACCGATTACGAAGAAGGCAAATGGTTGAAAGCAATTAAAAATGTAACGTTTAATGAGCCTTGCTTTACAGGTCATTTCCCAAATTCGCCTATTTTCCCAGGTGTACTCATTCTTGAAGCAATGGCTCAAGCTACCGGTGTGTTAGCAGTTGCAACCTATGGCAAATTAAGTGAAGATGAACTTTACTACTTCGCTGCTATTGATAATGCTCGTTTCAAACGTCCTGTTGTGCCGGGCGATCGTCTTGAATTAGAAGTTGAATTCTTAAAAGAGGTGCGTGGCATCACTAAGTTTACAGGCAAAGCATACGTTGACGGTAAACTAGTTTGCGAAGCAGACCTAATGTGCGCACGCCGTAAATAATCAATTTTAATCCTAAAATAAAGGGAGCTTACTATGCGTCTAATTGACTCAACGGCTAAAATCAGCCCGCTTGCTATTATTGAAGATGGCGCACAAATTGGTGCACACGTTGAAATTGGTCCATACTCTGTGATCGGTAAAGACGTAAAAATTGGGGCAAGAACCAAAATTCATTCACACGTAGTCATCAACGGTCTAACTGAAATTGGCGAAGATAACCATATTTTTCAATTTGCCAGCATTGGTGAAATCAACCAAGACTTGAAATATCAAGGCGAGCCGACCAAAGTGGTGATCGGTAATCGTAACCGTATTCGTGAAAGCGTGACCATTCACCGTGGCACCGTGCAAGGTGGCGGGGTAACAAAAATTGGTGATGATAACCTATTTATGATCAACACTCACATTGCCCACGATTGCTCTATTGGCAACCGCTGTATTATCGCCAATAATGGGACGCTTGCCGGACACGTAACGCTTGATGATTTCGTGATCGTAGGCGGAATGTCAGCTATCCACCAATTCGTGGTAGTCGGCTCACACGTTATGCTCGGCGGCGGCTCAATGGTAAGCCAAGACGTGCCACCTTATGTAATGGCACAAGGCAACCACGCACGTCCGTTTGGTATCAACCTTGAAGGTTTAAAACGTCGTGGTTTTGATAAAGCGGCATTACACGCAATCCGCAAAGCTTATAAGCTGATTTATTCTAGCGGTAAAACTTTGGAAGAGTGCTTAGTAGAAATAGAACAAGTTGCAGCTACCGAACCTGCTGTTGCGATTTTCCTGCAATTCTTCAAACGTTCAACTCGTGGTATTATCCGCTAGGACCAAAAAACAAAACCCCGAACGATGTTCGGGGTTATCTTTTTTTACTCGACTGCTGAGCCTTTTAGCAACTTTCTCATCCAAGTACGATTTGGGCTTAGGTTATGCCAAATCTCTTCGCTTATCGGCACAGGTTCATTGCAAATCAAACTAGCCAGCATCTCTCCCAGTAATGGGGCGGTAGTAAGCCCTCGAGAAGCTAGCCCGTTCACCATATATAAATTTGCAAAAATTTCCGCATTTTCGACCGCTTGTTTGCGTCTTAGCTGGTTATACAAATTGGCATATTGCTCTTTCTGTTTTTCAAAATGATGCACTGCCCCCACCATTGGCACACGATCTCGAAATGCAGCTCGAATGCCGACTTTCGCTAAGTTTTGTGAATAATCAATGCCTTTCGTCCATTCACAAGCGGTGAGATTTTGCTGAAGTTTTGCAATATTCTCTAAATGTTCAGTTTCGCTAAACTGCGTATCCGCATTATCTCGAAGATGGCTTGCTCCCACGCAATGCGTGCCGGCTTGGGAAATAGGGGTAAGATAGCCGTCATAACAAACCACACATTTGAGTTTTTGCAGCTCCAGCGTACTAGGAATTTGGCTAACCTGCCCTCGCACAGGATAAAGAGGAATACCATTCGCTTGACTAAATGCGTTGAGCGTGTGCCCATTTGCCAGTACCACTGCTTGATGGCTGAAGGTTTTGCCATCTGTTTGCCACTGCCATTTGCCATCTGTCCACGTTAAATTTTCTACCTTATGATTTAGCACGATTTTTAATCCTTGGCGTTCCAACCACACAAAGCCATTTCGCACAAACTGCACTGGTGAAAGCCAGCCGCCTTGCGGAATAAAAGCTCCGCCATTTGGTACGCTTAGCCCTAACTTTTCGCTTAAGTCCTCCGCTGTGCAGAGCTGAAATAAGGTTTCATCATCGGTTTGCTCGGCAATTTTATTGAGCTTTTTCTCGGTTTTTTCATTGTAGGCATATAACGCCACACCGCTTAAATTATGCTCAAACTCAATCACTTTTTCCAACTGGCTCAAGCGTTGCAAAGCGTAATCAAAACTATGGATATAAAACCGTACATTGCGTTCATCATCATCGCTCAGTTGCGGATAAATTGCTCCTTGTAAATTGCCTGAAGCGTTCATTGCCAAAGCTTCATCTTTGCAATATAGCGTGACTTGCTTGCCTTTCTCTAGTAACGACAACGCCAAAAACAGGCTCGCCACACCGCCGCCGATAATCGCAACATCTTCTACGGTTTCATTTTTAGCAAAAAAATAAGGGTAACGAGGTGGCTGATTTTCGCTATCTAACGGCTTTTCACCCCACAACATTTCTCGTTTTTTGCCAAAGCCTTTACGTTTATACACTGCAAAGCCCACAGCTTGTAAGCCTCGGCGAACATTGCTTGAAGCAGTAAAAGTCGCAAAAGTGCCGCCATTGCGACTTAAGCGAAACATCTGCTGATACAAATTTTCGTTCCACATTTCCGGATTTTTGTCTGGTGAAAAACCATCTAAAAACCACGCATCAATGGTGTTGGTGTAAAGATCGCCCAGCTGCGGTAAGTTTTCCGCAATGTCACCAAACCATAAGTCCAGATAAATATCGCCAAAATGATAACGCTGACAACCGTTTTGGCGAGGCTGCCAACAAGCGGTTAAATTTTGCGAAAAGGTTGCAAATTGTGGATAATTTTGGTGAATTTCTGCTAATTGTGCCGAAGTTAACGGAAATTTTTCAAAAGAGATAAAGTAAAGCCGTTTTAGTTTACTTTCCGGAAATGCAGCTCGAAATTGCTTGAATTTCTCCGCCACCGCAAAAAAATTCAATCCTGTGCCAAAGCCGGTTTCCGCAATCACGAACGCCTCTCGGCTATGCGAGAGCCATTTTTCCCAGAGTTGATTCCCCTCTTGGAACACATAATGGCTTTCCGCCAAACCATCTTGGGTAGAAAAATAAATATCATCGAATTGGTCGGAAACAGGAGTGTTCGAAGAATTAAAGGAGAGCGCAGCAAAAGTAAGTTTGGACATATGATTTCCTAAAACAAAACACGGAAAACCAAACGATTTTCCGTGTCTTATGGTGAATAAATATTAGAAAATATTGTAGGCTAAAAATACGATCATACTCAGTGCGCCAACTACTGTCATCATTGAATAACCAAAAGTACCCATAATTTAATCCTCATGAATTATTGTTTAAAATCGTTGCTATTCTAGCACAACTTAATCTAACTTTAAAAAACTATGCACGAATAATTTTTTCAAAACAAGCTGTCAGTTTTGACAAATCTTTTATACCCTTGGCACTTTCAACCCCTGAGTTTAAATCTACGCCTAAACAACCTTGAGCCAAAGCAGCTTTAATATTCTCCACGTTAATACCGCCTGCTAATAATGCATTCTGTTTTAAGGTATCAGGAATTAATGCCCAATCAAAGGTTTTGCCTGTGCCGCCTTGTTGTGAACCAATTTTACTATCCAGCACATAACGAGCAACTTGCGGATTGTCTTGAAATTCAAGGCTTTCCGCTTCAATATCCACCGACAACGCTTTCCAAATTTGGGTTTTTCCACCCAATTTTTCGGTAAGTTCGGCAATATAACCGTCATCTTCCGAACCGTGTAGTTGCACAGCAAACAACTCCAACTGTTTTGCAATTTTCTCCACAAATTCGACCGCTTGATTTTGGAAAACGCCCACATAACGAAGCGGAGCGTTTACCACCAATTCTTGAGCTTGGCGAAGGGAAAGCTGGCGTGGCGAGCCTTCGGCGAAAATTAAACCGCCGTACAACGCCCCTAGTTCATACACCGCTTTGACATCTTGCACTCGAGTCAAACCGCACACTTTATTTTCACCGAAAACCACCGCACGCACAGCATTATTCAGATCCGCATTGCCCATCAAGCTACTGCCGATCAAAAAAGCGTGAACATAAGGCTTAATGCATTTAACTTGATTGTGATCGTTAATGCCCGATTCGGAAATCAAACAGACATCAGACGGAATTTGCTCTCGATATTTCTCCACCAAATCCACAATACGGTTCATATCAATGGTAAGCGTGTGTAAATCACGGTTATTCACGCCAATTACTTTCGCCCCCAACTCCAACGCACGCTCAAATTCTGCATCGTTACTGGTTTCGGTAAGCACCCCCATTCCGAGCGAATGAGCTAAATCCGCCAGTTCACGGTAAGCGGCATCATCCACCACCGAAAGCATCAGCAAAATCGCATCGGCATTGTAGAAGCGAGCGAGGTAAACCTGATACGCCGAAATCATAAAATCTTTGCACAAAATCGGCTGGCTGGTTTGCTGTTTGACTTGGTCGATATAGCGAAAATCGCCTTGGAAATATTGCTCGTCCGTTAGCACCGAGATGGCGGTAGCGTAATTTTTATAGACTTGAGCAATCGCATCTAAATCAAATTCCGCCCGAATTAAGCCTTTTGACGGAGAGGCTTTTTTACATTCCAAAATATAGGCGGGCTCTTGGTGAGTGCCTTTGGCGAGAGCGGCATAAAAATCCCGATCACTTTTGACGATCTTGTGCTGAAATTCGCTTAACGGAAAGGTTTTTTGCTTCTGTTCGACCCAAACTGCTTTATCTTGCACGATTTTTTGCAGAATTGTCGGTTGGTTGTTGTGAGGTTGCATATAAATTCCTAGAGAGAAATCAGATTGAGTGCTAAAATTCTTACCTATTTTTACCCGAAAAAGCTCAATTTAACAAGCCGAAACTCAACAAATGAAAGCAGAAGTTAAACAACATTTATCCGATTTACAAATTGCAATGCGTTTGCACAACCTTTGGGAAGCCACACCGCCGAGCCTTGAGGCAATGGCAAATCCGCAGCCGTTTTGTGTCGAAACTCTCTCGCCAACGCAGTGGCTACAATGGATTTTTATCCCGAGAATGCAGGCGATTTTAGACGCCGGTGCCGATCTGCCCCGCAATTTTGCTATTACTCCTTATTTGGAAGAGTCACTGAAAACCGCAGACTATCTAAAAGCAATTTACGAGCCGTTGTTGAAGTTGGAAAAGTTGTTGAAGGATTAATTTGATTATCTCTCACTTTGCCCTTGACTCTGACAAATCTCCCCTCTCCTCTTTTCTAAAGAGGAGGAATCGTGCGGAGCATTCTTGATATTCATCGGACTATTTACGACTTAAGTCAACGAAAGATGAATAAAATATTTATGGAGATCTGTTCCCCTCTTTAGAAAAGAGGGATTAGGGGAGATTTGATAAATTAGCTCATACACAAAATATGATGACCTTAGAAATCTTATACCGCGATGACGATCTTATCGCCATCAACAAACCGGCCGGAATGTTAGTTCACCGTTCTTGGCTAGACAAGCACGAAACCCAATTTGCGATGCAGACCTTGCGGGATCAAATCGGACAGCACGTTTTTCCGATTCATCGGCTTGACCGCCCAACTTCGGGCGTGTTGCTGTTTGCATTAAACAGCAACATGGCTCGTTTAATGAGCGAGCAGTTTGAACAACATTTAGTGCAAAAAAGCTATTTGGCGGTGGTGCGAGGCTACTTGCAAGGCGAGGCTCGAATTGATTATCCGCTTAAAGTGATTTTAGATAAAATTGCCGATAAATTTTCGCAGGAAAAAGAGGCTCAAGAAGCAGTTACCGATTACCAAGGTTTAGCCACGGTGGAAATGCCCTATCCTGCCGGCAAACACACTACCGCTCGTTATAGTTTGGTGGAGTTAAAACCGCAAACCGGGCGGAAACACCAGCTCCGCCGTCATATGAAGCATCTGTTCCACCCGATTATGGGGGATTCCAAATATGGCGACCTGCACCAAAATCGGGCGTTGACAGAAAAATCAAACGTGAGCCGTTTAATGTTGCATGCCTATAAGTTGCAATTTCATCATCCCAAAAATTTGCAAAAAATAGAGATAATTGCACCGCTTGATGAACAATGGCGACAACTCTTTACATTTCTTGACTGGAACTTTACCCAATTTCGTTAGACTAACAGGACAATTATATGGATAATTCACTTTTATCGCTCACCCACGAACAGCAACAAGCTGCAGTAGAAGAAATTCAAAAACTGATGGCAAAAGGCATAAGTGCTGGAGAGGCCATTCAAATTATTGCTACTCAATTAAGAGAAAAGCACCAAAAATCGGAGAAAATGAAAAATGAATAAATTATTAACAATCTTTGCATTAGTTGTTACCTCACAATACAGCTTTGCAGCAGCAGAAAAAACGATTACTCCAAAAACTCCTGTTGAAGGTAAACCCGCTGTTGTATTGCAAGTGTTAGACGTGAGTGGCAAAGCCGCTAAACCGATTAAGGGAAATAAGCTTTCTATCAGCAAAAAACAAACTCAACTTTGTTGGTATAGTATTAATGTTCCAACACAGAATAAAGTGATGATAGCTGAAGCATTCTATGCACCAGCTGAAATGAAATTAGCTTCACCGGGTTCTCGAGTTGACTCATCTGAAGATGGCAAAAATCATACAATCACTACAGAAGTCAACCTTGTTAATAATCAGCCGCTGAGCCGCTGTTGGGGTTTTGACAAAACCGATCCCGTCGGAAAATACAAAATGGAAGTTCAAATCAACAACCAAATATTTAAAGGCTTAGAATTTGAAATTGTGAAATAAACAAAAACCACAGAGTAATCTGTGGTTTTTTACTATATGCTTTTCAAGATTGCTAAATTCGCCATTAAATAATCTTGGCTTTTCACAAACGCTTTCGAGTCTTTCCAGGTTTCTAACTTCTGATTTACGCATTGATTAAATCGTTCCAACACAGCTTTATTTTCATTTCCTACACGAATAAAATCAGCTAGTTTTTGCTCAAGTTGATAACTATTTTCTTGACGCATTGCTTTTGCAATATCTTGTTCAAATTTGACCGCTTGTCCAACCAAATAGCCACGTTGAGCTTTACTTAAACCACTTAGCCACATTCCGTCTACTTTTGGCATTGCTTCAACTAAGTTAAATAAATCGCTTAAATTACCTTGTTTTATTTCAAATTCCAACTCAGAAATAGCCTCTTCGCCATATCGGTTTTTAATTAAGCCTTGATCTAATGCTACTTCAATTTTAGACGTTCCAACCTTAAATAACCAAATTTGTCGAATAAAATCCGTGCTAAAAATAGTTTGCAGACTATTAGCAATTTGCTCTGCATTCTCAAACGGCAAATGATATTTTTCAACTAATGCGAGAAAATCAGGCTGATTAGTTGGAAGAGATAAATTATATTCCGGGCGAATATGTAAGCCACCAACAATTTCTCCTTTGGTTTTAAGCGTAATCTCAAATTGATGGTTTTGCGAGCGAACTCGTAGCCCCATCTTCTGTGAAGCAAAAAATTGTTCTGGAGTGTCATAATAGCTATTGCCTAACATTTGGGATTTCTGCTCAAGCAATTCAAATGCTTTAACACTATTTAACCAATTTTCAATTAACGAAATGTTATGCGATTCGAGCATTATTTTCAGCTCAATTTCTGCCTGATTTTTGTTTTCCATTTCACACTACTCTGCAACGTTGTATAATCAAGCGGTTATTTTATCAATAAATTTTGCAAAATGTTTTCTAAAATTCAGCATAAACTCAATAACTTTGTCCAGCGTGGGCTAGATAACCATTTACGCCTTGCCGTTACAGGTTTGAGCCGAAGTGGAAAAACCGCTTTTATCACCAGCTTCGTTGATCAACTTTTACATATCAACAAGGCTGACAATCCGCATTTGAACCTGTTCGCTCCTGCTCGCAACGGACAGATTTTGTCGGTGAAACGGGTAGAACAGGGCGATCTGACTATTCCTCGTTTTGAATATGACAAAAACCGCCAATGTTTTGAGGCAACCCCACCTCACTGGCCAAATTCCACCACAGGAATTAGCGAAATTCGCCTTGCTATTCGCTATCAACGCCAACACTCGTTACTTCGCCATATTAAAGAGACGAGTACGCTGTATCTGGATATTTTTGACTACCCAGGCGAATGGCTGTTGGATTTACCACTTCTCTCACTTTCTTATAAAGAGTGGTCGCAAACACAACAAACTGTACATAAAGATGAGCGAGCAGAACTGGCTCAAGATTGGTTACAAGCGGTCAAAAAACTAGATCTTTTTGCAAAAACCGATGAAAACGTATTAGCAGATTTAAGTCAGCAATACACCGATTATCTTTTGGCGTGCAAGGCTCAAGGAATGCAATATATCCAGCCTGGACGTTTTGTGCTGCCTACCGAAAATGCTAAAGGTGCACCGGTTTTTCAATTCTTCCCGCTATTAGATTTAAGTGAATCAGATTGGGAAAAGTTGGAGCAAAGCGATAAAAATAGCTTTTTCCATACACTAAAAAAACGCTACGAACATTACCAGAAAAAAATTGTAAAGCCGTTTTATGAGGATTATTTCTCCCAATTTGACCGCCAAGTGATCTTGGCTGATTGCCTCACCCCATTAAACTATGGCTACAATGAATTTATGGAAATGAAATTAGGGCTGCAGCAGCTTTTCAAACATTTCCATTACGGTAATCGTTCACTGTTTAGCCGCTTATTTTCCTCGAATATCGACAAATTATTGTTTATTGCGACAAAGGCAGACCATATCACCGGTGATCAAGTACCAAATTTAGAAAGCCTGATGCGGCAACTTGTACAAGAAGGTGGCAGACACGCCGAATTTGACGGCATCGAGACCGGCTATTTGGCAATTTCCGCCATTCAAGCAACCGACTCAGTAAAAGTAACTCAAAACGATAAAACAATCAGAGCCATTCGGGGTATTCGCTCAAGCGATAAAAAACAAGTTACACTCTACCCCGGCACCGTGCCGAACCGCTTGCCGGATAAGAATTATTGGCAATTTAACCGTTTTGAGTTCGACCAATTCGAGCCGAAACAGATTGATTATGACCAACCAATCCCTCATTTAAGAATGGATTCCGTATTGCAGTTTTTACTAGCGGATAGGTTTGAGTAATAACAAGCGGTACTTTTTTCTCAGTTTCTTGCAAATTTTTCCGCAAATTTGACCGCTTGCAAAGGTTTTCTCTGTTCACTGTTTAGCTCGTTTAGGGTAGAATTTAAAGAATTTTTATAACACTTTTAAAATTATGGCAAAAAAACCAAAAGCAGCATCAAATACGATTGCGTTAAATAAACGAGCTCGCCACGAATATTTTATTGAAGAAGAAATCGAGGCAGGGCTTGAACTACAAGGCTGGGAAGTGAAGGCACTTCGAGCCGGAAAGGGCAATATCAGCGACAGTTATGTGATTTTCCGCAACGGCGAGGCCTTTTTATTCGGAGCGATGATTACGCCTCTGAATATGGCGTCCACCCATATTGTGAGTGATCCAACTCGAACCCGTAAATTGCTCTTGAATAAACGTGAGCTGGATTCGCTATTCGGCAAAGTAAACCGTGAAGGTTTTACCATTGTAGCAACCGCAATGTACTGGAAAAGTGCGTGGGTAAAAGTCAAAATCGGCTTGGCAAAAGGTAAAAAACTGCACGATAAGCGTGAAGATATTAAAGATCGTGAATGGCAGGTCGCGAAACAACGCATTATGAAAAATGCAAATCGTGGCTAACCGATACAAAATTCAAAAAATAAACGGAGCACACAGTGCGTCCCTACAAACAAAATAGGAAATTAATATGATCGACCAAAATCTACTTCGTACCAATCTTGATGAAATCGCACAAGCACTTAAAATTAAACGTAATTTCATTTTAGATGTAGAACGTGTAAAAACCCTTGAAGAACAACGCAAAACCTTGCAAGTAAAAACCGAAACTTTGCAAGCAGAACGCAACACTCGCTCGAAAAATATCGGAGCAGCAAAAGCTCGTGGTGAAGATATTTCTGCATTATTAGCCGAAGTGGATTCAATGGGCAATGAGCTAGATAACGCTAAAGTGGAACTAGATAAAGTACAAAACGAAATTCGTGATTTACTTTTATCTGTGCCAAACTTACCGGCAGAAGAAGTGCCATTAGGTAAAGACGACAGTGAAAATTTGGAAGTTTCTCGTTGGGGCGAACCTCGTCAATTTGATTTTGAAGTGAAAGATCACGTTGCTTTAGGTGAAAACTTAGGCGGATTAGACTTTGAATCCGGCGTAAAATTGGCTGCAAGCCGTTTTGTAGTAATGAAAGGCAAATTAGCCCGTTTACACCGTGCATTATCGCAATTTATGTTAGACCTACACACCGAACAACATGGCTATGTAGAAACTAACGTACCGTTTTTAGTGAACCACGACACTCTTTACGGTACAGGTCAGCTACCAAAATTCGGTGAAGATTTATTCCACACCCAGCCATTGACCGGACAAGATCCAAATGAAGTTCAGCGTTCTTATAGCTTAATTCCAACGGCTGAAGTACCGGTAACTAACTTAGTGCGTGATGTAATTATTGATGAAGAGACACTTCCATTACGTTATACCGCACATACTCCGTGCTTCCGTTCTGAAGCCGGTTCTTATGGTCGTGACACCCGTGGTTTAATCCGTATGCACCAATTCGAGAAAGTGGAAATGGTGCAAATTGTTGCCCCTGAAAAATCAATGGAGGCATTGGAAGAATTAACCGGACACGCAGAAAAAGTATTACAACTTTTAGGTTTACCATACCGCAAAGTGCTACTCTGCACCGGCGATATGGGATTCGGTTCAGCGAAAACTTACGACTTAGAAGTATGGCTACCAGCTCAAAACACTTACCGTGAAATCTCATCTTGCTCAAATATGTGGGATTTCCAAGCTCGCCGTATGTCTGCCCGCTGCAAAGCGAAAGGCGACAAAAAAACTCGCCTAGTACATACGTTAAACGGTTCGGGTTTAGCGGTTGGACGTACGCTTGTAGCCGTACTTGAAAACTACCAAAATGCCGATGGCTCAATTACTGTGCCGGAAGTGTTAAGACCTTATATGGGTGGCGTGGAAGTGATTACGGCTTAATAATTCTTTGAATTAGATAAAACCAATCTCAGAAATGAGGTTGGTTTTTGTTTATGGAGATAAAAATGGCAAAACGTAGAAAAACAAAAGGCTCTAACAATATAGGTGGCTTCATATTCTTCATGTTCATTGCTGCTGGACTCTCAAAATGTATGGGAGAAGATACAAAAGACTTATCAAAAGAAGTACCAAGTCAAACTCAGGCGTTAATTCAAACACCAGATATTTCTAAACCACCTATACCAATTGAAGCTACTTCTGTTATTCAGAAAAAAGAAAATACTCAGACTGTTCTTGATAAAACTTCTATTCAGAATAGCAGGAAAGAAAATACGTCTAAAGCAACGAAATTATCTGAACCTGTAATAAAATCCTCTTCTTCTCAGAAGCAGGCGAATACATCAGAAAAAGCAAAAAAACCAAAAGAAACTAAAAAGAAAAATATAGAAAAATCAAACTCATTCCAATGTGGTGGAAAACGCTACTGTTCACAAATGAATAACTGTACTGAAGCAAAATTTTATCTAAGACAATGCGGTGTAAAAAGTTTAGATAGAGATCGTGATGGTGTCCCTTGTGAATCCATCTGTGGTTAAAAGTAAGAAAATTTGCAAAAAACTAGGCAAATCCCACCGCTTGCCATTCAAAAAAAGGCGTTTTTGCGGTATGATCTCAACAATTTTTTCGTTTAAATTTTAAAGGTTAGATTTTATGCAACAGCAGTACAATCCAAGTGAGATTGAACCGAAAGTTCAGCACTATTGGGCAGAAAATAAAGTTTTCAAAGCAGTTAAAGACGTTACCAAAGAGAAATATTATTGCCTTTCAATGTTGCCTTATCCGTCAGGTAAATTGCATATGGGGCACGTTCGTAACTACACCATTGGCGATGTAGTTTCTCGCTATCAACGTATGATCGGCAAAAACGTGCTTCAACCGATGGGTTGGGACGCTTTCGGCTTGCCAGCGGAAGGAGCGGCGGTGAAAAACAACACTGCTCCGGCTAAATGGACATATGAAAATATCGAATATATGAAAGGTCAGCTAAAAATGCTGGGCTTCTCTTATGACTGGGATCGTGAAGTGACCACCTGTCGCCCTGAATATTACAAATGGGAGCAATGGTTCTTTACTGAGCTGTATAAAAAAGGTTTGGTTTATAAAAAAACCTCAACGGTAAACTGGTGTCCGAACGATGAAACCGTGCTTGCGAATGAGCAAGTTCACGAGGGTTGTTGCTGGCGTTGTGATACCCCTGTTGAACAGCGTGAAATTCCGCAATGGTTTATCAAAATCACCGATTATGCCGAAGAGTTATTAACCCAGTTAGATAATCTTCCGCAATGGCCAGACCAAGTCAAAACCATGCAACGTAACTGGATTGGTCGTTCTGAGGGTGTGGAAATCACCTTCAAAATTGCCGGTTCTAACGCAACCTTGCCTGTTTACACCACTCGCCCGGATACCTTCTTCGGCGTGAGCTATGTGGCAGTTGCAGCAGCTCACCCATTAGCAGAGTTAGCAGCAGAAAATAATCCTGAATTAGCCGAATTTATCCGTGAGGCAAAAAACACTAAAGTCGCAGAGGCTGAACTTGCCACAATGGAGAAAAAAGGGATGGCGACAGGCTTGTTCGCTATCCACCCATTAACAGGCAAAGAAGTGCCGGTTTGGGTGGCAAATTTCGTATTAATGCACTATGGAACCGGTGCTGTAATGGCTGTACCGGCTCACGATGAACGTGACTTTGAGTTCGCTCAAAAATATGATTTGCAAATTAATCAAGTAATTCAACCGCTTGATGGCTCAGAATGGGACTTCTCAAAAGCGGCTTATACCGAACACGGCAAATTAATTAACTCTGCTGAATTTGATGGCTTAGAATTTGAAGCATCATTTAATGCAATTGCGGATAAATTAGAAGCAATGAGCGTAGGTAAACGTCAAGTGAATTTCCGTCTGCGTGACTGGGGCGTTTCTCGCCAACGTTATTGGGGTGCTCCAATTCCAATGATGACAACAGAAGAAGGCGAAGTCGTCACAGTTCCGCTTCAAGATTTACCAGTGATTCTGCCTGAAGATGTGGTAATGGACGGCGTAAAAAGCCCGATCAAAGCGGATCCTGAATGGGCAAAAACCACTTACAACGGCAAACCGGCATTGCGTGAAACCGACACCTTCGACACCTTTATGGAGTCTTCTTGGTACTACGCTCGCTACACTTGCCCGCAATATCACGAGGGGATGTTAGATTCTGACGAAGCAAATTACTGGTTACCGGTGGATCAATATATCGGCGGTATCGAGCACGCTACAATGCACTTGCTCTACTTCCGTTTCTTCCACAAATTACTGCGTGATGCGGGTATTTTAAATTCAGACGAACCAGCAACGAAACTACTCTGCCAAGGTATGGTGCTTGCGGATGCGTTCTACTACACCAGCCCAACCAACGAGCGTATCTGGGTAAGTCCAACGCAAGTGACGCTTGAACGTGACGAGAAAGGTCGCATCATTAAGGCAAGCGATCCTGAAGGTCGTGAGTTAGTCCATAGCGGTATGACGAAGATGTCGAAATCGAAAAACAACGGTATCGACCCACAAGAAATGGTGGAAAAATACGGTGCGGATACGGTTCGCTTGTTTATGATGTTCGCCTCCCCTGCGGAAATGACCCTTGAATGGCAAGAGTCAGGCGTGGAAGGGGCAAAACGCTTCTTAGGTCGTGTGTGGAATTTGGTGTACGCTTACACTCAAAACCCGGCAACAGTGGCGTTAGATGTTAAAGCTCTCGACAAAGCTCAAAAAGAACTCCGCCGTGATGTACACAAAACGATTGCAAAAGTGAGCGATGATATCGGTCGTCGCCAAACCTTCAATACCGCGATTGCAGCAGTAATGGAGTTAATGAACAAGCTCACCAAAGCACCGCTTGAAAGCGAGCAAGACCGAGCAGTAATGGCGGAAGCCTTAAGTGCGGTGGTGCGTATGCTCTACCCAATCACGCCACATATCTGTTTTGAATTATGGCAAGCCTTAGGCAATGAACAGACCATCGACTTCACTCCTTGGGTGCAAGCAGATGAAACCGCAATGGTGGAAGATGAAAAACTCGTTGTGGTGCAAGTAAACGGCAAAGTGCGTGGTAAAATTACCGTACCTGCAACCGCAACTGAAGATGAAGTCAAAGTTATCGCCAAAGCCGATGCGAATGTAGAAAAATTCTTAGATGGTCAAGAAATCATTAAAGAAATCTATATTCCATTTAAAATGTTGAGTTTTGTGGTGAAAGGATAATATCCATATAAACCGATGGCACAAGCGTAGATGCTTGTGCCATCTCAGAGGAAAAGCTATGTTAAAAAAACTCTCCCTCGTTGCAATTTTTGCCCTCACCGCTTGCGGTTGGCATTTCAAAAACAACGAAGTATTGCCTGAATCGCTCAGAACATTAACCTTTGAAAGTGCCGATCAGCACAGCGAAATGTCACGCATTTTACGCACGCAGTTGCAATTAAATGATGTGAAATTAGTGCCAAATACAGCAAATGTGGCGAAACTTCGTTTAGTTTCAACTTCTACCGACAGCAAAGTGGTCTCGGTCTTCAAACAGGCTCGTGAAGCGGAAAAAATCTTAACCCTAAATGTGGATGCGATTGCTGATATTCCAAACAAAGGGCAATATCCGCTAGAAGTTTCGGTTCACCGTACTTTCTTTGATGACTCTCGTGCTGCTCTTGCAAAATCGGCTGAAAAAGAGATGATCATGAAAGATATGTATGAACAAGCCTCTCGCCAATTAATTATTAAAATGGCGGCGTTGAAAAAAGAACTTTCAAAATAATCATTATAGGGGCGAAATTATTCGCCCATTGTTATTTCTATGCAAAAAATCTTCCCAGAAACACTTCAATTATCTTTAAACAAAGGATTACAACCCTTTTATTTATTAACAGGGAATGATTTACTCTTGGTTAATGAATCCAAAGACTTGATTATTCAATCTGCTCGCTCAAACGGCTTTGATGAAAAAAAAGAGATTGACGTAAAAAATGACACAAACTGGGAAGCTCTTTTTGAAGCAACGCAAGAAATGGGGTTATTTTTTACACGCCAAATTCTTATTCTCAATTTTCCTGAATCACCAATAGCTACGCAGTTTAAAAAGCTCGCCGAACTCTGTGCTTTAGTGCATTCCGATCTGCTCTTTATTCTCCATTTACCAAAATTTTTAAAAACAATGGAAAAGCAGGCTTGGTTTACTCAAATTGAGCCTCAATTAGTGCAAGTTAATTGCCAAACACCTGAAATTAGTAAACTACCGCAATGGTTAAGCAATAGAGCAAAAGAGATGAATTTACAAATTGAGTTTGAGGCAAACCAACTGCTCTGCTATAGCTATGAGGGAAATCTACTTGCTCTAAAACAAGCCCTACAGATATTACAACTTCAATGTAACGATGGCAAAATTACACTTAACCGAGCAAAAGAAGTAGTAGAAAATTCTGCTCAATTTACTCCATTCCAATGGATTGATGCTCTGTTTGAGGGGAAAATCGGACGGGCTCAACGTATTTTACATCACTTACAAAATGAAGAAATGCAAGCAGTTGTTTTATTGCGTATTGTGCAAAAAGAGCTAATGATTTTGCTTGAAATTACCCGTTCTCCAATGCCGATATTGAGCGAACAAGTTCTCTTTAATGGTAATTTACGAACAGAATTTGACCGCTTGAAGATCTGGCAAAACCGCAGACCGTTCTATAGCCAGGTAGTACAACGTTTAACTTATAAAAAACTTTACATCCTAATCCAACAACTTTCTGAATTAGAGCGTAAAGTAAAACAAGAATTTAGCGATGATATTTGGCAAGAATTAGAGCGTTTTTCCGCTCAATTTACCTAATTAATACTTCTCTAAATCTTCACTAAATAGATCCGCCTCTTCACTGGCGATAGCGTGCTTTTCTGAAGCCCAATCGCCTAAATCAATAATTTGGCAACGCTCACTACAAAACGGACGGTATTTGCTCTCTTTACTCCACACCACTTCTTTTTCACAGGTTGGGCAATTTACGATAGTTTCTGACATTCTTTTTCCTTTTTTGCTAATATTGAATATTTATGATGTAATGCTTTAACGTGTTCTTTAATTAAAGGCAATCCCAGCTCAAACGGTAGATTATTTTCAATCACATCATCGGCATAACTTAATCTTTCGTCACGGCTAACTTGAGCTGCCATTATATTTTTAATGGTTTCTTCTTTGCTTTTATCTCGCTTTGTTGCTCGTTCTAGCTGAATTTCAGGGAGCACATCAACCACTAAAACACGATCACAAAACTCTGTTAATTTATTTTCAATTAACAGAGGCACAACCCAAATCACATAACAAGCGGTCGATTCTTGCAATTTTTTTACCATTGCTTCTCGAATTGCCGGATGAACTAAATTATTGAGCCACGTTTTTTCTGCTCCATCATTAAATACAATTTGGCGAAGCGCCGTGCGGTCTAACTCTTTCTCAGCAGTTAAAATCTGCTGTCCAAAATGCTCAACAATTTTTTCTAATAATGGTGAACCTTTTTCCACCACTTTGCGGGCGACGATATCCGCATCAATAATTTCTACACCAAGCTCGGCAAATAAATCCGAAATGGTAGTTTTTCCACTGCCAATTCCGCCTGTTAAGCCAACAACGTAAGTCATAAAAGTTCCTCAAAATTAAAGCTCCTCAATTCTAGTAATTAATCCCCCGGCTTTCAAGCGTTACAACAACGCCCATCGCTAAACTAATAAACGGAATAAATGCCAATTTTTCTAATTTCTGCTTTTTTATCCACCAGTAAGCTAGGTAATAAAAAATGCCCAACAAACAGGCGATTAATATCAACAGTAGCATTTTTTCTATATCGAATAAGGGAGAAAGAGCTATCAATAGCAACATATCGCCAGTACCAAATGTTTCTTTTTTGAAGACCAAGGAGGAAAAAAGAGCAATAAATAGACAAAATAAGGAGATAAAGAGTAACGTTTCATTGTGGAAATAATGCAGGCTTTCCCACAATACAAGCAGAAAAATAAGTCCAATATAGCGAGTGTCTGTTAGGTAATAGCAAATATCTAACAGGGAAAGAAAACAGAGTAGGATAAAAATTCCACCAATAATCGGATTTTCAGAACTATACATAATCAGTGGAAAAAGCAGAAAAAAGAGGTTCGCCCATTTTGTTTGCTGGGGTTTTAAAGTAGAGCTTGCTATAAATTGTTGTTCGGTTAAATCAAGCCGATTAATTGAACTCGCCTCTTGATAAATTTGCTGATTGATGCGTATCGCAAATTTCGGAATTTCCGCTTTAAACCAAAATGCGAACAAAAAGGAAAGTAAAAGCAACATAAACTACTCCACCAATGAGCCCATATCGAAAATAGGCAAGTACAGCCCAACAATAATAGTGCCGACAATTACGCCCATTAATAGCATCAGCATTGGCTCTAATAATTGGGAGAGAATATCAATTTGATAATCCAGTTTTTGTTGATACATCTCGCTAATATGCGAACACATTTTAGCAACATTACCGCTCTGTTCGCCTATCTCAATCATCTGAAGCATATCTAAGCCAAACACATTTGAGTTGATACCTTGCGAAAACTTATAGCCTTGTTGTAAGAGATTGAGCATAAACTCAACTTCTTTTTGTAATATAGGGTCATCACTTTTTTCAGATAAAAAGGATTTTAATGCGACATCTAATGGAATATGAGCATTCAACATCAACGCAATATTTTGGCTAAAAAAGACAATGCGAGCTTGCTCTATAATTTGTCTAAAAACAGGGAGCTTAGACAATACGCTGATTTTCAATTTCGCTGCCCAATTCCCTCTTTTTGCAAAAAATAAGAAAAAAATAACCGCTAGTAAAAATAAACTGAATAAAAGATTCTTCTGTTCAATCAAACATTGAGAAAGAGAAAATAAAATCTCAGTAATCAGCGGTAAGGCTTGTTCTTTTGTGCCGTAAAGTTCGGCAAATTGTGGCACGATGAATACCAAAAGTCCGATAGAAAGAGAGAATGAGATAAACAGTACAATTGCTGGATAAAACAGGATTTTCTTGACTTTTTTAGCCAGTTTATCCGATTTAAGTCTGCTCTCCGCCAAGTTGGTTAAAATCAAACCGAGTTTTCCGCTCTGCTCGCCCATTTTAATTAGTTGAATTTCTTGGTTAGCGATAAATTTATTGAGCCGTTCTAATGATTGTGAAAAAGCATAACCACTTTCAATGAGTTGAATAAGCTCGCTTAGCCATAGATGAAGCTCAATATTTCGACAGTTTTGTAAAATCATTACTAAGGCTTGTTTTAACGGCACAGCAGAATTAACCAACAAAGCAAGCTGAGCGAGAAATTGACTAATTTCTTCTCTTTTAGGGTTTTGTGAAAACACAAAGTTTCGGCTAATGCGAATTTGCTGATAACCTTTAGTAAGTAATCTATTTTCAAGCTCTTCTCTGTTTGAAGATAATAATCTGCCCTTACGTTTTTGTTGAAAACGATCTACCGCCTTCCAATGAAACTCATAGATTTTAACCATTACCTAATACCCTTAAAATTTCAGCCTGATCGGTTTTTCCTTCCGCTAATTTTTCTTTTGCACTTTCCGATAAGGTTGCAAAATCTAAACAAGCGGTCGTTTTTTCAAAATTTTTTGCAGTTCGGCTAAAAAGTTGATACACCCCAATTCGCCCTTTGTAGCCTTGATAGCAATGCTCACAACCAGCCCCTCTGCATTTTGTACAAATCCTTCTTAACAAGCGTTGAGCTACTACTAACAATAACGCATTTTGTAACTCATATTCTTTAATTCCGAGTTGCAATAATCGTTCTATGGCAGAAGGAGCATCGTTTGTGTGCAAAGTAGAAAGCACTAAATGCCCTGTTTGAGATGCTCTTAGGGCAATTTCAGCACTCTCTTCATCACGAATTTCACCAAGCATAACGATGTCGGGATCTTGGCGGAGAAAGGTTCTCAACAGTTGGCTGAAATCAAGATTAATGCCCCTGTTTACTTGGGTTTGAATAATACCTTCTATCTCAATTTCAATCGGATCTTCAGCGGTTAATATATGCTTTTCGCTAGTATTGAGATGGCTTAATGCACTATATAAAGTGATACTTTTTCCGCTACCTGTTGGACCTGTTACCAGAATTAATCCTTGAGGTTGGTTGAGTGCATTGAGTAATGTTTCTTTTTGGTTTTGGTTAAAACCTAACTCCAAAAAATCCAAATTAGTCGGTTTATTCTTTTGAAGCCGAAGGACGACCTTTTCGCCAAAATGAGTAGGCAAAGTAGAAACTCGGAAATCTAAAGTTTCCGCTAACATCGTTTTGAAATGAAATTGCCCATCTTGTGGCAAACGGATTTCGCTAATATCTAATTTAGCTAACAGCTTAATGCGAGAAATCAACCTGCTAGATAAACTTTGCGGAAGTGTTTTATAAATATGTAATACACCGTCAATTCTTAACCGAATAAGCAACTTCTCTTTTTGCGGTTCAAGATGAATATCTGATGCGTTATTTTTTAAACAGAATTTAAACAGATTATCTAAAATTTGGATAATCGGATCGTTTCTGTCTATTTGCTCCGAATGTGCTAATGAATACGCTACATTATCCTCATAAATTTCACTCTGCAAGCTACTCTGCTCTGGTGAAAGCGCATTGAGCAGAAACTTCAACTCATCGGAGGAAATCAAAACAGGTTCAATTTGCTTATGGTAGATAAAGGCAAAAATCTCACAAGCACTGATATTTTGCATATCATCCACCGCCAACCATAATTGAGATTGTGTTTCTTGCAACGGAACGGCTAAATATCGCAATAAAATCTGCTTTTCATTACAATTCTTTGCCCATTGCTTACCAGAAATTTCAATCATTTCTTGGCTAGTTAAATCTGTAACTGTATACTCCATTTTGATTTCCTCAAGATTCATTAGCCATTTGGTGTAGCCGTAGCACTACAGAAACCCGCTGGGAATAAGCTTGTATCACTCCCTTTGCAATTTACTGACCAACTAATTGTATTATTGGAAAAAGTTGGTGTCAGTGTATAACTATAGCCATCAAGCGAACCTTTGCCTGTTACGGTAATCACGCCTTTAGTTACGGTAATCGAATTGAGATATTTAGTTTCATTGCCACTCGTTTTATTGGCTTGAATACCATTCGTGCCACCAGAGCAATTATCCAGCCTATTACTATTATAAATACACAACTCAACATCTGATTTATAGGAAGCCGAAGCCCGCAACAACTCCGATAACGCAGCTTTTTGCGTGTAAGAGTTGTAGGAGGGAATGGCAATAGTTGCAAGAATGGCAATGATCGCAATCACGATCATCAACTCAATTAATGTAAACGCCTTGTTTAATTGACGAATGTAAAGCGGTCGAAAATGTACAATTTTTTGCATATAAATTCCTTATAACGAAAGCCAAAACAGTTTAGCAATGAAAGTGTGCAAATTTTTTTAAAATCTTGCGATAAGCAAATTTCAATTTTTCGATGCAGATCGAAAAAATAAATTTACATCTGTTTATCCATACAGTTTTTTGTTAGAATTTCACAAATTTGATGAGTGAGGGGTAAAAAATGGCAAAAGCACCAAAAACCGCCTACGTTTGTAATGATTGCGGTGCAGAATATTCCCGTTGGATGGGGCAATGCAAAGAATGTAAGGCTTGGAATACGATTAGCGAAATTCGCCTGATTTCTAGTAAAGAATCGGCAAAATCTGACCGTTTTAGCGGCTACGCAGGTGAAACCTCCGGCAAAGTGCAAACGCTGTCGGACATCAGTTTGCAGGAAGTGCCACGTTTTAGCAGCGGCTTTAATGAGCTGGATCGTGTGCTAGGTGGTGGTGTTGTGCCGGGTTCAGCTATTCTGATTGGCGGACACCCCGGTGCTGGGAAAAGTACATTATTGCTACAAGTAATGTGCGGATTGGCTCAACACCTGCCTACCCTTTATGTGACGGGGGAAGAATCGCTTCAACAAGTGGCGATGCGGGCAAACCGTTTAGGCTTGCCAACCGATAATTTGAAAATGCTTTCTGAAACTTCTGTGGAGCATATTTGCAATATTGCAGACCAAGAAAAGCCGAAAATTATGGTGATTGACTCCATTCAGGTAATGCATTTAAGCGATATTCAATCCTCCCCCGGAAGCGTATCACAAGTGCGTGAATGTGCCTCATTCCTTACACGCTATGCCAAAACTCGCCAAGTGGCGATTATTATGGTTGGGCACGTCACCAAAGACGGTACACTGGCAGGCCCGAAAGTGTTGGAACACGCCATTGATGCCTCGCTTCTGCTTGAGGGCGAATCGGACTCACGCTTCCGCACTCTCCGCAGCCAGAAAAACCGTTTCGGGGCGGTGAACGAACTTGGCGTATTTGCAATGACTGAACTCGGCTTGAAAGAGGTAAAAAACCCCTCGGCAATTTTCCTAAGCCGCAGCGAAGAGCAAACGCCGGGCAGCTCGGTAATGGTACTTTGGGAAGGGACACGTCCGTTATTGGTGGAAATTCAAGCGTTGGTGGATCACTCAATGCTAGCGACCCCTCGCCGTGTGGCGGTGGGGTTAGATCATAACCGCTTATCGCTACTGCTTGCGGTTTTACACCGCCACGGAGGGTTGCAAATGTCGGATCAAGATGTGTTCGTGAATGTAGTCGGTGGCGTGAAAGTAACGGAAACCAGTGCCGATCTTGCCCTGATTTTAGCCTTGATTTCGAGCTTTCGTAATCGCCCATTGCCTCAAGATTTGGTGGTGTTTGGCGAGGTTGGATTAGCAGGTGAAATCCGCCCTGTCACCAGCGGACAAGAACGTATCAGCGAAGCCGCTAAACACGGCTTTAGGCGAGCGATTATTCCACACGGAAACGCTCCCAAAAAAGCGATTAAAGATATGGAAGTATTTACCGTGAAAAAACTCAGCGATGCGTTGGATATTCTTGGCAATCTATAAAATAACAATACCGCTTAAAGCTGAGCTATAAGCGGTCTTTTTTCACTAAAATTTTACGCCTGTGCAACTCCGGATTTATTACCTTTAAAAATATAATATAAATTAATACAAACCACCAAAGCATTCAAACCTGTTACCGGAATTGAACCTATCATCAAGCCATATGCTACAAAGCAGGCACAGCCGATAGAATTAACCACACGTAGCTTGATCACATCTTTTAATAAAAAAGAACTCGCTACCAAAACCATTGCGACATAACCTAAAATTTCAACATAATTACCCATTGGGTTCTCCTAAAAATAAATATAAAAAAATAAACTAAGATTATTTTAAATATTCTTTTTAAATTTGTATCTAGCCCTAAAAAATAGCAAAGGTTTGCGTTCACATTTTGGAATTTGATTGCCTAATAGTTAAACAAAATAATCCACTTAAATAGAAAAATACCGCCTGAATTTATCAATACAAGCGGTATGTTTTCACTAAAAATTTGCAAATCTGATTAAACAGTTAAGGCATTATCATTGGAGCCCATGCAAATCCAAATGCAAGCCCTACAAGCACACCAATTAATGCAGGGAGCATAAATGGGTGGTCAATAACATATTTTCCTGCACGGGTTGAGCCAGTTGTGTCCAATTCCATTGCAGCTAATGAGGTTGGATAGGTAGGTAAAAGAAAGATCCCGGTAATCGCAATAAACGAGGCTAAAATCGCCCAATTTGGAATACCAAGGCTAACTGCAAGTGGAATGATTAACGCTGAGGTAGAGCCTTGTGAATACAGTAATGCGCAAGTAAAGAACAGCACTACCGAAAGCAACATTGGATATTCGGTTAAAATATCTCCAATTGATCCTTTAATCTCTGCTAAATGTGCATCAACAAAAGTCATTCCAAGGGTAACAATACCAATAATTACCGCAATAGAAGTCATTCCAGAGCGGAAAATAGAGCTACTGACAATTGCATCAGGCTTAATTTTTCCTGCTAACATCATTAAGCACGAAGAGGCTAACATCATTACAATAATAATATCTCGTGTACTCATTGATTTACCGCTTTCATAAACCGGTTTCAAACCCGGTACCGCAGCAAATAATACAACTAATACAGTTGCTGCTAAGAAAATACCGATAGATAATTTAGCTCCTTTGCTTTCTACAAATTGAGTATTTGAGCTTTGTGATGAGCTGACCAACCCTGCTTTTAAACGCTCCAAATAAATTTCATCATCTTGTAATTCACAACCTTGCTTAGATGCAACAAATGCCGCCACCATTGATGCAATAAAAGAAGCAGGCAAACAAACCGCAATAACTTGGAAAAATGTCACGCTATTATTTTCCATCACTGCAATCATTGCTGCCATTGCTGCACTTAGTGGGGATCCCGCAATTGCCAATTGGGAAGAAACCACTGCACCGGAGAGAGCTCTGGAAGGGCGAATACCACTTTCTTTTGCAACTTCTGCTATCACTGGCAAAGTAGAGAATACGATAAATCCTGTACCAGCCATAATTGTCATTAGCCACGTGATCATTGGCGCAATAAAGTTGATATATCTTGGATTTTTACGCATCAACACTTCCGCATAACGCACAAGTAAATCCATACCGCCAACCGCTTGTAGCACCGCAGCCGCAATAACCACCGTCATAATAATCAACATTACATCAACCGGAATAGATCCCATTGGTAAACCAAAGCCTAACGTTAAAATGGCTAACCCTAAGCCGCCATATAAGCCAATACCTAAACCGCCGGAACGAAGTCCTAAATAAATGGCAACAAGCACCACAAAAATTTCTGCATAAATCATCTTAATCTCCTTAAAAATCAGTGGGTTTGATACCAATCAATTGCTGAGCGAACCAGCGTTAAAGTGGAATCAACATAGCGTTCAGACTCTTGCTCAATCTCTCTTGCCAAAATAATCGGCACTTCGGTACAGCCTAAAATAATGACTTCAGCACCGAGCTGAATTAACTCATCACGCTGTTTTATCATCAATTCCGTAGCCTTATCTGTTTCGCCAGATTTCAACAAATAGATGCTTTCCATCACCTCTTTTTGCCCTAATTCTGTTGGGCGAATAAAAGTTAGGCCCTGAGCTTCAATCCGTTTTTGATAAAGTCCTGTCGCTAAAGTCGCATCAGTTGCCAATAGCCCAACTCTCTGTTTGCCTCTTTTAACCACTTCGTCAATAGTGCTATCAATCATACTGAGCATTTCTACCCGACTTTTTTGTTTCAGATGATCAAACCAGTAATGGGCGGTATTACAAGCAATAATGATGCAAGTTGCCCCTGCGTTTTCTAGCCCTTTAACATACTTTTCCATCACAATTGCCGGATCTTCACCATTTGCCAGTATGCAACGGGTTCTATCAGGAATATCAGGAATTGAGGAAATCAATAAAGGGATATGAGCTTGGTCACAATCTGCCGGCGTTAATCGGATAAATTTTTGAAACATATCCGCTGTTGCTGCCGGCCCCATTCCGCCTAAAATGCCAATCACATTTTTTGCCATAGACTTCTCCTTATAAGATTTAATTAACTACAATGACTTATACAAACAAGCTATGCAAAAAAGAAATGCAATAAATCGAAATTGTATGCAAAAAATGCAACAAATCATTTTATAAATGGAAAAAGCACTTTAAAATCAATAAAATAAAGTTATTCTAAAGATGAACTTAATGCATTTAATGAAAATTAAATGCAAAATTTGCATTAGGTGAGATATGAAAAATATAGAAACAAAGTGGTTGGAAGATTTTTTAACCTTAGAGGAATGTCGCCATTTTTCACAAGCGGCAGCAAAACGGAATTTATCACAATCTGCCTTTAGCAGACGAATCTTAGCATTAGAAGAAGTCGTAGGCGTGAAGTTGTTTGATCGCACCGCTATTCCGCTACAACTTACTGAGCAAGGAAAATTATTTCATTCCCAAACCCGCAATTTATTACAACAATTACGAGATAACCTTGATGAATTATTGGGGCACAATTGCAATTTGCCGAATATTAAATTTGCCGCTGCACACTCGCTCTCTCTTTCAATTATGCCGAAATTAATTAAACAGCTCTCACAAACAAATGAAAACTTTATCTATTCTGTCGAGGCAATTGATGTCGATCAAACTGTTAATACGCTTATTGAAGGGAAAAGTGATTTTATTTTTTCATTTTATGATGAAAAATTAATGCAACCACCTTTTATGTCGCTTGAAATTATGCAGTCTAAACTTTATCCGATTTCCCCTACAGATATTACTGGAGAAGCCCTGTTTAACTTAAAAGATCAACATATTCCGTTACTAAACTACACGCCAAATTCCTATATGGGACGTTTAGTTAATCGAAAGTTAGCTAAAACTATTGAATTAAGCACCAAAACAAAATTTATTTCCTCAATGTCTGAATTACTGAAAAATATGCTACTGAATCAGCAAGGCATCGCTTGGTTACCAGAATATGCGATTAGCGAAGAATTACAAAATAAAAAAGTAGTGATATTAGACAATGATGAATTGGTCATTCCGATTAAAGGCTATATTTATCGAATGAATACTCGCTTAAATAATGCTGCAGAAAGGTTTTGGGATAATTTACAGCATATTCACTTATAGCTAGTAATAGCAAAGGGGCTTGAAACTAGACAGCCCCTAAATACTACCTTCGTCTAAGCACCATAAAACGGCAGCGGTATGGGTTGTTTTCATCAATCTCCGACCATTTTTGTTCCGCTAATTGCCAATTTTCTTCGTTAAATTCAAAGAAGGTGTCGCCCTCGATTTCTGCTTGGATTTCAGTTAAATAGAGCGTATCCGCTTGTGGTAAGGCTTGCTTGAACAGCTCGCCGCCGCCGATAATCATAATTTCATCGCTATTTGCAAAAATTTTGGCTAATTCGACCGCTTGTTCAAGCGATTCGGCGGAATAAGCCCCTTCCACCTCAAAACCTGAACGAGAAAGAATAATGTTCGGGCGTTTTGGTAGTAGTCTGCCGATGGATTCATAGGTTTTTCGCCCCATAATCACTGGTTTTCCTACTGTATTTTGACGAAACCACGCCAAATCTACAGGTAAATGCCACGGCATTTGGTTATCTTTGCCAATGACTTTATTTTTAGTGCGGGCAACAATTACGCTTATTTTCATTTTTGCTTTCCTTTTATAGCTTTTGGTTTGATTTTATATCAAATTAAACGTGATTTTACACCTTAAAAGTGATAATTTTATTCGTATAATTTTTAATATAAAGTGAATCAGTTATGTCAAAAACTATCGTCATTAAATTTGGAACAAGTACCCTCACTCACGGCACAAAAAGTTTAAGCCGCCCTTATATGCTGGAATTAGTGAAGCAAATTGCCGAACTTCATAAAAGTCATCGGGTTATTGTTGTAACGTCTGGTGCAGCTGCAGCAGGGCGTGATTACTTAGGACACCCTGAATTACCAAAAACCTTAGCCTCAAAGCAAATGTTAGCGGCAGTCGGACAAAGCCAGCTGATTCGAGTGTGGGAAAATCTTTTTGATATTTATAATATTCACATCGGGCAAATGCTATTAACTCGAGCTGATTTAGACGACCGTGAGCGTTTTTTAAATGCCCGTGATACGCTTGATGCCTTACTCGCTCAAAAAATTATCCCTGTCATCAATGAAAACGATGCGGTCGCTACCGAAGAATTTAAAGTAGGCGATAACGACAATCTCTCGGCTCTTGTAGCGATTCTCGCACAAGCGGATCAGCTCTATTTATTGACCGACCAAGAAGGCTTATTCAGTGCCGATCCTCGTTCAAACCCTGATGCAAAATTGCTCTCGATAGTTGAAAAAATCACGTCTGAAATCCGCCAAATTGCTGGGGGAAGTTCAACCGGCTTAGGTACAGGTGGAATGAGTACCAAAATTACCGCTGCCGATATTGCCACTCGTTCAGGTGTGGAAACCATTATCGCCTCCGGCTCTCGTCCAAATGTGTTGGTGGATTTAGCCAATGGTGAAAACATCGGTAGCAAATTTTTAGTGCAATCTGACCGCTTGGAAGGCAGAAAACGTTGGCTATTTGCCGCCCCACAAGTAGGGGAAATTGTGGTGGATCTCGGGGCAGAACAAGCATTGCTCGCTCATAAATCACTGCTGCCTGTGGGCGTTTCTGAAATCAAAGGCGAATTTACTCGAGGTGAGGTGATCAAAATCTTCAACCAAGACGGGAAAGCAATTGCTCTCGGCATCGCTCGTTATAGCAGTGAGGCACTACTTCGGATTAAAGGCAAAAAATCGAAAGAGATTGAATCGCTACTGGGCTATGAATTTGGCTCGGTTGCCGTTCACAGTGATGAAATGGTGGTGTATTAATGGAACTTGGAATTGATATTTTAGCTATTTTATTTGGTGTTGCTATACTTGCCGGCTTTATTGATGCAATTGCCGGCGGCGGTGGTTTACTCACTATTCCGGCATTGATGGCGGCAGGGCTGCCACCGGCAATGGCTTTAGGCACAAATAAATTACAAGCCTGTGGTGGATCATTTTCTGCCTCATTTTATTTTATCCGCAAAAAAGCCGTCAATTTAAAGCAAATTTGGCTACTGATTTTATGTACATTTATCGGCTCAGCCTCTGGCACTATTTTTGTACAGCATATTGATGTAGAGTACTTAAAAAAATTATTACCATTTTTAATTTTAATTATTGGTATCTATTTTTTATTTAGCCCAAGTATTGGTGACGAAGATCGTAAACAACGAGTGAGCTTGACTACTTTCTCGTTTACCGCTGCTGTTATATTCGGCTTTTATGATGGTATGTTTGGACCAGCTGCTGGTTCTTTTATGACTCTTGGCTGTATCCTATTACTCGGCTTTAACTTATCAAAATCAGTCGCACACGCTAAAATTATGAACTTTACCTCTAACTTTGCTTCACTTATTTTCTTTACAATCGGTGGAGCTGTTATCTGGAAAGTTGGATTAATTATGATGGTAGGGCAATTTATTGGTGGTACACTCGGTGCTAAAATGGTAATGACAAAAGGCAAAAAATTAATCCGTCCAATGTTGGTAACCATGTCTTTTATTATGGTTGCCAAAATGCTTTACGAACAAGGAATTTTTAATTAACAATGAATAAAGCAAAACGTGTTGAAATTTTAACTCGATTACGAAACGAAAATCCACACCCAACAACGGAGCTAAATTACAGCAATCCGTTTGAATTATTGATTGCGGTTATTCTTTCTGCACAAGCCACCGACAAAGGTGTGAACAAGGCAACGGATAAATTATTTCCGGTTGCGAACACTCCGCAAGCCATTCTCAATTTAGGCGTGGATGGGCTGAAAGAGTACATCAAAACCATCGGCTTGTTTAACAGCAAAGCGGAAAATATCATCAAAACCTGCCGGGATCTGATTGAAAAACATAACGGTGAAGTGCCGGAAGATCGTGATGCTCTCGAAGCTCTTGCCGGTGTGGGTAGAAAAACCGCCAATGTAGTGATGAATACCGCTTTCGGACACCCCACCATTGCAGTAGATACGCATATTTTCCGTGTATCTAATCGTACCAATTTTGCTCCCGGTAAAAATGTGGTACAGGTTGAAGAAAAGCTACTTAAAGTTGTGCCCGATGAATTTAAAGTAGATGTTCACCATTGGTTGATTTTACACGGTCGTTACACTTGTGTTGCCAGTAAACCTCGTTGTGGCTCGTGCATTATTGAAGATTTATGCGAGTTTAAAGAAAAAACGGATATGTAAGCGGTCATATTTTTAGAGAGTTTTGCAAATGGATATCTATTTAGTTGGCGGTGCGGTGCGAGATCAGCTTCTCGGCTTACCTGTGAAAGACCGAGATTTTTTAGTGGTGGGAGCAACTTCAGAGCAATTATTAGCACAAGGCTTTCAACAAGTGGGGGCTGATTTTCCTGTTTTCCTCCACCCTGAAACTAAAGAAGAGTATGCTTTAGCCCGCCAAGAACGCAAGCAAGGCAAAGGTTACAATGGTTTCATCTGTGATTTCTCACCCACGGTTACCCTTGAACAAGACTTAATACGCCGAGATTTAACCATTAATGCCATTGCACAAGATAAAACAGGAAAGATTTTCGATCCTTATGGTGGTGTTCAAGACTTAGAGAACAGAATTTTACGCCATATCTCCCCTGCTTTTAGTGAAGATCCTCTGCGTGTATTACGTGTTGCTCGCTTTGCTGCTCGTTTCTACACTTTTGGCTTTACCATTGCGGATGAAACCTTAGCTCTAATGCAAGAGCTCTCTGGTAGCGGTGAGCTAGAAAACCTTACCGCTGAGCGGATATGGCTTGAGACAGAGAAAGCCTTTACAGAATCAAGTCCCCAAGTTTATTTCAACGTTCTACGCCAAGTTGGGGCGTTAAAAGTGCTTTTCCCAGAAGTCGATAAACTCTTTGGCGTACCGCAACCACCTCAACATCATCCAGAAATTGATTCTGGCATACATACGTTAATGGTATTAGAACAGGCTAAGCAACTTGCAAAAAATGCGGAAAATCCGACCGCTTTACTCTTCTCTGCCCTGTGCCACGACTTAGGAAAAGGACTAACCTCTTCAGATATTCTCCCGCATCATTACGGACACGAGGTAAAAGGCATTCAACCCACTCGAAATTTAGCTAATCGACTCAAAATTCCAACAGAGGTTAAAGATTTTGCTCTTTTAGTAACCGAATATCATACCCATTGCCACAAAATGGCAGAACTCCGTCCTGAAACCGTTATTAAACTCTTTAATGCTTTAGATGTTTGGCGAAAACCAAAACGATTTTTTGATTTTCTGCTCGCTTGCGAAGCTGATGCAAAAGGGCGATTAGGCTTTGAAAACCGAGATTACTCACAAGCCGAGCTAGCAAAAAGTTATTATTACGCAGCAATGGAAGTAGATGTTCAACAAGTAATTCAAGACGGCTTTGAAAAACAAGCTATTCGAGAAGAGTTGAATAAACGCCGTATTTATACTATAAAAAGAATAAAGCAGTTTTAGTACTCTAGGCATAGTAGACAATAAAGTGATAACTGCCTTCATGAAAGGAGGTTTTAGTTAATAATTAAAAACCTCCAAAATTACTTTTGGAGGTCTATTTTAATCAGCTATTACTTAGCAGCTTTTAACTCTTGGTAGTATTTTTCGTAAAGTTCAATAGCATCACCTACGTCATCTTGCCATTGAGATTTTTGTAACACTTCAGCTGATGGATAAATTGCTGGATCTTCTGTAATCTCTTTTGGTAACGTTTTTAATGCCTCAACGTTTGAAGTTGGATAACCAATCGCTAATGTTAATTTCTCAGCTACTTTTGCACTTAATAAGTAGTTAATTAATTTATGTGCATTTTCTTTATTTTTTGCACTTGCTGGAATTGCTAAAGTATCTACCCAAAGTACCGGTCCTTCTTGTGGGAATACCATATCAACAGGTGCATTTTCTTTCTTCGCAATACGAACAGAACCATTCCATAATTGACCTACAGAAACCTCACCTGAAATAAATGAGTTAGCCGGATTATCTGAAGTAAATGAAAGTACGTTTGGACGTAATTTTTTCAACTCTTCATAAGCTGCTTTGATCTCTTCTGGATCTGTAGTATTCGGATTTTTACCTAATTTTAATAATGCGATATTAAACACTTCACGAGCATCATCTAATAATTGTACTTTATTAGCAAACTCAGGTTTCCATAAATCGCCCCAAGAGGTGAAAGCATCGCCTTTATAATCAGCAGTGTTAAACGCGATACCCGGTGCTCCTAATAATTGCGGTAATGAGTATTTATTACCTTGGTCATAAGGTTTATTTAACCAATCTGGGTTTAATTCTTTAATAACCGGTAGTTGAGCGTGATCTAATTCCGCTAACATCCCTTCTTTTGCCATTTTAGACACAAAGTAGTTTGATGGAGCAATAACATCGTAACCACCATCTTTACCTTGTAATTTTAATTTAGCGTACATCGTTTCGTTAGATTCAAGACTTGAAACTTCTACTTTAATGCCCGTTTCTTTAGTAAATTCATCTAACAAGCCTTCAGGAACATATTCAGTCCAAGTGTAAAGGTGAACTGTCTGATTCGTTGCTTGAGGTTTTGCTTCAGCTGCTTTGGGTTCTGCAGCTTTCTCTTCATTACATGCTGTTAATGCAACTGTTGCTAAACCTGCTGCAAATAAACCCGCTAATTTTTTCATTTAAGTTTCTCCGTTAAAAGAAAGTGAGTAAAAAATATAGCCTTGCCTAAGGGCGTTAAAGACTAGCGAATTTTAAGCCACCCCCTAGATTTTGCAAGCCTTTTCTTATTAAAAATGTAATTTTTGGCAAAAAACTTTATGATGAGCTTGAAATCCCTTAATTTATCGCTATATTAAGGAAGATTTATAATTTCCAAATTAGGCTTTTAAGAGGATTAAAGATGACCACTCAAAATGAAAACTTACAAGACGAAGTAAAACAAGAAGAAATTCAACCTGAAGTTGTAAATGAAGAAGCTCAGCAAGAAGAAAATGCACCCCAAGAAGATCCTTTAGCTCTTGCTCAAGCTCGAGTTACTGAATTAGAAACTTATATTGCAGAAGCCGATAAACGTGAACAGGATATTCAACTTCGTGCACAAGCAGAAATTCAAAATATTCGTCGCCGTACCGAACAAGATGTGGAAAAAGCTCACAAATTTGCGTTAGAAAAATTTTCTAAAGAGCTATTAAATGTAGTTGATAACCTAGAACGTGGTTTAGATGCATTAGATAAAACAGTTACCGATGAAACAACTCAAGCATTAGTGGACGGTGTTGAAATGACCCATAAAGAGTTTATCAATACATTGGCGAAATTCGGCGTAGTGGCAATGGGCGAAGTGGGTGAAGCCTTTAATCCAGAACTCCACGAAGCCATTTCTATACAACCGGCAGAAGGCATTGAAACAAACCATATCAGCACAGTATTGCAAAAAGGCTACACCTTACACGGTCGTGTAATCCGCCCTGCAATGGTAATGGTTGCCGCTTAGTTCCAATTTTTCGACACAGATCGCAAAATTAGCCAAAATTTCCTTTTGTAACTGTGCTAAATTTAGCCTGTCATTCAATAACAAAAGGAGCTAAAAGTGGAAACAACGATGAGCCTACGATTTGACAAATTACGCTTTGTGAAAAAGCTACAAGAAGCGAACCAATCTCCGGAAATTGCAGAAGCTTTTGCCGATGCTCTCGATGATGCATTGGAACAAAGTCAATCGGCATTAGCTACCAAGCAAGATCTTAAAGAGCTAAAAGCAGAAATTCGAACTGAAATTTCTCAGCTTGAAGTAAGATTAACATCATCAATGTATAAAATGGCAGGTTTTATTTTGGCTGGCGTCGGCGTTCTTATGGGGCTGATGAAATTCATCAACTAACCAACCCTAATTCTCCCTTATCTCTCTGAGATAAGGGATTTTACATTTTTAGATAACTATGACATTACAATTTAACTCTGTTGCCCTACTGTTAGTTGTACTAATTGTACTGGGCTTAGTCAGCCAAAACAATGCCGTTACAATTTCCGCCGCAGTATTGCTGATTATGCAACAAACGCTACTCTCTAAATATATTCCTTTTATCGATCAATATGGTTTAAAAATCGGGATCATTATTTTAACTATTGGTGTACTTAGCCCTCTGGTTTCAGGGCGAATTATGCTCCCTGAACTCAATCAGTTATTGAACTGGAAAATGCTGGTGTCTATTATTGCCGGTGTACTGGTGGCGTGGCTCGGAGGACGTGGCGTGGGCTTGATGGGCAATCAACCTGTTTTAGTAACAGGCTTACTCATCGGCACGATTATTGGCGTTGCATTATTTAAGGGAGTCCCCGTTGGTCCACTCATCGCGGCAGGCATTTTATCGTTGATTATTGGGAAAGTATAGCAGGAAGTGATGAAAAAGAATTTGCGAAAAAATGAACAAAATCAACCGCTTGTAAAACTGGAAAATATCACAACGAGCGATTTTCGTCGCCTACTCGGCAGATTAAAAGGAGCAGAAAATATTAAAAATGAAGCAAACAAGCGGTCAGTTTTAGACCAAATTTTGCAAGATCTAACTGATTGCCAAGCTCGTTTTTTTGCCCGCCAAACTCACGCTCAAAATCTCAAAATCGACTATCCAGATCTGCCGGTTTCCGCACGCCGTGACGAAATTTTAAAACTGATTTCGGAAAATCAAGTGGTGGTGATTGCCGGGGAAACCGGTTCGGGCAAAACGACCCAGCTGCCGAAAATGTGCTTAGAACTCGGTCGTGGCGTAAAAGGCTTGATTGGGCATACTCAACCTCGACGAATTGCTGCTCGCTCGGTGGCAAGCCGTATTGCCGAAGAGTTGCAATGCGAAATCGGCTCGACTGTGGGTTACAAAGTCCGTTTTAACGACCAAATCAATGAAAACAGCTTGGTGAAATTGATGACAGACGGGATTTTGCTAGCCGAAATCCAAAACGACCGCTATCTCAATCAATATGACACCTTGATTATTGACGAAGCCCACGAACGCTCGCTCAATAACGATTTTATTTTGGGCTATTTGAAGCAAATTCTGCACAAACGCCCTGATCTCAAAGTGATCATCACCTCCGCCACCATTGATGTAGAACGCTTCTCCAAGCATTTCAATAATGCACCGATTATTGAGGTGTCGGGGCGAACTTTCCCCGTTGAAGTACGTTACCGCCCCATCGTGGAAGAAGAGGATCAAGACCAGCTACAAGGCATTCTGAATGCGGTTGATGAACTGCAAGCCGAAGGGCGTGGCGATATTCTGATTTTTATGAACGGCGAGCGAGAAATTCGTGACACCGCTGATGCTTTGCAGAAACAAGAGCTGCGTTTTACCGAGATTCTGCCGCTCTACGCACGTTTATCTGCCGAAGAACAGCAGCGGATTTTCAAACCAAGTGGGTTGAACCGTATTATTTTAGCCACCAACGTGGCGGAAACCTCGCTCACGATCCCCAATATCAAATATGTGATCGACACAGGCACGGCTCGCATTTCTCGCTACAGCTACCGCACCAAAGTACAACGTTTGCCGATTGAGCCGATCTCCCAAGCCTCCGCTAATCAGCGAAAAGGGCGTTGCGGACGTGTGTCGGAAGGGATCTGTATCCGTCTCTACTCGGAGGAAGATTTCAACAGCCGTCCGCCATTTACCGATCCGGAAATTTTGCGAACCAACCTTGCTTCGGTCATTCTACAAATGACCTCGCTAGGGCTAAGCGACATCGCCTCGTTTCCGTTTGTGGACGCCCCAGACAGCAGACAAATTCAAGACGGGATACGCTTATTGGAAGAATTGCAGGCGATTAAATTACGCTCGCATAATGATGGTACGAGTGTGAACGCTCGCACCAGCAGGAAATGGACTTTAACCCCCATCGGCAAACAACTTGCCCTGCTGCCTATCGACCCACGTTTAGGGCGTATGGTGATTGAAGCAGCGAAAAACGGCTCATTACACGAAGTGATGATGATTGTGTCTGCTCTCTCTATTCAAGATCCTCGTGAACGACCGCAGGAAAAACAGCAGTCGGCGGACGACAAACATCGCCGTTTTGCCGATCAAAATTCTGATTTCTTGGCATTCGTGAATTTGTGGAAATTTATTCAAGAGCAGCAAAAAGAGCTCACTAAAAATCAGTTCCGCAAGCTCTGTCAGAAAGATTATTTGAACTATCTGCGGGTGCGTGAGTGGCAGGATATTTATCATCAACTTCGCCTTTCTGTACGAGAAATGGGCTTGCCGATCAATAGCTTAGATGCAAATTATCAGCAAATTCATACCGCTTTACTCACCGGTTTGCTCTCACATATCGGCTTGAAAGATAACGAAAAAATGCACTATTTGGGGGCAAGAAACGCTCAGTTTTTCATTTTCCCGAACTCAATGCTTTTCAAAAAACAACCGAAATGGATTATCGCCTCAGAGTTGGTAGAAACCACCAAACTTTGGGCGAGAACGGTAGCGAAAATTGAGCCTGAATGGATTGAGCCGCTCGCTCAACATTTGGTGAAAAGCAGTTACAGCGAGCCGCATTGGTCTAAATCAAAAGGGGCGGTAATGGCGTATGAAAAAGTGTCGCTGTACGGCTTGCCGATTGTGATGAGCCGTCCGATCAATTATGGTTCAATCGATCCGGAAACCTGCCGTGAGATTTTTATCCGCTCCGCAATGGTAGAGGGCGATTGGCACAATAATTACAAATTTTTCCAAGAAAATAACCGTTTGATCAAGGAAGTGGAAGACTTGGAGCACAAATCTCGCCGCCGTGATATTTTGGTGGACGAGCAAGTGCTGTTTGATTTTTACGACCAGCGTGTCGGCACTGAAGTGGTTTCCAGCAAGCATTTCGACACTTGGTGGAAGCAAGCCAGCAAAAAAGAGCCTGAATTGCTCAATTTTGAAAAATCGTTTTTGATTAATGAAGATGCCAACAAGGTGAGCGAACTCGACTTCCCAAATTTCTGGCATCAAGGGCAGCTCAAGTTCAAACTGAGTTATCAATTTGAGATCGGGCAAGATCACGATGGCGTAACGGTGCATATTCCATTGCCGCTGCTCAACCAAGTTGAACCGGAGGGCTTTGACTGGCAAATTCCAGGGCTACGCCACGAACTCGTGGTGTCCTTGATTAAATCGTTGCCGAAAGCCACTCGCCGCAATTTTGTGCCGGCTCCAAACTATGCCGATGCGTTCCTAGCCAAAGCTGAGCCATTGGCAAAACCGTTGCTGGAAAGTTTAACTTATGAATTAAGACGAATGACAGGTGTAACTGTAGAAGCTGAACTTTGGGATTTAAGCCAACTGCCAGCTCATTTAAGAATGACTTTCCGAGTAATTGATGAAAAAGGCAAAAAAATCGCCGAAAGCGAAAACCTAGACGAGCTGAAATTTGCATTGAAAGATCAAGTGCAAACCACTCTGTCTAACATTGCCGATGACGGCATTGAACAAAGTGGCGTACACGTTTGGAGTTTCGCTGAACTACCCCAATTCTACGAGCAGAAGAAGCAGCATTTCAGCGTAAAAGCCTACCCTGCGATTGTGGATGAAAAAGAATCCGTCGGTATCAAATTGTTCGAAACCGAATTTGAACAGGCTCGTGCGATGCAAGCCGGACTTCGCCGTTTGTTGCTGTTAAATGTGCCTTCGCCGATCAAATATTTACACGAAAAGCTGCCGAATAAAGCGAAATTAGGCTTATATTTCGCCCCATTTGGCAAGGTGATGGACTTAATTGATGACTGCATTGCGTGTGCCGTGGATAAATTAGTGGAAGAATTTGGCGGTTTTGTATGGAATGAGGAAAAATTCCAAGCGTTACACGAATTTGTGCGGGCAAACCTCAATGACACAACAGCTGGCATTGCGTTGCAGGTTGAAAAATGTTTAACCCTTGCCTTTGAAATCAACAAACGAATGAAGGGTAAAATGGATTTCACGATGGCATTTGCAATGTCGGACATCAAAGCTCAAATTGAGGGACTGATCTACCCTGAATTTGTCACCAAAACCGGCCATCACCGCTTGGCAGATTTGTATCGCTACCTCAGTGCGATTGACAAACGTTTGGACAAACTCGGTACAGACACCAATACCGACCGAGCCAAAATGTTGCGTGTGGAACAGGTGCAAAACGCTTACAAACAACTGCTCGCCAAATTGCCGAAATCGAAAGCGATCCCCGATAATATTTTGGAAATCCGCTATATGATCGAGGAACTGCGAGTCAGTCTGTTTGCTCAACAGTTGGGGACAAAATACCCGACTTCAGATAAGAGGATTCTAAACACAATTATTGCTCTAAAAAAATAACTATCACCCTTACTATCTGCTACAAGGAGGAATTTGCAAGTTGCATATTCCTCCTTTTTATGTTCTAAAAAAATAGCAAATTTGCTACATTTAATTCTATATTTCTAATAAAAATAAAAAATACGCTAAATAATTACCACAAGAACTTTGATCTTCATCAATAACATATGATAATTATTTGCAATAATATTTTATGGTCTTAAAATACCCTTCCTAAAATTAAGGAGGTATCAAAAATGCTTAAAACAAAACCCTATTTTCATAAAAGTTTAATTGCTATCAGTCTATCCAGTTTTTTATCAGTCGCTTATACACAACAAATAGATGTGCCTCACCCTATTATTAATCTATCCGAACAAATAAGTACAAAATATAGTGGGAAAAACGTCAAGTTAGGGGTATTAGACGGTGGATTTATAGTTAAACACCCATTTTCCGGTAAAAGAATTACTCCATTAAAATTCCAATTAACCACACCAGAAGGCGAATTACGCACCTATGATCCAACTTACCCTCAGCTTGAAGTTACTAAAACGGAAAAAGAGGGGCAACCAGCACTACAAATAGGGTACGAAGTGCACGGTGCAAGTGTTACCGGCGTGATATCAGCAAAATCAGATGAAAAACTTGGATTTAAAGGAGGTATTGCTAAAGATGCAGATGTTTACATTTCTACCAATACACGTAAACGAAGTCTAGAAGAACTTTTGGCAGAAGCTAAAAAAGAGCAAGAAGGTGAAGAACAGGATGAAAAAGAACCTAGTTTAAGTGAATTAGCCGAATCTGACTTATTAATTGGTACCGATAAAGATATGGTATTTGAACGTTCAGAATGGGCAACTGCATTAAATAAACTTATTGATAAAAAACTTTTTGCTATTAACAACAGTTGGAATATTGATCCTGTTAGTGATGATATCAAGGTAATTGATAAATTTTATCAATCCGTAAAGAAATCTACAGATCACCCTCTAATTCAAGCATTAATGAATGCAAAAGAGAAAGATGCACTGCTTGTGTTCGCAACAGGTAATGAAAAGAAAAAACAACCTGGTGTAATGGCGATGATGCCACGCTATTTCCCAGAATTAGAACGTATATATCTTGCAGTTGCTGCTGTTGATAATAAGAAAAAAATTACTGGATATTCTAATCACTGTGGTGTGAGTAAAAACTGGTGTTTGACTGCACCGGGAGATTTGCACGTCCTAAATGCAACACCTGATGAAAATAAAAAACCAATATATAGCCTTCTAGCATCTAACGGTACATCTATTGCTGCTCCCGTTGTTACAGGAGCGTTAGCAATAGCGAAGGAAAGATTTGATTATCTGACGCCTTCACAAATTCGTGATACTGTACTCACTACAGCAACCGACTTAGGTGAAAAAGGTGTTGATAGTGTATATGGTTGGGGACTTCTAAATGTAGAAAAAGCACTTAGTGGACCTATGCAATTTTTAAGTGATGAAGTAGTTAATGTTTCCCGAGATGATCGTTGGACAAATAATTTCTCTAGCCGATTTAAATTTACTAAAACAGGAAATAAATCCTTAAGTCTTGATGGTAATAATACCTTTACAGATCTTTCTGTTGAAAAAGGTGAGCTAGATTTAAATGGTAAAACAACCGCGAATAAAATCACTAATAATGCAACTTTAGGTGTAAATCATACCACTATCAAACAAAGTTATACTTCATCTAATGATAGCCAATTAACTGTTTTAGGAAAGATTGGGGTAGTTGCTCAAGGGCAAACAACGGTTCAATTAGCAGGTTCTCTTAAAATTGATGATCGGTTAACAGAAATAGCAAAGGCGCGAGACATTTCTGCTAATGTACTACAACTAAAAGACAACTCTTCTTATCAAGGAGGTTTTGATCATCTGTCTGAAAACACGAATTTAACTGCTCGCGGTTTAAGACAGGATCTTTATTTTAATAACAAAGGCATTGTTGCAAAAGTAAACAGCAATAAGCCAATTACAGATAAATATGCCGATGCAAACGGGCAGACAGGATTACATTTGCTAAATAATTTAAGAAATAGCCCGCTTGCTTATCGTCGCGGTTTTTATAATGATTGGCTTCAAGGTGCATTAGAACATAATAAGTTAGATGATCTTCATTATGCTGTATCTAACCATATTTACGCTGAAAGCATTGAGCTACTGCGTAGCCAAAATGCAAAAGGTTTAGAACAAGCTCAACATAATCTTTTTATAGCGTATCATTCTCCGCTAAAAACCAATATATGGACAGGACATCTACATCAAAAACAGTCATCTAATGATAAGAATAATACGGAGATCAAGCAACATCAGTCCCTATTAGGTGTAAGCCATAAATTAAATGATAAAGCATTATTAACCGTACAGTTCTCCCAACAAAAAGATAAGCTAAATAAACTATATGCAGAAGCAGAATTGAAGCAAACTACACTAAATCTTGGCTTACGTTATGATTTAGCAGATCGTTGGTTCAGTGAAACAGCAATACAATTTGGACGTCAAAAATATCGACAAACTCGCCAATTTAAAAATGAGCAGTTAGGAAAAGCAGATAATAGAGGTTCAAGTGTTGGTGGAGAAATTCGACTTGGTTATCAATTTATACCAAATCAATGGATTATTGAACCAAGCCTTGGGTTACAATTGACACAAACTAAAATGAACAACTTGAATGAAACTGGTGTATTAGCCTCTCGTACAAAATCTATTCGCTACAATGACGTGAATGTTGTACCAAGTGTAAAATTACAACGCAAATTCCAATTTGGTGATGGGAGTATTTCTCCATATATTGGCTTAAGTTATCTCCACAGATTAAATGGGAAAACCACCAATATTAATAGCCAAATTGCGGACTATACTCTTCATAGTCAAGCGAAGATTAAACGTTCAAACTACTTAAATAGTGAAATTGGAGCGAAATTACAATATAAAAATTGGTTTGCCTCCGCTAATTTGAGCTATGATCGTTTTAAATCTACTCACAATTTAGGCTGGAAAGCATACATCGGATTAAATTTCTAAATCTCACTTAAAATATTTGGCATATCACAGTATATGCCAAATATTTCTTCCTGAATTTATCTAAAACTCTAGAAAATAATAACACTTAATTGTCAATATTATATGGAAAGCACTTTTAACACCCCAACATTTATTGAATTATTTCCAAACGAGAAAAGATTTACAAAGCTATTAAGAGAATATTTACGTTATCATCTGCATAAGATATGGTGTTCTTCTCAATGCTATGAGTTAAATAATTACCTTACTAATAATCCTTTATGGGCGGAATTATTCAAACAAAATTTATATCGCTTTAATACGTTACTCGAAACCTATTGTGATAAGAAATTCAATAAGAAAGAACGATTAAATGCAATTATCACTCACTTTAATTGTGCAGAAAAACTATTTGGAGCTGCTTATTGTAATCAGTTAGTAAAAGATAGAGAAATATGTTTAATTAAACTAAGTGATGAATTAAGCCTCTACCTTAGTATTAACCAAATAGATCCACAAGAAGGTTTTTTCTCACTCAATATTCAAAACAACGAAAAAGAACATATTTATGATGCATCTTTTACTCTTTTAAGTAAAAATCAGTTATTGATTTCATCTATTCAAGGACCGAATACTGAATTCTCTCAATTATTAATTAAATCTGCAACTAAACAATTATATGGTGTTCGTCCAATGTTTCTGTTAGTAAATATATTTAAGCTAATAGCTCAATATTTTAATTTAGAACTTTTAGGCATTCATCATAAAAACCAAGCAAAATATCGCTGGAATGACCACTCTAAATTATTATTTAATTACAATCTATTTTGGCAAGAAAATGGAGGGACATTAAATTCTAATAATTATTGGCGATTACCTACCATACTTGAGAAAAAAGAACTAAGCACAATTCCGAGTAAAAAACGCTCTATGTATAAAAAACGCTATGAACTATTTGAAAAGATAGAACAAGAACTGAAAGAGCGATGGTAAGCAAATAAAATATTACATAATTTTCAATAAAATTATCCTACTTATTTTTATAAGAATAAAACCTTGAATAAATTCAAGGTTTTATTTTAAAAGAGCAAAAATAATATAAAAAATAACCGCTTGTATTAAATTATTCTACCATTTTAGTTACATACAACGTAATCCCATCAACACGTTGAACCTGTACTTTATCACCTAAATTAAGTCCTGTTCCCATCACTCGCCAAGTGGTATCGCCAAACTTGCCTCTAGCAACGCCATTTTCCAGTATTTCAACAATTATACCTTGCATACCAATCATTGATTGCTCTCTTGAATTGAGCGATGTAGATTTATCATCTTGTTTATCTTTAGTATGTTGATATTTCCACCAAATCAAGCTAAAGACAATGGCTAGAATCGCGAAGCCACTAATTTGAATACTCACAGATAAATCAGGCAATAGCCAAACCAGTATTGCCAGCAAAATGGCAGAAAATCCCCACCACATAATCAATACGCCTGGAATAATTAATTCTAAAGCAAGCAATACAAAGCTTAAAATTAACCAACTACTCCAGTTAAATAGCCAATCCATATTTTCTCCTTGCTAAAAGTAGAACTACTTACTGCTATTCTTAGTGCCTTTTAATAATTCAGCAATACCTGCAACAGAACCGATTAAATTGCCCGCTTCAAGAGGCATTAACACCACTTTACTGTTTTCTGCCGAACCAATATCTTTTAATGCTTCAGTGTATTTTTGAGCGATGAAATAATTAATTGCGGTGGTATCACCTTTTGCAATAGCCTCAGATACCATTTGAGTTGCTTTTGCCTCCGCTTCTGCTGCACGTTCACGAGCTTCTGCCTGCAAGAATGCTTCTTGGCGCTCCCCTTCGGCTTTTAAGATGCGAGATTGTTTTTCACCTTCTGCACGTAGAATTTCAGCTTGTCGGATACCTTCTGCTTCTAAAATATCTGCACGTTTATTGCGTTCAGCTTTCATTTGAGCATTCATCGCAGCTACTAATTCTTTTGGTGGGCGAACATCACGAATTTCAATTCTAGTTACTTTTACCCCCCAAATATTGGTTGCTTCATCAACAATCGAGAGCAAGCGGCTATTAATGACATCACGTTGTGAAAGCATATCATCTAAATCCATCGAACCTAACACAGTACGCATATTTGTCATTGTTAAATTTACAATCGCCTGTTCTAAATTATTCACTTCATAAGCTGCCCGGCGAGCGTCAATGGTTTGAACAAAGCAGACTGCATCAATAGACACACTGGCATTATCACGAGAAATAACTTCTTGCGATGGAATATCTAATACCTGTTCCATCATATTGATTTTTCGTCCAACTCTATCAATAAAAGGTAAAACAATATTTAGTCCCGGTGTGAGGGTTTTGGTATAACGCCCGAAACGTTCGATTGTCCAATGATAACCTTGTGGCACAATTTTGATGGTTGAACTTAATGCTACCAGCACCAATATTGCAAATGCAGCACCTAAAATCGGTAAATCAAATTCCATCTTTTTCTCCTTTAAATGAACAATTAAATTTCGATAGGTAGTTGCCAATTAATTGGGGATATTTCTTTTGAAATCAAGTAATTATTTGCTTTTGAGAAATGTTTACAGCCAAAAAATCCACGATAAGCCGACAATGGCGATGGGTGCGGAGAAGCTAACACACAATGTCGATTACGATCGATAAACTGCCCTTTTCTCTGAGCGTGGCTACCCCAAAGTAAAAACACCAAATTCTCTCGATGTTCATTTAATTGTGCGATAACTTTATCGGTAAAAATCTCCCAGCCAATTTGTGAATGTGAGCCTGCTCTACCTTGCTCAACAGTTAAACTCGTGTTTAACATAAAAACGCCTTGTTTTGCCCAATCAATTAAATAGCCGTGATTTGGAATTTGAAATCCCTTAATATCTTCGGACAATTCCTTATACATATTCAACAAAGATGGGGGCGGAGCAACAGGAGGCTTAACGGAAAAGGCTAATCCGTGAGCTTGATTTGGTCCGTGATAAGGATCTTGTCCTAAAATGACTACCTTTACCTCGCTAAATTCCGTTAAAGCAAACGCACTGAATACTTCATTCTGCGGAGGATATATTACTTTACCTGCTAATCGTTCATTGTGAACATATTTCAAAATTTGTTGAAAATAATCTTTTTGCTTTTCTTTACCTAAGGCTTCAGTCCAAGTTTTCATAAAAAACGCTCAATTATGGTTAAATTTCATACAAACAGAATATTTTAAGCTAAAAATGGTTAAATTTTTATCGCTTTTTATCTAAAAAGGGGTACAATGGTTTCAAATAAATTTGAATATTTAAACTTTTTTCGTAATTTTCAATTTCACTCTTTATAGGAGAACTTAAAATGATTAAAGGTGTACAAATCACTGAGTCAGCAAACAGCAACTTATTAAACTCTTTTTGGTTATTAGATGAAGCTAAAAATGAAGCTCGTTGCTTAGCAGCTAAAGCGGGTTACCAAGAAGATCAAATCGTTGCAATCAGTGAATTGGGCGACATTGCATACCGCGAAGTACCAGTAAATGTTGCTCCAACTATCAAAGTGGAAGGTGGTCAGCACTTAAACGTGAATGTTTTACGCCGTGAAACATTAGAAGATGCAATCAAAAACCCGGAGAAATATCCACAATTAACCATTCGTGTTTCAGGTTATGCAGTGCGTTTCAACTCATTAACCCCTGAACAACAACGTGATGTTATTACTCGTACTTTTACTGAAAGTCTATAATAACAGTTTTTAATGCGAAGAAGCACCCATATTGGGTGCTTTTTTATTACTTACTAGCGAATAACAAGCGGTCAAAATACTGTTTAAATTCACAAAAAATTTAAATAAAGTATTGACACTGTTTTTTTACACAGTAAAATAAACTGTATAAAAAGACAGATAGAGGATCTCACAATGGCTTCATTAAAACAAATTTCAACACAAACGGTATCTCATCAACCGATTCCGCTTTATCGGGATTTTAACAGTAGCCGTTCTGTAAAACTTGATCTTAATTCACTTTGCATTAAACGCCCAACGGATACGTTTTTCATTCACGTTAAAAACCCTAACTTAATTGCGTGGGGAATTGAACTTGATGATCTGCTGATTGTAGAAAATACCGACCACTATTTAGTGAATGATTTATTGGTGCTAGAAAAGAATGGTGAATACAAATTCTATCAATTCTTTAGTGAACTCAAAAATGCACAAGGAATAAATCAAAAAATTCTGTTTTCATTAGATGTAAGCGAACCCAATTTGAGAATTACTGATTGGAATGAAGTCAAAATTTCCGGCGTGATTACAAACGTAGTACATCAAATGCGTACTCGTGGAGCATTTACACAAAGTAAGCAACGAGTAGCATAATAGAAATAAAAAATAAGGGCACTAGTCCCCTTATTCATTCTTTAAATTACTCGGCGAGATTGAGTGTAAGTTCTTGACCAGTAGCTTTCTGATAATGAACTGGTAGTTACACCACGACTTGAACTCGCATGCACAAATTTACCGTTACCGATATAAACCCCGACGTGGTTATTTTTACGGAAGAAAACTAAATCGCCCGGGCGTAAATCTGATTTTGAAATAGAGCGACCAATATGACGTTGTTCTGCGGTTGAACGAGGCATATCTCGATTAAATGCTTTACCCATTACTTCACGCACAAAAGCAGAGCAATCAATACCTGCTTTAGTTGTGCCACCCATACGGTAACGTGTGCCAACCCAGTTGCGATAAACACTATTAATACGATTACTGCTACTTGCAGTTTGTTCTGCACGAGAGGAGTGTTGAGGGCGATTTGTTGAGATAGAAGATTTAGATAATCTTTCTGCTTTACTTGCAACAATTTGATTTGGCGTTGCTGGTTTTGTACTTAAACTCGCAACAGCAATAGAAGAATAACTACCAAAAACAGCTAAAATGGAAGTGATGAATAACGGTTTTAGGGTTACTGCAAAAAGATTTTTTTTCATAATTAATATCTCGTCTCGCCAGAACAATTACAGCGGTTTATTCCTTAATTAGGATCTTTAAAAGATCAGAACAATATACAAAACAAAAGTCTGGATTGCTCCAGACCGACATCTAAGACCAGTATAACCTATTTTAGTTCCAATGTGCGAAGAAATTTTATTTCATCTGCCCAAATTTCAGACAAAATTGTTTCTAAAATAAGTGGAATGCGGTCAAAATTTGGATTTTGCATAATAAATGCAAAAACTTCTGTGCCAATTGTGCCTTCTCTTAGCGTATGGTGTCTATCTACACGGCTACCTAGTGGTGTTTTTGAACCATTTAAGTGCATCCCTTTTAAATAATGAAAACCAACCGTTTGATTAAAGTCATTAAATACTGCCTCGCTTTTTTCATAGGAGCTAATATCGTAACCAGCCGAGAATAAATGACAAGTATCCAAACATACACCAACTCGATTTTTATCTTCTACTTGCTCAATAATTTTTGCTAAATGGTCAAAATGCCAACCTAAATTAGAGCCTTGTCCTGCCGTATTTTCAATAACTGCAATCACATTTGGCACCACTTCAACTGCCATATTGATAGATTCTGCAATTCGAGACAAACAATCTTGCTCAGAAATTTTCTTTAAATGCGAGCCAGGGTGAAAATTGAGTAATTTCAAGCCAAGCTGATTCGCCCTACTCATTTCATCAATAAATGCCGTACGAGATTTTTTCAATGCTTCTGCTTCCGGATTACCTAAATTAATTAAATAACTATCGTGTGGCAAAATTTGCTCTGCTGAAAAATGATGTGCTGCACAAAATCTCTTAAATTTTCCAATCGTATCGGCTTTTAGTGGCGGAGCTTGCCACTGACGTTGATTTTTAGTAAACAACGCAAAAGCATTCGCTCCAATTTCTACCGAACGCAGAACCGCATTTTCCACACCACCTGAAGCACTCACGTGAGCCCCAATATATTTCATTCTGTCCTCTCTGATGTTCTGTTATACTAATACGACTTTTATTTACTTATTTAATATTATGAGCGAAACAACCATCAACGATTTTTCACTGCTTTGCCGTCTATTTGGCAATTTATTTTACCGCAACCCAACAGATCCGATTCTAGCCGGTACATTTAATTGGCTTGCACAAGGCGGATTACAACAACATTGGGCATTAAGTACCGATGCCCAAAGCGAGAACGCATTGAATATTTTGCAAAAGAGTGCTAACCCTACGCAATTAGAAGCAAGCTATCAAGCACTTTTTGCAGAAAATGGGGCTATTGCTACAACAATTTCTACCTATGGTTTATCTGTTGAGGATTTTGTAACATTCCGCCAAGAGCGAGCAATGCCCGCATTAGAGAATGCAGATCACGTTGCATTATTACTTTTAACCGCCTCGTGGATTGAAGACAATCTTGACTCTACGCTTGCACAAAAAATACTATTTGAGCGTTTTTTACTCCCATGTGCTAGTAAATTCTTAGGTAAAGTTGAAGCCGTTGATAGTGGTTTCTATAAAGCTCTCGCTCAATTAACTCGTGATGCCTTAAGTGCTATGGCTGATGAGCTTGAAGAAGATGAGCAAGAAGCAGTAGAATAACTAACCAATTCAACTAAGAGAATTTGGATATAAGGATTTGGATATGAAAATAGCAAAATTAGGTTTAACGCTTTCGCTTTCATTCATTTTAACCGCCTGTACCTTAACGCCTGGACAACAAGCGGAACGCCGAGCGAAACAAGTAAGAGCGGAACAAGATTTGCAAGTACAACTGGCAAAACAATGCGATGTTGAGGCCGCAGAATTAATGCACCAACAATTTAATCCGCCGCTTAGTCAAACTAAGAAAGAAGAAGCTGTATTTAAAAAGCGTTATGCCGAAAAAGTTAATGATCCAATGTTCCAAGCCTGCTATAAAATGGCGTGGCAAAATTATAAATCACAATTAGAGATAGAGGAAATACGTTGGAATTACGAGAGAGATCATAGATATAGGGGTTGGCATTATTGCTATTACTGTTGGTAATTTAAATAAATACAAGCGGTATATTTTCTAAAAAATTTTGCAAACTTTCAAATGAAATCCACCGCTTGTAGTATTAAAAAAGCGAGCAATATGCTCGCTTTTTTACTATTAATTATTCAACGCCCTTAGAATATCATCAACTCTTTCTTTCGCATCACCAAATAGCATTTGAGTGTTTTCTTTAAAGAATAGAGGATTTTGAACGCCTGCATAACCTACCGCCATTGAACGTTTAAATACGATAACGTTTTGTGCTTTCCATACTTCAAGCACTGGCATACCTGCAATTGGGCTTGATGGGTCGTCTAATGCCGCTGGGTTTACGGTGTCGTTTGCACCGATAACTAATACCACATCAGTATCTTCAAAATCATCATTGATTTCGTCCATTTCCAGCACCACATCGTAAGGTACTTTCGCTTCAGCAAGTAATACGTTCATATGACCCGGTAAACGGCCAGCTACAGGGTGAATACCAAAACGCACGTTCACACCTTTTTCGCGTAATTTAGCCGTGATTTCCGCTACCGGATATTGAGCTTGTGCTACCGCCATACCGTAGCCCGGAGTGATGATAACAGAGCTTGCATTTTTCAGCATTTCTGCCACTTCTTCTGCGTTAGTTTCACGGTGTTCACCGTATTCTTCATCATCTTTGCTAGACTGCACATCATTACCAAAGCCACCTGCAATAACGCTGATGAATGAGCGGTTCATCGCTTTACACATAATGTAAGAAAGAATTGCACCTGAAGAACCCACTAATGCACCTGTTACGATTAACAAGTCGTTACTTAGCATAAAGCCTGCCGCTGCCGCTGCCCAACCTGAATAAGAGTTGAGCATTGAGACTACCACCGGCATATCCGCGCCACCGATAGAAGCAACTAAGTGCCAACCGAACACTAAAGCGATTGCAGTCATAATCAACACAGGGAAAATATTTTCCGGGTGATTTAAGAAAACAATCATTAGGAAGATTGAAACAACAATCGCTGCCAAATTCCATTTATGTTTGTGAGGAATATTTAATGCCGCAGAAGACACTTTACGACCAAATAATTTACCGCTTAATTTCCCAAATGCCACTAATGAGCCAGAGAAAGTAACTGCCCCAATGAATATCCCTAAGAACACTTCAACATTGTGAATGTTAGCAAGTGTTGCTTGTTCTGCTAAGAATGCTGCTTTTTCCGCCTCACTAACTAAATAAGCTGGCATTGGTGCTTCAATATGTAAACCATAGCTATTAAAGCCAACTAATACTGCTGCTAAACCTACAAAACTGTGTAGAATTGCTACAAGTTCCGGCATTTCCGTCATTTCAACTTTAATCGCTTTTTTAACGCCGATGAATCCACCGATTGCCATAGCAATTAAAATCCAAATGGTGCCGTGAGATTGCGGGCCAAAAATGGTTGCGACTAAGGCAATGCCCATACCCACAATACCATACCAGCAACCGGCTTTTGCGGTTTCGTGTTTAGAAAGACCGGCTAAACTCATAATAAAGAGAAGTGCTGCAATAATATAGGCAGCGGTAACAAATCCAAAAGACATCTTCGTTCTCCTTAACCTTTTCTAAACATTGCCAGCATTCGTTGCGTTACTTTAAAGCCACCAAAAATATTAATGCTGGCAACTAAAATCGCAATAAAGGCTAAAATATCAATAAAGAAATTACCAACAGGTTGTGCAATTTGTAATACCGCACCTACGATGATAATACCTGAAATCGCATTGGTTACAGCCATAAGTGGCGTGTGTAATGCATGGCTTACATTCCAGACCACGTAGTAACCCACCACGCAAGCTAACACAAACACGGTAAAGTGCGATAAAAACGCCGCTGGTGCAACAGAAGCAATCCATAAGAATAATGCTCCTACGCCTGCCATTACTCCATATTTCACTTTTGGATTTGCAGGTTTTTCTTCTTTTTTGACCGCTTGTGGAGCCACCGCTTGTTTTTGCGGTTGAGCGGAAACCTGAATTGGTGGAGCAGGCCAAGTTAATTCGCCATCACGCACTACCGTTACGCCACGCAATACCACATCGTCAAAATTAATATCAATTTGACCATCTTTATTCGGTGCTAACAGTTTTAATAAATTGACTAAGTTAGTGCCGTAAAGTTGGGAAGATTGGGTTGGTAAGCGAGCCGGGAAATCGGTGTAACCGATGACTTTCACTTGATTGTCCGTCACCACCACCTCGCCTGCTTTGGTGTATTCGCAGTTACCACCTGTAGCCGCTGCTAAATCCACAATCACAGAACCCGGTTTCATTGAATCCACCATTTCTTTAGTGATTAAGCGTGGAGCCGGTTTACCTGGAATTGCAGCGGTGGTGATGATAATATCTACCTCTTTCGCTTGAGCGGCATAAAGTTCCATCGCACGGCGGTTGAACTCTTCCGACATCACTTTCGCATAGCCATCGCCTGAGCCACCTTCTTCTTCAAAATCAATTTCTAAGAAGTCAGCACCCATTGATTTCACTTGCTCTTTTACTTCTGGGCGAGAGTCAAAGGCTCGCACAATTGCCCCTAAGCTGTTTGCCGCACCAATTGCCGCTAAACCAGCTACACCTGCACCAATCACAAGCACTTTTGCTGGTGGCACTTTACCTGCTGCGGTAATTTGGCCAGTGAAGAAGCTGCCGAATGAATTTGCCGCCTCGATCACCGCACGGTAGCCCGAAATATTCGCCATTGAGCTCAACGCATCTAAAGCTTGAGCACGAGAGATACGCGGCACAGCATCCATTGCTAACACATTGATTTTTTTCGACTGCAATTTTTCCATTAATTCTGGATTTTGTGCAGGCCAAATAAAGCTCACTAAGGTTGCACCTTCTTTGATTAAAGCAATTTCAGCTTCAGTTGGGGCATTCACTTTAAAAATAATGTCTGCATTCCAAACTTCTTGTTGCGTGCCGATATTCGCACCTGCATTTAAAAATGCATTGTCTTCAAAACTAGCTTTAAAACCGGCCTCACTTTCAATAAGGACATCAAAGCCAAGTTTTTTAATCTGCTCAACGGTTTTAGGCGTTGCCGCCACACGAGTTTCACCGTCTAGCAGCTCTCTTGGTACACCAATAAGCATAAAGACTCCTGTATGGTTGTTATTATTCAAGGCTAAATAATTAGCCTCACTCAAGTTAAAAAACTGTCTAAATGTACCATTAAATAAACTAAAATTGTAAAAAAATCTGACTATTTTTAGGGATTATTTCATATTTTTTCAAATTTTAAGCTATCAAAAATTTTGCTACACTATTAAGTCTGCAAATTTAACAAAAACGAAACAAATTCAATGTCAATTTTAGACCAAATTCAGATTATTCTAGTGGAAACGTCTCTTCCAGCTAACATAGGTTCAGCCGCTCGTGCAATGAAAACAATGGGCTTAACCCATTTGCGTTTAGTAGCTCCTAAACAACTTATTGATGAACAAGCTGAAGCTCTTTCGGCTGGGGCAAAAGATGTACTAGATAACGCCCAAATCTACCCTACTTTTGATGAAGCCATTGCCGACTGCCAGCTAGTGATTGGCACAAGTGCTAGACTTCGCCATCTACAAAATAGTTTAATTGAACCAAGAGATTGTGGGGAGTTAGTCATAAAACGTGCAAATCTTGGCAAAGTCGCAATTGTGTTTGGTCGTGAACGTATAGGGCTAACCAATGAAGAGCTACTTAAATGCCACTATCATCTCAATTTCCCAACCAATCCCGATTATGGCTCGCTCAATTTAGCGATGGCGGTGCAACTGGCATGCTATGAAATCCGTATGGCATATTTGCAAAAAACAGCAGAAAAACAACCGCTTGTAGAGGCAAAAGAGTATCCAACCGCAGAAGCCCTAGAACATTTTTTCGCTCACACCGAACGTTTATACAAAGAGTTGGGCTTTATCCGCAATGATGCCGTAATGTTGAAGCTCCGCCGACTTTACCAACGGGCAGAACTTGAAACCAATGAGTTGAATTTGTTGAGAGGAATGCTGACAGCGGTTGAGAAATCAAATTAACAAGCGGTTCATTTTAGGCAGAAATTTGCAAATCCCTTATACTTATAATAGTAAAAAACGGTAAGATTTCTCTTACCGTTTTCTTCTAAACCATTACTTTAAATTCAATAATTTATTTGAACTTTCGATAATGCTATCTATCGTCGAATCGCCCTTTAACTGCTCTTCACTCATTGGTTCGATTTTCCAAATATTATTCGCATAATCCATTACCGAACGGTCTGATGAGAAGTAGCCCATATTAGCGATGTTGATGATTGCCGAACGTGTCCACGCTTTTTTGTTGCGGTAGGCTTGAGCCACACGTTCTTGGGCTTCCACATAACTACGGTAGTCGGCACACGCTTGGTAATAGTCACCTGAATTTAAGATCAAATCTTGATAACGGTACGGATCTTCCGGTGAGAATTTACCGTTTAGAATTTGTGAAATTGCCTCATTTAGTTCGCTGTCTTTTTCGTAATAGTGATAAGGTGAATAACCGTTACTGCGAAGTTCTTCCACTTGTTCTACTTCATTACCGAAAATAAAGATGTTCTCTTTGCCTACACGATCTAAAATTTCTACGTTCGCACCGTCTAGCGTACCAATAGTTAAAGCACCATTGAGGGCGAATTTCATATTTGACGTGCCCGAAGCCTCGGTCCCTGCCAAAGAAATCTGCTCTGAAACGTCCGCTGCAGGAATAATCATTTGAGCTAGCGACACGCCGTAGTTCGGAATGAACACGACTTTGATTAAATCATTAATGCGAGAGTCATTATTTACTACACTTGCCACATCATTAATTAAACGAATCACTTTCTTCGCTGCGTAATAAGCACTCGCCGCTTTACCTGCAAAGATGAACACACGAGGTGTCCAATCCGCAGCTGGGTTTCTTAAAATACGGTTATAAAGCGTAATGATGTGAAGTACATTCATTTGCTGACGTTTATATTTGTGGATACGCTTGATTTGTACGTCAAAAATCGCTTCCGGATTGAGTATAATGCCTTGTGTTTCTTCAATATAGTTTGCTAAACGGCGTTTATTCTCAAATTTCACTGCAGCAACTTGAGATTGCGCATCCGCATCATCAGCAAAATCATTGAATTTTTCTAACTCGCTTAAATCGGTTAACCATTTATCGCCAATATATTTATCTAAAATATTCGCAAGCCCCGGGTTAGCAATTTTGATCCAACGGCGAGGCGTTACGCCATTTGTTACATTGGTAAAACGATTTGGGAAAATGCGAGCGAAATCGGCAAAAATGGATTCTACCATTAAATCAGAGTGGATTTTCGCTACACCATTTACTTTCGTAGAAGCTACTACTGCAAGCCACGCCATACGCACACGGCGATCACCTTGCTCATCAATTAATGAAACTCGAGAAATCAGTTCGTTATCGTTCGGGAATTGGCTACGCACTTCTTCTAAGAAATGTTCATTAATATCAAAAATAATTTCTAAATGACGTGGTAACACTCGGGCTAACATTTCTACCGGCCAGGTTTCTAACGCTTCACTCATTAAGGTATGGTTAGTATAGAAGAATGTTTTGCTGGTAGTTGCCCACGCTTGTTCCCAAGAATAACCTTTTTCGTCAATTAAAATTCGCATTAATTCAGGTACGGCAAGGGTTGGGTGGGTGTCGTTTAAGTGAATGGCAACTTTGTCTGCCAAGTTCAAGCAAGAGCCAAACTCTGCTTCGTGGCGGCGGATAATATCCTGCACCGATGCCGAGCAGAGGAAATACTCTTGGCGTAAACGTAACTCACGCCCGTTGTAGGTGGAATCATCCGGATAAAGTACTCGGGAAACATCTTCCGAGCGGTTTTGTTTTACTATTGCGGCAAAATAATCACCACGATTAAACTCTGACAATGCAAAACCTTTGCCTGAAGCGTGGGCAGACCATAAACGTAAACTATTGGTTGATGTGGTTTCGAAGCCCGGAATCAGCTGATCGTGAGCTTGAGCAGTGATCTCTTCTTCTGGTTGCCACACCACTTTTTTACCTTCACACCACGTTTTTCCACCAAAACGAACAGGGAAACGCTTGCTTGAGCGTAAATATGGCCACACAAATTCATTTTCTAACCATTCATCAGGTTGTTCTACTTGTTCGCCATTACAGATTTCTTGGCGGAACATTCCGTATTCGTATTGAATACCGTAACCGATAGCGGGGATTTTCATTGTCGCAAGGCTATCTAAATAGCAAGCCGCTAATCGACCTAAACCACCGTTACCTAAACCTGGATCACCTTCTTCGTTAATAATATCTTCAAGATCTTGTCCTAACTCTTTTAACGCAGCACCAATCAGCTCATAGACACCTTCAGAGATCATCGCATTACTGAAAGTACGCCCCATCAAAAATTCCATTGAAAGGTAATACACACGGCGGCTACCGTTCGCTACTTGGCTGCGGCGGGTTAGTAACCACTCTTCGGTCGATAAATCACGCACCACACGCAAGGTGGCATTTAGCCAGTTACGTTTGCTGGCATCACGAGGTTCAACACCTAATGCGAACACCATTTTATGTAAAATTGCGTCTTTTACGCTTTTAATCATTTCGGGGCTTAATGACTGCCTGCTCATTGAGTAAGTTCTCCTAATTTCTATGAACATTACAAGCGGTTGAATTTACAAATTTTTTTGCAAACTGAACCGCTTGTAATTGTATTTTAAATATATAAATTAAATAATTTCGTGATATAAATTTTGATACTGCTCTGCCACTTTCGCCCAGCCGAAATCTTGAGCGAGAGCATTTTGGCGTATGCTTGACCATAATTTCTGTTTTTGCCACAAATTCACTGCTCGCATTGCCGCATCTAAAAATGCCGTAGCGTCTGGGTAATCAAACACAAAACCGGTTGCAGTGCGGTTTTCGATGCTCTCTTTGTGGCTGTCGAAAACGGTGTCGGCTAATCCGCCCGTGCGGCGAACCAGCGGCAGCGTGCCATATTTCAAGCCGTAAAGTTGGGTTAAACCACAAGGCTCGAAACGGCTTGGTACTAAAATCACGTCACCACCGGCGATGATTTGGTGAGAAAGGGCTTCATCATAGCCAATTTTCACGCCGATTTGATTCGGATATTTGTGTTGGAAATAGCGTAATGCGTTTTCCAAATCCGGCGAGCCGCTCCCCAGCACCACAATTTGCACATTGTGCTGCATTAAGCTGTCGATATTGGCTAACAGGAAATCTGCTCCTTTTTGCTCGGTTAGGCGAGTGACCATCACCATTAACAAGGCATCTTTATCTTCAGACAAGCTGAAAATTCGTTGCAATTCCGCTTTGTTTTTCGCCTTACCGTGCATATAGTTCGGGCGATAATTCGCCACGATATTCGAGTCGGTTTCTGGATTCCACACGTCCCCATCAACGCCGTTTAAAATTCCTCTTAATCTGCCTTGCGATTGGCGAACTGCCAATAAACCGTGCAAACCAGCCCCTGCAATTTCTTCGGTTATTTCTCGGGCGTAAGTTGGACTAACGGTGGTAATACGGTCAGCAAAATATAAACCTGCTTTTAGGTAGGAAATTTCACCGTAGAACTCCAGCCCTTCAGCACTGAAAAATTCCCACGGCAAGCCAAGTTCCTCCAAATGGAAGGCGTTAAAACGCCCGATGTAGGCAATATTGTGAATCGTAAATACGCTTTTGACCGCACTACCCCAACTTTTGAGGTAAGCACAAGCCAAACCGGCTTGCCAGTCGTGGGCGTGAAGCACTTGAGCGGTTCCCCACCAGTGATCTAATCCTTGGGCAAGTTGAGCTCCCACATAGCCGAGCAATGCAAAACGTTTGTAGTTGTCGATATAGTCTTGATAGTTGGCATCGTGATAAGGGTTGCCGTCACGCATAAAAAGATGTGGGGCATCAATTACATAAACGCCCAAGCCGTTGAAATAGGCAAAACGCACCGTCACAAGCCCTGCGAAGGTGCCGATCGTTGCCACTTCCACCGTTTCGCCTAAGTTTTGAGCCACTTTCGGGTAGTAAGGAATCAGCACTCGGACATCATTACCAGCCTGCTGTTGAGCAAAGGGCAACGCCCCCATTACATCAGCCAGTCCACCAGTTTTAATCAGCGGATACATTTCCGAGCATACGTGTAAAATTTTCATTTTTTAAACCATTCGTGTGTTGCAAAATTTGATAAAAATAAGACCGCTTGAATCAAGATACTTCGGGCGTTCATCTTCCCATTTCTCGCCCGAAGCATTATATCAGCAAATTTTAGATTGTATATTTAATATCCGTATTCGCCACTTTGCCTGCCAGTTTGTCTAGCATTGATTGCGTCACCAACACAATGCCGTTTTTGCTAACACGGAAGTGCTTCGCATCTTCTTCTGCATTCACACCGATTTGTAAGCCATCTGGAATCACGCAATGGCGGTCGATTACCGCACGTTTAATGATGCAGTTTTTGCCGATGGTTACTTGCGGCAGAATAACAGCATATTCAATCACCGATTCCGCATCAACGTGGACACGGTTGAACAGCACGGAGTTACTAATTTCCGCATCGGTAATCACACAACCTCCGGCGATCAATGAGTTATCTAGCGTGCGGGCTCTTGAACGGTTATAGAAAAAACGTGCCGGTGCAGTTTGTTGAGGACGACCGTGGATCGGCCAAGATTCATCGTAGAGATCTAACTCCGGCTCTTCCGACACTAAATCCATATGTGCCGACCAGTAGCTGTCGATGGTGCCCACATCACGCCAGTAAATCGCTCCGCTTGCGTTGCGACCTTTGCACGAACGCTCAAATGGGTGAGCATACAACACGCCTTGCTCTACTGCTTTTGGAATAATATCTTTTCCGAAATCGTGTGAAGTACCCGGCGTAGAAGCCTCTTTTTCCAACATTTCGTAGAGATAATCCGCATTGAACACGTAGATACCCATTGAAGCTAAAGAAGAATCCGGTTTGCCTGGCATTGCTGGTGGGTTAGCCGGTTTTTCCACGAACTCTTTCACTTTTAATTTTTCATTCACCGCCATCACGCCAAATTCAGATGCCTGTTCACGAGGCACTTCAATGCAACCCACGGTACATTTCGCCCCTTGATCGACGTGATCTTTGAGCATTTGGGTATAATCCATTTTGTAGATATGATCGCCTGCTAAAATAATCACATATTTCGGACGGTAGTGCGATTTCATCATTCCCATATTTTGATACACCGCATCCGCCGTGCCACGATACCACGTGTTTTCGTCTAACTGTTGGCGAGCCGGTAGCATATCGATGTATTGGTTACGCTCGTAAGGCAAGAACGACCAGCCACGTTGCAAATGGCGTAGCAGCGAGTGAGCCGCATATTGGGTGATCACGCCGATTTTCAATAAATTCGAGTTGATGCAGTTTGATAACGCAAAGTCAATAATACGGCGGCTACCACCAAAATACACCGCCGGTTTCGCACGTTTGTCAGTGAGCTCGTAAAGGCGAGAACCACGTCCTCCTGCTAAAATTAAAACGAGAGTGTCATTCGTTAAGTCTTGTCTTGCAACAAGGGCTGTTGATTCTTGGTTTAGCATAAGAAGTCCTTAAGTTTAAGTATGAATGTCACTTTTTTGAAGTACGCAGACTCCCATCTGATCGAGCATGACGGCTTGCGTGTCTGTCATCAAAGTCCCTTTTTCCTGTCCAAAAACAACTTGCCAGTTGCCCTGAGGAAGTAAAAATTCTTTAGGCTGCTTATAAGCATTCATTAAAATGAGCCATTGCCCTTCTAATAAAATAGTTAATTGTCTTAATTCTTTATTATGCCAATCATTTATCTGCATAGCTTCAGCTGATGGATTTAGCCATTGAACCAACTCTTCAGTCCACCACTTATTTTGCTTCGATAACAGTGAAATTTGCTTGCGTATGGAGATTAAATCGCTCACATAATCCACCCTAGTTTGATTACAATTTTCCCAATCTAGCCAGGTGATTTCGTTATCTTGGCAGTAGCAGTTATTATTACCTTGTTGGATATGCCCCATTTCATCACCAGCAAATAACATTGGCACACCATTTGACAGAAGTAAGGTTGCTAATAAGCTACAAGCGGTCATTTCTCGCTGATTTTTTACTGATTCCTTATTAGTATCGCCTTCAACACCGTGATTATTACTGTGGTTCGTGCCATGTCCATCACGGTTCTCTTCGCCATTGGCAAAATTATGTTTTTTGTTGTAACTCACTAAATCTTGCAGATTAAAGCCATCGTGGGCAGTAATAAAATTAATGCTTTTAGAGCCAGAACTGTGCAGAAAAACATCATCACTTCCTGCAAATCGACAGGCAAATGTGGCTAAATCAAGTTTCTTTCTTAGCCAAAAACGACGCATATCATCACGATAGCGGTCATTCCATTGATAAAAAAATGCTGGGAATTTACCTAATTGATAGCCATGCATTCCAATATCCCAAGGCTCAGCAATTAGCTTAACGCTAGCTAATTTCGAGTGGCTTTTTATTGCCGTGAAAAAATCAGCTTTTTCGGAAAAACGTGGTGTTCTGCCTAAAATAGAGGCTAAGTCAAAACGGAATCCATCAATATGGCATTCGTCTACCCAATAACATAAGCAATCGATTGCCCAACGGAGAATATTAATATTGGTTAAATTGAGTGTGTTACCACAACCAGTCCAATTTTCATATTCACCCTGTCCGTTTAGCCAATAAGCGCGATTATCAATCCCTCTAAAGCTAAGCATCGCGCCATCTTTACTACCTTCTGCGGTATGGTTAAACACAACGTCCATAATCACTTCTATATTGGCATTGTGTAATGTCTTCACTAATTGCTTAAACTCTTTAAGCGGATTTTGCTTATCTGCAGCCAATTTCGGATCAACGGCAAAATTGCCTAAAACATTGTAACCCCAGTAATTAACTAAGCCTTGTTTTTGTAAATGCGGTTCGTCAATATGGTAAGTGATAGGTAATAATTCAACTGCGGTAATGCCGAGCTTTTTCAAATATTCAATCGAGTTTTTGTGAGCTAATCCTGCAAAAGTTCCTCTAATTTCTTGTGGGATTTCAGGATTTAACTGACTAAAACCTTTAACGTGCATTTCATAAATAATAGTTTCTGCCCAAGTATGAAAAAGTAACGTATCATTTTCCCAATCAAATGTTTCATCAACTACTACCGATTTGGGGGCAATTTGTCCGTTATCCCGAGCATCATTCCACTCATACCAACTAGCAGCCTCAGCATTACTTAAATCGGGTGTGCCTGTAATCGCCTTAGCATAAGGATCTAGTAACAGTTTATTCTTATTAAATAACAAACCAGCTTTTTCGTTTTGCTCACCTATTACTCGAAAACCATACTTAACGCCAGCCCCAATACCTTCAACAAAAATATGCCAAGTATGTTCACTTGCAGTCATTGGAATACAAGTTTCTTGATTATTTTCATCAAAAAGGCACAATTCAATAGCGGTCGCATTTTCGGAAAAAATTGCAAAATTTGTGCCAAATTTGCCCGCTTGTAGGCTTATTTTGCTGCCTAACGGGTAAGGTTTACCTCTCTGATACTGCATTTTATTTTTTACTTATCTTCTTACTCTTTGTTGCTTTTTGAGTAATTTGTTTTTTCGTTTTTGTGATGAAAATCGTAGATAGTGGTGGTAAAGTGATACTAATTGAGTAATCTTTACCATGTAATGGCACAAATTCACTCTCAAACTTATCTGCATTGCTCACGTTACTACCACAGAAACAAGCTAAATCTGAATTAAGAAGTTCCTGATATTCTGCCAACTCATTCACGCCAAAACGGTAATCTTTACGTACAATCGGGGTGAAATTGCTCACCACAATCACGCTCTCGCCGTTTTTCGCTTTGCGTTCAAAAGCGAATACGGAATTATCGTGGTCGTCCACCACCAGCCATTCAAAACCGGCTGGGTCATAATCTTGCTCAAACAAGGCAGGGGTTTGGGTGTAGAGATGGTTCAAGGCTTTCACCCAGCCCAACATTCCTTTGTGCCAGTCGCCACCCTCTTCGCCGAGCAGATACCAATCCAAACTCTCTTCAAAACTCCACTCTTTGCCTTGAGCAAATTCATTGCCCATAAACAGCAATTTTTTGCCCGGATAACCCCACATATAGCCATAATAGGCACGCAGATTGGCAAATTTTTGCCAGCAATCCCCCGGCATTTTGTTGAGCAACGAACCTTTGCCGTGCACCACTTCATCGTGCGAGAGCGGTAGTACAAACTGCTCGCTGTATTGGTAGGTCATTCCGAACGTCATTAAATTGTGGTGATAACGGCGGTAGATCGGATCTTTTTGCATATAACGCAAGGTGTCGTTCATCCAGCCCATATTCCACTTGTAATTGAAACCCAAACCGCCATTTTCGGTAGAACGAGAAACGCCTTCGAAAGAAGTGGATTCTTCGGCAATGGTCGCTCCGCCGTGGCTTTCATCACGCAGAATGTTATTGGTGTGGCGTAGGAAATCAATCGCTTCTAAATTTTCACGACCGCCATATTTGTTGGGGATCCACTCGCCGTCTGAGCGTGAATAATCACGGTAGATCATTGAAGCCACTGCATCAACACGCAAGGCATCAATGCCGAAACGCTCCAACCAATACAACGCATTGCCCGAAAGATAATTGCTCACTTCATTTTTGCCGTAGTTAAAAATCAGTGTGTTCCAATCTTTGTGATAGCCCTCTTTCGGGTCAGAATGTTCGTATAAATGCGTGCCGTCAAAATAGACTAAACCGTGTTCGTCCACTGGGAAATGCCCGACGACCCAATCTAAAATCACTCCAATACCTTTTTCGTGGGCTTTTTGAATGAAATAACGTAAGCCTTCAGGCGTGCCAAAACGGCTAGTTGGCGAATAAATACCCGTGGTTTGGTAGCCCCACGAGCCGTCAAACGGAAATTCGGAAACCGGCAGCAGTTCAATATGGGTAAAGCCCATATCTTTCACATAAGGAATCAGTTCATCGGCAAGTTCTTCGTAACTCAGCCAGTAATTATTTTCGATATTTCGCCGCCACGAGCCCAAATGCACTTCATAAATCGAAATCGGCTTGTCTGCTGCACTTGCTGCTCGGCAGGTATTTTCCGCCGACACGAAACTCGGCAAGCCAGAAACAATCGAAGCGGTCTCTGGGCGGAGTTGGGAAGCAAAAGCGTAAGGATCAGATTTCAAGCGTAGCACGCCGTTGCAGTCTAAAATCTCAAATTTATAGCACGCCCCTTTTTGCACGTTTGGAATGAAAATATCCCACACACCTGAATCAGGGTGAAAACGCATGGAATGAACCAAACCGTTCCAGTGGTTGAAATCACCTACCACCGACACTCGCTGAGCATTCGGTGCCCACACCGCAAAATGCACGCCGCCCACTTCGTTTTGAGTCACCAAATGAGCCCCTAGTTTTTCGTAAGGGCGAAGCTGCCTGCCCTCGGCGAACAGCCAATTATCCAGCTCTTGAATGTGGGTTTTGAAACGGTAAGGATCTTCAATATCGACCTGAGCGTGTGGATACTGCACTAACAAGCGGTAAGAAAAATCAATTTTTTTACCAATAATTTCGGCAATAAAAAAACCTGCATCGTCAATTTTTAACATTGACAACACAGGTTTTCCTTTTAAATCAATAACTTGACAAGAAACAGCCGAAGGAAGGAAAGCTCTGATGATAATACCATTATCTATAGAGTGAATGCCTAAATAGGAAAAAGGATCTTTGCAATAACCGAGAGACAATTGGTCAATAAAAATTAAATCTCTTTCGGAGTAAGTATAATCTTTCATAGGCACTCCTTACTTAAACGTTTAATACTCATATTTTAGTAGTTCTACTCTATCATTAAATAAAAATAAAAGAAGTAGATTTATTCTGTTTTTTGATACAAATCACAAAATAATTACTATGACTAAATCGATTTAGTTCATAAATAAAAGAAATAACTACTAAATTTGTGAGCTAGATCACATTTTCATAAATTTTAATCTTATCTAGCTATAACGGTTTAGCAAAAATAGAGTAAACTGATCCGCAAATTTTTTATAGTTTAAAAATCAACCTTAAAATAAGGAGTTAAAATGCTTAATTTATCGGCAAAAAACATCCGCTTAAATAGCTCAGCAACCAACAAAGAGGAAGTGATTCACCTTGTTGCAGCTGCATTAGTCGCAAATGGAAATGTTGCGGCAGGGTACGAAACTGGGATGTTAGCTCGTGAAACCCAAACCTCTACATTCTTAGGTAACGGCATTGCAATTCCGCACGGCACCTTAGACACTCGTCATCTTGTGCAAGAAACCGGCGTGCAAATTTTCCAACTACCGCAAGGGGTGGAATGGGGAGAGGGCAATATCGCTCACGTTGTGATCGGCATTGCGGCAAAATCAGATGAACATTTAGCCCTGCTTCGCCAATTAACTTCGGTGTTAAGCGATGAAGACGCAGCGGCAACGCTTGCCAAAACACAAAATCTCGATGAATTTATCGCCGTATTAAGCGGCAAGAAAAACCTACCTTCCCTTTCTGAAGAGCTCGTTTCACTTAATGTGGAATCATCAAGCCTGATTACCCTTTCTGCGATTAACGCCGGCAAACTGCAAGAAAGAGGCTATGTTTCGCAAGCCTTTATCAGCGATGTGGTCACAAGCCAAGCCTTAAATTTAGGTAATAATCTGTTTGTGAATGATTCCGCCAAAGGCAATGAAGCCAACGGTGTGGCTGTCGCTCGCAACACGCAAGGGCAAACCTTAATCACCGTGGCTCAAACCGATAACAGCCTAGAAAGCGTTTTAGCCCCATTATTAAAAGCGGAAGTTCGCTCACAATTCGTAACGGCAACACCTGCTCAAATTGTGGCGTTATTAAAAGGCGAAGAAGTATCTGCTCCACAACAAAATGTAGCCGCTGGAAATCAAGTGATCGGCACATTCACCGTGCGTAACGAAAATGGCTTACACGCTCGTCCGTCTGCGGTGTTAGTGCAAACTGCTAAAGCATTCAATTCACAAATTACAGTGGAAAATTTAGACCGCCAAACCCCACCGGCAAGTGCGAAAAGTGCGATGAAAGTGGTGGCATTAGGGGCAAGCCTTGGGCATCGCTTACGCTTTGTGGCGGAAGGGGATGATGCCGAGCAAGCCATCGAAGCCTTACAAAAAGCCTTTGTGGACGGTTTGGGTGAAAGCGTGTCTTTTGTACCAAACGTGGAAGATACGATTGAACGTGCAGCCGTTCAAGCACCTGCTCCAGCGGCTCAAGAAACCGTTCCAACTGTGGCAGAAAACCAAAAAGAAGCAACTTTTGTGATCAAAAACGAACACGGTTTGCACGCTCGCCCATCAGCGGTGTTAGTGAATGAAGTGAAAAAATTCGCTGCCAAAATTGAAGTGCAAAATGTTGATAAAAATTCACCGCTTGTGAGTGCGAAAAGCTTAATGAAAATTGTGGCTCTTGGCGTAACCAAAGGCACAACGCTGCGTTTTGTGGCAACAGGCGATGATGCGGAAGCGGCACTCGCAGCTATCGGTGCAGCGATTGAAGCCGGCTTAGGCGAATAAGGGGAACAGAATGCGTATTGCAACCATAACCCTCAACCCGGCATTTGATTTAGTTGGGCGACTAAAACGCATTGAAATCGGCGAAGTGAATACCGTGGAAACGCTCGGCATCTACCCTGCAGGCAAAGGCATTAACGTGGCAAAAGTGTTGGCAGATTTAGGCACAACACTCTCCGTTAGCGGCTTTCTAGGGGCCGAAAACGAAGGCGATTTCGTCAAGGTGTTCAAACAAAATGGCTTGAACGATGCCTTCTACCGCATTCAGGGCAAAACCCGCATCAACGTGAAGATTACCGAAACCGAAGCGGACGTAACCGACCTCAACTTTTTAGGCTTTGAAGTTTCCGAGCAAGATTGGGAAACATTCGTTGAGCAATCAACCACGTGGAAAAATCAATTTGATTTAGTGGCGGTGTGTGGATCATTACCTCGTGGTGTCAGCCCGGAAAAATTCGCTGAGTGGTTAGAATCTTTATCTCAACAAGGCTTAAAAGTGGTGTTAGACACCAGCAACGCTGCTCTCACCGCAGGCTTAACCGCTCACCCTTGGCTAGTGAAACCAAATCGCCGTGAGTTGGAAGTGTTAGTAGGTCGCCCATTAAACTCAATGGAAGAGATTATCGAAGCGGCTGCTCAACTCCGCTCGCAAGGCATTGAAAACGTGATTGTCTCAATGGGTGAAAAAGGCTCGTTATGGCTCAATAGCGAAGGCGTGTTACAAGCTCAACCGCCACGTTGTGAAAATGTGGTTAGCACGGTGGGTGCCGGTGACTCAATGGTCGCAGGCTTGATCTACGGTTTCTCACAAGGTTGGGGCAAAGCCCAAACCCTGAAATTCGCCTCAGCAACTTCTGCGAATGCGGTGGCTCAAAGCAATGTGGGTGTGGAAGATCGCAATGCCACTGATGCGTTGGCGGAACAAGTCCAAATCACAGTTTTAAACTAATTTTTCATCTTTATAAGGAACACCAAATGAATATTTCTTTTGTTTTCCCTCAAACACTCGGGAACGCACGTCGTTTCTTAGTGAATGAAGTGTTATCGGCAGCTGCCAAACAGCAAGGCTACAACGTGGTTGATGCCAACCAAGCGGATTTCGTGGTGTTATTTGATAACACTATTCCTCAAGTTGCTGCTGGCAAAAAAGGGGCAATCTTAGATTTAGACCAAGCCTTTGCCCAGCCTGAAGCCAGCCTTAAACAAGCGGTCGAAAACGGACAGTTTTTTGCAAATGCGACAGCCGCACCAGCAGTTTCAACTTCCGGCGTGAAAAATATTGTGGCGGTCACTGCTTGCCCAACTGGTGTGGCTCACACCTTTATGTCAGCGGAAGCGATTGAAAACTACGCCAAGGCTCAAGGCTGGAACGTAAAAGTAGAAACTCGTGGTCAGGTGGGTGCAGGCAACCCAATTTCTGCGGAAGAAGTAGCCACTGCTGACTTAGTTTTTGTGGCTGCGGATATTGATGTGGATTTAGAGAAATTCAAAGGCAAGCCGATGTACCGTACATCAACAGGCTTAGCGTTGAAGAAAACCGCTCAAGAGTTTGAAAAAGCATTCACCCAAGCGAAAGTGTATGAAGGTGGCGTAGCGAAAGCGGAAAATGCGGAAGCGGCAACCGGAGAGAAAAAAGGCTTATACAAACACTTAATGACCGGCGTTTCGCATATGTTACCGCTTGTGGTTGCCGGTGGTTTGTTAATTGCTATTTCCTTTATGTTCGGCATTGAAGCATTCAAAGATGAAACCATCGCAGGCGGCTTGCCGAAAGCATTAATGGACATCGGCGGCGGTGCGGCATTCCACTTAATGATTGCGGTATTCGCAGGCTATGTAGCCTTCTCTATTGCTGACCGCCCGGGTTTAGCGGTAGGTTTAATTGGCGGTATGCTGGCAACCACAGCCGGAGCTGGGATTTTAGGCGGTATCGTTGCCGGTTTCCTTGCCGGTTACACAGTGAAATTCTTAAACGGTGCAATTAAACTACCACCAAGTTTAACTTCACTTAAACCGATTCTAATTTTACCGTTATTAGGTTCAGCCATTGTTGGCTTGTTAATGATTTACCTCATTAACCCGCCAGTTAAAGCCTTAATGGACGCTTTAGTAGAATGGTTAAATACGATGGGTCAAACCAACGCAATTATTTTAGGGATTGTATTAGGTGCAATGATGTGTACGGATATGGGAGGCCCTGTAAACAAAGCCGCTTATACATTTGGTGTTGGCTTAATCGCCTCACAGCAATACACACCAATGGCAGCCGTAATGGCAGCAGGTATGGTTCCACCAATTGGTATGGCAATTGCGACCTTAATTGCTCGCAATAAATTTAACACTAACCAGCGTGATGCAGGTAAAGCTTCATTTGTATTGGGCTTATGCTTTATTTCAGAAGGTGCGTTACCATTCGTAGCAGCCGATCCTATACGTGTAATCCTAAGTTCAATCTTAGGTGGTGCAACTGCAGGTGCAATTTCAATGGCTCTAGGCATCACCTTACAAGCCCCACACGGTGGTTTATTCGTAATTCCATTCGTATCACAACCGTTGATGTACTTAGCAGCTATCGCAATCGGTTCAGTCATTACCGGTGTGGTTTACGCAACCATCAAACAAAAAGCGGAATAATTCCGGCAATAAACCAAGAAACGAAAAACGGAGCTGATGCTCCGTTTTTTGCTCAAAGAAACCTTACAAGCGGACGAATTACAACAAAATTTTGTAAGTTCTCTAGCTATCTATTACTTTTCTCGATAGAATGTTTCTAATTTTTCACTCTCATTTATCTAATAGGACTTAATAATGAAAAAGATTTTTTGGATTTTATTGATCGCTGTTCTTGCTGTTGGCGGTTATTCATTAACAAAATATAACGATTTAATGCGTGCAGAAGAAGACATCAACTCTGTGTGGGGTAATGTAGAATCTGCGTATCAACGCCGTGCGGATTTAATTCCAAACCTAGTAAACACCGTAAAAGGTCAAGCTAACTTTGAGAAAGAAACCTTAACCTCTGTGATTGAAGCCCGTGCGAAAGCAACGGCGGTAACCATTGACCCAAGCAATGCAACCGAAGAGCAAATGGCGAAATTCCAAGAAGCCCAACAAGGTGTAAACTCTGCCCTTTCACGCTTATTGGTTTCAGTTGAGAAATACCCTGAGTTAAAAGCACACGATGCGTTTTTAAACTTACAAGCACAGTTAGAAGGTACAGAAAACCGCATTAACGTTGAACGCAATAACTTCAACGAAAAAGTGAAAGAATACAACAAGCAAGTGCGTGAATTCCCAACTAAATTAGCAGCAATGATTATGGGCTTTAAAGCAAAACCACAGTTCAAATCTGAAGCAGGCTCGGATAAAGCACCACAAGTAAACTTTAACTAAGTTGTATTAAATTATCTATATTTTAAAGCAATAAGCTCTTTCAAATTCGGTGCTTATTGCTTTATTTTTAAGGGGATCAAATGGGATTATTTTCTTTTCTTTCTAATCAATTGCCTATTGATACTAAACTTATCGAACAAGCAATCTATCATTTAGAGCAGCATACTTCTGCGGAATTGCGTGTGGTAGTAGAGCGAAAAGCCAAGATCGAGGAAATGCAAAATGCGGCTATGGTGCGTGCAAATCAACTATTTGATGAACTCAAAATGCGAGAAACCGCACAACGTAATGGCGTGTTGATTTATCTCTCATTTAAACCTCACTATGTTGCTGTAATTGGCGATGAAGGTATTCACCAAAAAGTCGGTGATGATTTTTGGCAAAAAATCTATCAAACAATGTGTATTGATTGCCAAAACGGTAATTATACTCAAGCAATTTGTGATGCTATTAAAATTGTGGAAGAGCCATTAGCCCACTATTTCCCTTATCAAGAAAATGATCAAAACGAGTTGTCTAATGAGGTGTTAATAAAATGATGAAATCTATTTGCAAAATTTCTCACTTTTTTGACCGCTTGTTATTCGTTCTACTGGCAGTATTTAGCGTAAATGCAGTGGCGGTAACTTATCCTGAACCACCAAAACCGTTTTATTACATCACGGACTACACCAAAAACACGCTAAGCCAACAAGAATGGCGAACCTTAGAAGATGCGTTAATTGCTAACCGTGCTAAAACAAGCTCGCAAATTGCCGTCGTCATTGTACCTAGTACGGAAGGCGAAGCGATTTCTACCTATGCTCACACCCTATTTAACAAATGGGGTATTGGACGTAGCAAAAACAACGAAAACAACGGGGTTTTATTACTAATCGCCAAAAATGATCGCAAACTCTTTATTGCAACTGGGCGAGGGTTAGAAGGAGCATTGCCGGATGCCATTGCATCAAGCATTATTCGAAATGACATCACCCCATTCTTCAAACAAGATCAATATGCAGCAGGGATCGCTCGTGGATTATCAGCTATTATGGCAGCCATTAACGGCGAATATGCTCCTTATGAAAGTTATGGTGAAGAAGCTCAAGAAGCATTTGATGATATTGACGGATTACTCTTTTTCCTCTTTGCAGGAATGGTGATCTTCCTCATATTCCGCCCACGCGATAATACCTACATTAGCCCAAGTTCAATGGATCAATTAGGGAAAGTGCTAAGGGAAAGCCAACGCAGAAGTGGCGGTTTCGGCAGACACTCAGGTGGATTTGGTGGTGGCTTCGGCGGCGGTCTAGGCGGTGGATTTGGAAGAGACTCCGGCGGCTTTGGCGGTAGTTTCGGCAGTGGTGATAGCTTCGGTGGTGGCTCATCAGGCGGTGGTGGTGCCGGTGGAAGCTGGTAATTCCACTTCAGTTCCGATATAGGAATAGCACAAAATACAAGCGGTCAAATTTGCAAAAAATGTTGTAAATTCAACCGCTTGTTTAGTATTAAAACTAAGGATTAATTTTTAATAATTCAATATGATATAACACAGGCTTTTTGGATTTACTTCCCTCTTCTTGATAGCCTAAATGTTTAGGAATCTTGAATTCATAAACTGAACCTACCGGCATCAGCATCAAACTTTGTTGAAGCCCAGAAAACATATCTCGCACAGGTAAAATAACAGGTACATTATTTAGCGTTCCCTCAAATAACTCGCCTTTCTCGTTATACGACTTAAAGCGAATTTCTACATCATCATTGATGTTCGGCTTTTTACCGTTACTTGCTTTAATAACTTTATATTGCAAGCCTTGTTCCGTAATTTGGTAACTTTGATTAGCAAAAACAACATCAGATAAACTCACTCCACCAATTAATAATGCTAAGCTAAAAGTATAAAATGATTTCATCAGATCCCTCTCTTGTGATAAAAAGGCATTAGGTTGCCTGTTTCAGATTAGACAACAATTTTTTTGCTTTTGATCATTTAATTCAAATTTTTAATTAAATCTATTTGCTATTTATACCTATTTTAGGCATATTTAGACTTAGTTTAATTTATATTTACCATAGGAATTTTTTATGATTCAGCCATATTCAAGCATACACCATAATATTCAGATGTTAGGAGAGTTTTTAGGTGAAACTATCCGTGATGCACAGGGAGATTATATTCTTGATTTGATTGAGAGCATTCGCATATTATCAAGAAATTCACGCTCTGGCGATGAATCTGCACGTGAACAATTATTAGAAAAGCTCGCTAATATCTCTAATGATGATGTATTACCTGTTGCTCGTGCCTTCAGCCACTTTTTAAACCTCACTAATATTGCTGAACAGCATCAAACAGTTTCTCGTCATCATATTAATAACTCACTAGGAAGCCGTTCCTTAGATTCACTTTTCCTTCGCTTAAAATCACACAATATTCCTGTTGAAAAAGTGATCAAAACGGTTGAAAGCCTAATGATTGATTTGGTGCTCACTGCTCACCCAACTGAAGTCACTCGCCGTTCGCTTGGACATAAGCACGTTGAAATTAATAAATGTTTAGATTTATTAGAGCACGATGACTTAACCGAAGCGGAAAGTTACAAAATCAAACGCCGTTTAATGCAACTGATTGCGTTAGCTTGGCACACCAATGAAATTAGAACACAACGTCCAACACCGGTTGATGAAGCCAAAGGTGGTATGGCCGTGATTGAAAACAGTCTATGGACTGCTGTACCTGAATTCTGCCGCCAACTTAATTTCTATTTAGAGAAACATTTCGGAGTGCAATACCCCGTTAGCCTTGCTCCTGTTCGCTTCTCTTCTTGGATGGGCGGTGACCGTGATGGTAATCCGTTTGTAACGGCTGAAACTACTCGCCGTGTATTAAGAATGAACCGTTGGAAAGCAGCTGAGTTATTTTTAGAAGATATTAAACACCTTACCGAAGAATTATCTATTACACAATGTACACTCGCTTTTCGTACAAAATATGGCGAACATTTAGAGCCATACCGTGTCGTACTGAAAGCATTACGCCAAAAATTAGCTAATACTGAAATTTACTATGCGGAACTCTTGGAAGATAAAATATCAACTATTGATGAAACTGAAATTTTAACTTCGGATAACCAACTTTGGCAGCCTCTGTTTGATTGTTACGAATCCTTACAAGCCTGTGGTATGCGGATTATCGCAAACGGTGCACTATTAGATTGTTTACGCCGTGTGAGCTGCTTTGGCTTAGGATTATCACGCCTGGATATTCGCCAAGAAAGCACTCGTCACGAAATAGCGATTGCAGAAATCACTCGCTATATTGGCTTAGGCGATTACTCGCATTGGACAGAAGATGATAAACAAGCCTTCTTAGTGCGTGAGTTGAGCTCTCGTCGCCCGCTGCTACCAACTAACTGGACACCAAGCCCTGAAACCAAAGAGGTGTTAAATACTTGTAAAATCGTGGCGGAGCAACCAGAAGGCGTGATTTCTGCTTATGTAATTTCAATGGCTCGTGAAGCCTCTGATGTGCTAGCGGTACATTTATTACTCAAAGAGGCCGGTTGCAAATTCACTATTCCTGTTGCACCACTATTTGAAACTCTCGGCGATTTAGATCACAGTGAAAAAGTGATGACCGATTTATTTAATATCGGCTGGTATCGTGGCGTGATCAACAATTACCAAATGGTGATGATCGGCTATTCCGATTCTGCTAAAGATGCCGGAATGTTAGCTGCCGGTTGGGCTCAGTATCGAGCTCAAGAAGCCTTAGTGAATTTAAGTGAAAAATACAACATTGAATTGACACTGTTCCACGGACGTGGTGGTACTATCGGACGTGGCGGTGCACCGGCTCACGCTGCTCTACTTTCTCAGCCACCTCGCTCATTGAAAAACGGTTTACGAGTGACTGAACAAGGTGAAATGATCCGCTTCAAATTGGGCTTGCCTGCGGTAGCAGTAGAGAGTTTAGAACTCTACGCCAGTGCGATTTTGGAAGCGAACATTTTCCCACCGCCAGAACCCAAACAAGAGTGGCGAGATGTATTAGCAAAAGGCTCGGAAATTTCGTGCCAAATTTACCGCAATATGGTACGTGGCGAACCTGATTTCGTACCGTATTTCCGAGCCGCAACGCCAGAGCAAGAGCTTTCTCGCTTACCACTTGGCTCACGCCCTGCAAAACGTAACCCGAAAGGTGGTGTTGAGAGTTTAAGAGCTATTCCGTGGATTTTTGCTTGGATGCAAAACCGCTTAATGCTCCCTGCGTGGTTAGGTGCGGGACAAGCATTACAGCAACTCATTGATGATGGTAACGAAAAGCTATTAAAAGAGATGTGCAGTGAATGGCCGTTCTTCTCAACTCGTATAGGAATGCTTGAGATGGTATTCAGTAAAGCAGACATTTGGTTAGCGGAATATTACGATCAACGTTTAGTCACACCAAACTTGCATCGTTTAGGCAAAGCACTACGCACGCAATTACAAGCCGATCTCAAAACCGTACTGGCTCTTGCTCACGAGGGTCAATTAATGGCAGATTTACCTTGGATTGCAGAATCTATCGCTCTGCGTAATGTGTACACCGATCCGCTCAACCTACTACAAGTAGAACTATTACACCGTATTCGTAATCAAGACGAAAATGTCAATCCTGAATTAGAGCAAGCCTTAATGATTACTATCACAGGTATTGCGGCAGGTATGCGTAATACAGGGTAATTTAAAAGGGGAGATATAAAATCTCCCCACAATTATTTAAAATTACTACACCCCATATTTCTCACGATATTCACGCATCTTCGGCAAATAAGGGGCGTATTGCTCTGATTTTTCAATAAAAGTCACTAAATCATCAAAACCGACAATTGAGAAGACTTGGCAACCGTAATCACGCTCTACTTCTTGAATGGCAGAAAGTTCGCCTTTGCCCTTTTCTTTGCGGTTTAACGCAATCAGCACGCCGGCAAGCTCGGCATTGTTTGCGTTGATAATTGCCATCGATTCCCGAATTGCCGTGCCGGCGGTAATCACATCATCCACCAATAAAATTTTGCCTTTGAGTGGTGAGCCGATCAAATTGCCCCCCTCACCATGATCTTTTGCCTCTTTGCGGTTAAAACAACAAGGTTTATCCACATCAAATTGATTGGCTAGAGCGACTGCCACAGTGGTTGCAATCGGAATGCCTTTGTAGGCAGGCCCGAACAACACATCATAATCAATTTTCGAGGCTTGAATCGCTTGGGCGTAATATTCGCCTAATTTGGCTAAATCTCGCCCCGTGTTAAATAAACCGGCGTTGAAGAAATAAGGGCTGATTCGCCCCGATTTTAGGGTAAATTCGCCAAATTTCAGCACATTGCGGCTAAGGGCAAATTCGATAAAGTCGTGTTTGTATTGTTGCATATCGTTTTCCTTTTTATACAAGCAGTTATTTTTTCTAAAATTTTTGTAAATGTAATGTTTAATCTTTATGTTTCATATTCCGTATTAAAAATACCAATGACAAAATCACTAAAGCCAAAGATATCGCAAGGTAAAGCGTTTCTAGTGAGCCACCGACTTCTACAGCTTGCTCAAGAAATACAATCGCTAAAATAATTGCAGAAACCTGTAAAATAATGATTTTTAAATCATGATAATTATCAATATGCAAAACCTCTAAAAAAAGCGATTTTGAATCCTGATTTTTCGAAAGGAAAAAGTGATAATGTGCGACGCTAATAATTTGGAACACCAACGCAATCAGTAATACATCTAGTGCTTTTAATAGTTTTACTGCTTTAAGTGGTCCCTCACTTGGCGTGGTTGGAATATCTTGGAAAAATTCAAGAATAATATTTCCTGTAATACTAATTGAAGAAATATAGAGTAGGATTGAGGCAATAAAGCTCATTATGACAATAATCAAAACGAGAAAACGACTATTTCTAAAAAGCGATTCTAACATTTTTACTCCTACTCTTTATTCTGTATTGCAGGGAAATCTCGGCGAATAAGCTGAGAATAGATAGAAGTAGCAGACTCTGCCAAATTCGTAAAATCTGCAACCTTAGGATTAGCGTGTGCGATATTTCTCCACTCTGCTAAACTATGTTTATGATCTAATGCTCCTTTATCATAGAGATATTCAGGTAGTAACCCCGATAATACGCCACGATAATCTAAAGGAATCATTTCAATTTTTGCCATCATATCAAAAATCAGCGTAGTGCAATTACTCATTAAAGTATTATACCAACGTGGCTTTTCTGATAGATCTTGCCCTTTCTGTAAATATAAAATAAAGAGTTCTTGGATAGCCTCTTTAGATAAGCGAACCGGATAAATATAAACATCTTCGCCACGAATATTGGTACGAGTATAGAGTAAATCTAATTCATCGCCTGCGACAAAACCCAATTCAAATTGACGGAAAAAGCCGCCTATTGCAGAAAAACTTTCGCCTTTCTCTTTGCGAATTTCAATAGAAAAGCTAATACGTTGTCCATCGCTAAAACCAAAACTTACCATAGTATGTACGATTTTCTTTAATCCCCAATCGGAAAGAATTAAATCAAAGGTTTCAATTTTATCTAAATCGTACTTGCGACTTTCCCAAATAACGTCATAATCTCGTAAATTTCGCCAATGAAAATTTCTCACATTGTCTACTTGAATAAGATTTCCGTTTTTCTGATATGTCATTACTTTAGCAACTTCAGGATCCCACTCACGATAATTTTGTGGCTGCATACTGAAAAACCAAATCAGCCCGATAGATAAGCAACCCAAATAGATAAAAATATCTGTTTTACGGCTAAAAATAACACGTTTAATATATAATCCAATCAAGCTACAAGTTAGCACAATCCAAAAAATTATGACTACCCAAGTCATAATCGAACCAAAAGGTTTGTGTACCCACAGTGCTAAACTAAGCCAAATATTACTGACTAGCACAAAAATAGCAGTACAACATTGAAATAGCCAATAAAAAAATCTATTTTTCTTCATTGCGACATTACCTACTCAGGCGTAATCCACTCCACCGCCCAAGAGCCTGTTCCTTCCGGCACTAGCACGTCCGTTAAATATGGCAGAATTTTCTTCATTTGAGCCTCAAGCTGCCAAGGTGGGTTGATCACAATCATTCCGCTTGCGGTCATTCCTCGTTGATCGCTGTCTGGGCGAACAGCAAGTTCAATTTGCAGAATTTTGCGAATGCCCGTTTCCTGCAAACCACGCACAATGCGTTTAGTATGTTGGCGAAGCACCACCGGATACCAAATGGCATACACGCCGGTGGCAAAACGTTTGTAGCCCTCTTCAATCGCTTTCACCACTAATTCGTAATCTTCTTTTAATTCATAAGGAGGGTCGATCAACACAAAACCACGGCGTTCTTTCGGCGGTAAAGCGGCTTTTAGCTGCTGGAAACCGTTTTCACGCTTGGTTTGCACGTTTTTCGCTTTAGCAAATTCTTGGCGTAATAGCGGAAAATCGTTCGGGTGAAGCTCAGTTAAAATCGCTCGGTCTTGTTCACGCAACTGCTGAACCGCTAAAAGCGGCGAGCCGGCGTAATATTTGAGTTTTCCTCCACGGTTGATTTTCTTCAACTCATCAATATACAAAGCGACTTCTTCGGGTAAATCTTCACGCTCCCATAAGCGAGCCACGCCCTCTAAATATTCCCCTGTTTTTTCCGATTCATAGCTCAACAAGCTATAACGCCCCACGCCCGAATGAGTGTCGAGGTATAAAAATCCTTTCTCTTTCTCTTTTAAAGCACGCAAAATCAATAATTGGACAATGTGCTTTAGCACGTCAGCGTGGTTGCCGGCGTGGAAACTATGGCGATAACTTAACATATTCTTCTCGTTTTCTAGTAAAATGTGCCTAATTTTACCCCATTCGCCCTTTTTAGACTATGCCAAAATTGAAAATTGAACAGGGTTGCTTAATCCACCAAAAGCAAGTGCCCTCGCCACATTTTAGCCAACGCCCGAATGAAAATGATATTTCGCTGCTCGTTATTCACTACATCAGCCTGCCACCGGAAGAATTTGGTGGGAATTTCATCGATTTGTTCTTTCAAGGAAAGCTCGATCCCACTGCTCACCCCTATTTTGAAGAAATTAAAGATCTTCGGGTTTCCGCCCACTGCTTAATTAATCGCAAGGGAAAAATTACCCAATATGTGAATTTTGAGGATATGGCGTGGCACGCTGGCGTCTCTTGTTTTAAAGGACGAGAAAAGTGCAACGAATTTTCGATTGGTATTGAGTTGGAGGGGAGCAATAATCAACCCTTTACCAAAGCGCAGTATCGAGCTTTGGCGAGTTTAACCAAGGCAATTCAAGCGAATTATCCGCAAATTACCGATGAGCGAATTACCGGCCACAGTAATATTGCCCCAGAACGAAAAATCGACCCGGGGCAATATTTTGATTGGGCGTATTACCGTAGTTTGCTCAAATAACTAAAATTCCGGCTCGGCGGTAAAGGTCATCACTTCACCTGTAATCGGGTGCGTGATGGTGAGCGAAGCAGCGTGTAAACATAAACGAGGGGCAAGGCTTTTCGCCAGCAGATTCGCATAGAATTTATCGCCGATAATCGGGTGCCCTAACGCCAAACTATGCACTCGCAACTGGTGCGAACGCCCGGTAATCGGCGTGAGCTTCACTCGTGTGGTATTATTCGGGTTATGAGCCAACACTTCATAATGGGTAATCGCTTTTTTGCCTCGCTCATAGCAAATTTTCTGACGAGGGCGATTTTCCCAATCACAAATCAACGGAAAATTCATTTCGCCCGTTTCGCCCACTTTCTCGCCTAATTTGCCCCAAAGTAACGCAATATAGTGCTTTTTCGGCTCACGATCACGAAATTGACGCTTCAGCTCTTTTTCCGCTGCTTTGCTAAGTGCGAACAAAATAATACCGCTTGTTGCCATATCCAAACGGTGAGCCGGCTCGGTAAAGCCATATTTTTTCTGCACTCGGGTCATTGCACTGTCATAATATTCAGGCTGACTACCCGGCACAGAAAGTAAACCACTCGGCTTGTTTAAAACTAAAATATGATTATCCCGATAAACCTCATTCAAAAAAGGCTCAAGCGGCGGATGATATTCAATTAATGCCATACTATTTTTACTTAATTACTCTTTATTACTCACAATCACCCTCAAACTATCCAAACGATAGTTCGCCAACTCAATTTGGGCGAGGCTTGCGTTTAGTTGCTGCTCAAGGGCTTCCACTTCATCGGATCGGATATTTTTATTCACCATTTTTAGGGCTTCCAAGCGGTGTAATTCTGCTTTTAATTTGCTATTTGCCTCAAATTTTGCGGTTTCAATGATATGTTGAACCTCAGGCAATACCGCTTTTTCACTCGCTTTAATTAGCTTTTCAATGTCCGCCCGTGCCATTTTCGCAATTTTGTTTGCCATCTGTTTATTCACTGGCTTGAGCTGGCGTTCCAGCCCTGCGAATGGTACTTGTGGAGCGATGTTGTTGCCTTTGTTATCCACCAAAATACGAATTGGTGTTGGCGGTAAGAAGCGGGTTAAATTCAAACCTTTCGGGGCTTGGGTTTCTACCACATAAATCGCTTCTAACAATAGCGTTCCTGCAGGCAAGGCTTTATTAATCAGCAGCGAAATAGCTGATTTGCCGATATCGCCAGAAGTGATTAAATCAATACCGTTTCGGATCATCGGGTGATCCCAAGTCAGGAATTCGAGCTCTTCACGCATTAAGGCTAATTCACGGTTAAAGGTAATGGTTGTACCATCTTCCGACAGCCCCGGGAAATCCGGCACAAGCATATGCCCGGTTGGGCTAATCACAATGCTCTCTTCGCCCAAATCTTCCTGCTCCACGCCAATCACATCAAACAGATTTAAGGCAAAATTCACAAGGTGCGGATTGTTATCTTCCTTCGCAATCGCATTCGCCAGTTCTTGAGCTGCCTCGCCACCGTTGGAGTTGATCTCCAATAAACGATCTCGTCCTTTTTCCAACTCCGCTTTTAACTGCTGTTGGCGTTTATGGGTTTTCGCTAAAAAGTCGCCGAATTGCTCGGAAAGTTCAGGATTTTGCACGAAATGTTGTAATTCTTCGCCAAATTCACGGAAAATCGCAGTTCCCATCGGACAGGTTTCTTCAAACGCATTTAAGCCTTTGTGATACCACTCCGCCAGCATTTGTTGGGCGGAATGGTTGAAGCACGGCACATAAATTTGAATATTGTTTTTCTGCCCGATACGGTCTAATCGCCCAATGCTCTGTTCCAACAAATCAGGATTATCCGGCAAGTTAAACAGCACCAAATCTTTGGCGAATTGGAAATTTCACCCTTCCGAACCAATGCTTGAGCTAATCAGCACCTGAGCCCCATCTTCCTGTTGAGCAAAATAAGCCGCCGCTTTATCACGCTCGACAATCGACATTTTTTCGTGGAACACGGCGGAGCGAATGCCCTCACGCTCACGCAAAATCTGCTCTAACGCAATGGCGGTATCCGCTTGCTTACAAATCACCAGCACTTTTTCATCACGATGATTTTTCAAGAAAGTTATCAGCCACTCAATGCGAGGGTCGAACTCCGCCCATTTCGCATTTGGATTCATTCGCTGGAATAAACGCTCCGGATAGAGCAAATCGCCCTGATTTAAGCCGCCCATCATCGACATCACTTTTAACGCATTCGCATATTGCTTCGGCATTTCCAAGCTGATTTGGTGATATTCACGGTGTGGGAAACCTTTCACCCCTTGGCGAGTATTGCGGAAAAGCACTCGGCTGGTGCCGTGGCGGTCAATCAGCTCACTAATCAACTCTTGGCGCGCTTGCAAGCGGTCATTTTCGTCCGATTTTTTGCTATTAATCGCACGGAACATCGGCTCGGTATCCTGCTCGCTCAACAGCTCCGCAATCGCATTTTGTTCATCATTGGTCAGCGGTTTATCGCTCAAGAGCGTAGCAACCGCATCTGCCACCGGCTGATATTGCGACTGCTCCACCACAAATTCATCGTAGCTATAAAAACGGTCTGCATCTAACAACGCTAAACGGGCGAAATGGCTCTCTTGCCCCAGCTGCTCTGGTGTTGCAGTTAAAAGCAGTACAGACGGAATCTGCTTCGCCAAACTTTCCACAAATTGATAGCCGATAGAGGGTTCGCTCTCCGACCACTCCAAATGGTGAGCTTCATCAACAATCAACAAATCCCACTCTGCCGCCAGCACCTGTTTTGCTCTAGCCGGAGCGGTTTCCAGCCAGTTGAGTGAGGTAATCACCAAAGATTCGCTCTCAAACGGATTTTCGCTCGCATCATCGCCGTTTTCGTCCTCTTTATCAAAATCGGCACAACGCTCTTCATCAAATAGCGAAAATTTGAGATTGAAGCGGCGGAGCATTTCCACCAGCCATTGATGTTGCAGACTTTCCGGCACGAGCACGAGCACACGCTCCACTCTGCCCGAAAACAGTTGCTGCTGCAAAATCATGCCGGCTTCAATGGTTTTTCCTAAGCCCACTTCATCCGCCAGCAACACACGAGGGGCAAGGCGTTGCCCCACCTCTTTGGCGATATGTAATTGGTGCGGAATCAGGCTCGCCCGAATGCCACGCAGGCCTCGTAATGGCGATTGATATTGGGCTTGTTGGTGCTGCAATGCCTTAAAACGCAAGGCGAAACGGTCGCTACGGTCAATTTGGGCGGAGAAAAGTCTATCTTGCGGTTTGCTAAAACTGATTTTGTGATCGAGCTGCATTTCAGGCAACACGGCGTCTTCACCGTTGTCGGCACGCTTTCCTAAATAGATCGCCACACCTTGATTTTCCACCACGTCCGTCACATCAAGCTGCCAGCCTTCCACACAACTAATTCTATCGCCCGCTTGAAACTGCACTCGAGTTAATGGAGCAACGGAAATCGCATACACTCGCTCCTCCTCCGCAGCCGGGAAATTGATGGTTACGGTGCGATGATCCACCGCCATAACCATGCCTAAACCTAAATTATTTTCCGATTCACTTAGCCAACGCTGACCAACTACAAACATTTTTCCCTCTTTTTGATTTTCTATTTTCGCCCGCTATTTTAGCAAATTACCCTCTCTCCCTGCTTCACTATTTTTACAAAAAAGCACAATAAAAAGACCGCTTGTGCGGTGAAAACACACAAGCGGTCTTTTTTAGTATTAAATTTACAAATTACTTATTACCTAAGTCAAAATCTGCTTTATACTCGATACGATCTTTACCTTCTAATTCAATATCAATATCTAATTCTTGCTTGTTACGCTTGAATTTTAAATCTGCATCTTTATCTTTGATTTCAGATTTAACTAAATCAAAACCTTTGCTTTTAGCGTGTTCAATGGCTTTTTCTGCTAATCCACGCACATCTGTTCCTTTAACATGGTATTCAACCTCAAACTCGTTCTTACCATCAAGCTCTGATTTAATTAACTCACCTTGTGGTTGATAAATTTCCTCGGGTACAGCAACTGATTGAGCAAATGCGGTTACAGAAGCGAAAGTAGTTAGAACTAATAATGTTTTACTTACGTTTTTCATATAGAATCTCCTATTCTTTTATTTTATTAAATTGAGTTCTTAGAGAGCTCATAATTTATGACTAGGCAAATTTAGCTTAGTTCATATTTTTACAAAAATCTAACACTAGCTAATTGCTAAAAAATTAAACCGCTTACACAATTTAATCACAATAAGCGGCCATTTTCTGTTAAAAGATAACTAAATTAGTTTTTATCTAAATCTAAGTCTGCTTTATATTCAATACGATTATTACCTTTTAATTCAATCTGAACATCTAGCTCTTGATCACCACGCTCAAATTTGAGATCGGCATCATCACGTTTAATTTCAGACTCAACCACACGGAAGCCTTTCTTCTTGGCGTGAGCAATCGTTTGTTGAGCTAACGAGCGAACATCATTCCCTTTTACACGATATTCCACTTCAAATTCGCCATTGCCTTGGCGATCTGCTTTGACTAATTCGCCGCGTGGTTGATAAATCTCACTTGGAACACTCTTCGCGAATACGGTTGCAGAAACAAAAGCGGTTAAAATGAATGCGGTTTTTGCGATAGACTTCATCATATTCTCCTATTAAAAATTCAAAATCTATTCCTAAGACTTTGCAAAATCGATTTAGTTCTACAATCCTTCATAAAGTTTGAAAGCTTGTCCGTCTGACATACTTGCCAGATAATCGCAAATCACCCTTGCTCGCTTGGCTTCAGGGGCATTTTGCCAACGCTCACGAATGTTATTCGGCAACAATCGCATCGGATCGCTGCTGAGAATATCAAACAACTCCATCAAAATGCGTTGCCCTTTGCGTTCCACTCGCTGGGTTTTCACATCACAAATCACATATTGATAGACAAAATCCTTCAAAATTTTCAGTACGCAAGCAACATTTTCCGGCAGGTAAGCGTTGTAACGCAACAGCGGCTCTTCAAACTCCGGCAAGGCTTGCCAACGCACATTGGTGATAAAATGGTTCACTAAAGCTCCAATCACATCTTTGCGTTCGTAGCGATGCTCAGAGAATAATTTTGCCCGTATTTCCGGAAGACGCTGTTTTACCCAATCCGATTGGCATTCCTCCAGCAATTTCTCCGCATTTTGCCACGATTGCGGCGTCACCATTCCGCCCACAATCGCATCTTCTAAATCGTGCACGCCGTAGGCAATGTCGTCTGCCAGCTCCATAATGCTGCAATCGAGGGATTTATAACGGGTTTTATTCGGCTTGCTCGGTTCTTGATTTTGCTCCACCACACAGAATTGACGTTTATCCGCTTCGCTAAGCGGCTCAAGCACCCAATCAAAAAAGTGTTTGTCATCATCAAAAATGCCCTTACTTTGCGGGAAATAGTGCAAATTAATGTGGCGAGCTTCGGAAATTTCCGCCATTTTAGCGGGAGCGGTCGCAGATAACAGTGACGGATATTTCATCACGCCCAGCAAAGTTCGGCGGGTTAAATTCATTCCCGCCTTTTCGGTGTAAGGCTCGAGCTGGGTCATAATGCGAAACGATTGAGCATTGCCCTCAAAGCCGCCAAATTCGTGCATTTTGTAATTCAGCGCCATTTCACCGCCGTGTCCGAATGGCGGATGCCCGATGTCGTGGGCGAAACAGAGGGATTCAATCAGGCTATGCGAAGGCAATAATGCGTTGAGTAAAGCGGTCAAATTTTCCGAGTTTTTTGTAAAATCTTGAGCAAAATAGACCGCTTGAAAGCTGTCTAAATCCTCCAACAACTTCTCACGCAAACTGCTGCCGATTTGGGCGACCTCCAACGAATGAGTTAAGCGAGTGCGATAAAAATCGTCTTCGCCAACCGCGTGAATTTGCGTTTTTGCCTGCAAGCAGCGAAACGCTTCCGAATGCAAAAGCCTTGCCCGATCACGCTGAAACGGCGAGCGGTGATCCTGCTCCCGTTTTTTGTCCGCCAAATAACGCTCCATCCAAACCGCTGAAATCATATTGCCTCCATTTTCCACAAAATGCTTTTCTTATATAATACACCTATTTTTTATTCTGTAGAGCATACTAATGGCTATTTTTTATTCCGAAAAAGTTGCAAAAAAATCCGCAAAAACCACCGATTGCCAAACCGTAAAAATTCAGGCGTTAGATTATCAAGGCTTAGGCATTGCCAAAATCAACGGCAAAACGTGGTTTATTGAAAATGCCCTGCCCGATGAACAGGTGGAATTTAAGGTATTGGAAGAAAAACGCCAATACGGGCGTGGGCAAATGGTGAAAATTTTGAAAAAATCTGCAAATCGCACCGAGCCAAGCTGCGAGCTCTACGGCAAATGCGGCGGCTGCCAAATGCAACATATTTCGCTCGATTTGCAACGAGAAGCGAAGCAAAAAGCCCTGTTTCAGCGTTTACAAAAGTTGCAATCTGAAGCCATTGATTTTCAGACAATGATTGTCGGCAATGACAAAGCCTACCGCCGCCGTGCGAAACTGAGCATTGCGATACAAAACGGTAAACTCACAATGGGCTTTCGTTTACAAAATTCCAACCAAATCATACCGCTTGAAAACTGCGAAGTGTTGGAAAGTGAGCTTTCCAAGCTTCTGCCCAAATTGCAAAAACTGTTGGCAAAGTGGAAAAATCCGAAAAAACTCGGGCATATTGAATTAGTCAAAGCGGATAACACCATCGCCTTATTTTTGCGACATTTAGGGGTATTATCGGCTCAAGATAGCGAAAATTTATGGCATTTTGCCGAAAGCGAAAAGCTATCGCTGTTTGTAATGTGTGAGGAAAACCAGCTCGAGCACCTTTGCGGCGAACTGCCTTATTACGAAATTCAAGGCTTGAAGCTCCATTTTTCGATTCGGGATTTTATTCAGGTGAATGCTTCGCTCAATGAAAAAATGGTGGAAAAATCCCTTGAGTGGCTTGAACTTTCCGATGATGATCGCGTGCTAGATCTGTTCTGCGGAATGGGGAATTTCACCTTGCCGATAGCCAAAAAGGCAAAATCGGTGGTCGGCATTGAGGGCGTTGAGCCAATGGTGGAACAGGCTCGAGCCAATGCAGCTGCAAGCGGTCTAAAAAATGTGGCATTTTACCAAACTAACCTCGATGGGCCTTTTGCCGATAAGCCTTGGGCGAGCGAGCTGTTCAACAAAGTGCTGCTCGACCCTGCTCGTAATGGAGCGTTATTTTGTTTAGATCACCTAGCCGCCTTACAGCCCGAACGAATCGCCTATGTTTCCTGCAACCCCGCCACGCTGGTGCGTGATGCAGAAAAACTGCTGCAATTCGGCTACCGCTTAGAAAAAGTCGCAATGATTGATATGTTCCCGCACACCGCCCATTTGGAGTCTATTTCGTTGTTTGTGAAATAAATTAATCCTGCTTATAACAGAGGAAGTAATAAACCACACCGGCTAAAACCGTACAGCTTGCCATTGCATAAAGCATTGGCGCTTCGCTGGTAATCGCAATATGGGAAAGCCCTGCCCCCACTAACGAAGCAATACCAAAACGTGCCGTGCCAGCAACGCCGTTTGCGGTGCCTGCCATTTCGGGGAATTTTTCTAAAATAGCGGCACTGGCATTGCTACCAATGGTAGAAAGCATTCCGATGTAAAGCGGCACACCGATTGCCATTGCCCAGAAGCCTAACTCAAAAATTGCTGTCATCGCCAGCCAAATACCAAACGCTACCTGAAGCCCAAGAGCAATTCGCAGCATCATTTCTGAGCCGACTTTCACCACTAGCTTGCTGTTAATCGCCGTCATCGTTACCATCACGACCATATTCAAGCCAAAGAAATAGCCGAAATTTTCCTGTGAGACGCCATATAGCCCGATATAGACAATAGAACCCGAAGTCAAAAAGCAGAAAATGCCGGCAAATGTTAAGCCGCCAATCAGCACATAGCCGAGTGTCGGTTTGTGTTTGAGAAGTGTGGCGAAATTGGCTAAGGTTTTGCCAAAACTGAGAGGCAAGCGTTTTTCCACCGCCAGCGTTTCAGGGATTTTCCAACCTACCAGCACCACGCTCAACAAGCCCATTGCGACCATCACATAAAACACCGAATGCCAGTGGAAATATTTGGCAATATAACCGCCCACAATCGGGGCAAGCAGTGGGGCGAGCATTGAGATAATCATAATGATCGACATCAGTCTGGCAAACACATTGCGGTCAAACAGATCTCGCACTAATGCCCCTAGCACCACCGCTGGGGCGGCGGCACATAGGCCTTGGATTAATCGCAGCAGATAAAAAGTTTCAATGTTTTCCACTTGAGTGAGGAAAAACGCCGCAATCGCCGAGCCGATAAGCCCGATTAAAATAATGATTTTCCGCCCGAAGCTGTCCGCCATCGGCCCCCAAAAAAGCTGCCCAGCCCCGAAGCCAAGGGTAAACAACGCAAGCGTGGTTTGCACCTTTTCTTGGGATACGGCGAGATCTCGGGCAATATCTAAAAATGAGGGCAAATACATATCAATCGCCAGCGGCGGCAACATTGCCATCATTCCCAAAATGATGAAAAAACTTAAACGGGGTCTATTATTTTCCATTAAAAATACTCTATTTCGGTTTGGGTAAGCGGTCGAAATTCGCCCTCTGCCAAGGTTTCGTCTAAAATCACATCGCCAATTCGCCAACGGTGCAAGGCTTCTACTTTATTGCCTAAGGCAGCAAACATTCGTTTGACTTGGTGGTAACGCCCTTCACTGATTGTCAGATTTACATTGTAATCATCTAAAATTTCAAGTTGAGCCGGCAAAGTCGGTTCTTTTTCACCACGCAGTAAAATACCCTCGGCTAATTTTTCCGCATAAAAATCTTCAACAGGATCGGCTAATGTGACTAAATAAGTTTTTTCGCAATGGTGCTTTGGCGAAGTAATACGATGCGACCATTTGCCGTCATCGGTTAAAAGCACAAGCCCTGTGGTATCTACATCAAGCCTGCCAGCTGTGTGCAGTTTGGTCATCAGCGGATAATCGAAAAATTGGAACACGGTTGGATATTCGCCATCATCGTGCGAGCAAATATAGCCCTGCGGTTTGTAAAGCATAAAATATTGCCCTGCTTCCATCCACTCTAGTTTCTGATCTTCGTAATAAATTTCATCTGCTTGGCTGATTTTTGCTGCACCGCTTTTTTCGATTTTTCCATTGACTGTCACAATACCGCTTTTCAGTGCTTTTGCAGCCTGCGAACGAGTTAAGCCGGTATTTTCGGCGATAAATTTATCTAAACGCATAGTTTCCTGATGTTAAAAAGTATGTAGGAGTGAAACATTTTTCGCCCCAAACCACATTTAAATATTAGGGCGAAAAATGTTTCGCCCCTACGGCTGGTTTGATTATAGCACAACCTCGGTGACAAATTCGCTCTCCACGCCAATTAACGGCAATTCCGAACCTTGCCATTCTCGCAATAATTGGTGCTGCATTAAATTAAGCGTATCCAACCCCGGTACGCTGTTTGGCGTATATTGGTGAGCGATGCGAGCCAGCTGGGTTAATCCTAAGCTGCTTTCAAGGCTTGAACTGATAACTGCGGTTAATCCTTGCGAATGAGCCTGGTCGATCAGTTTCACGCATTTTTCTAGCGAGCCTGTTAGCGTGGGTTTAATGATGATAGCGGTCAGATTTGGCTCTTTTTTTACCACAAAATCTGGCTCTCGCACCGTTTCGTCCCAGGCCATCGCAATGCCGGTTTGCTTGGTAAATTGGCGGGAAAGTTCGGGCGTTTGGCAGGGTTCTTCGATAAATTGAATGCGAGCTTTGTTGGTATTTACAATTTTTTCGGCAAATTTAACCGCTTGTTCCAAACTCCATTGGCGGTTGGCGTCCAGCCTGAGCTGTAAGTTTGGGTTTGTTGAAAGCAACAAATCCGCTAATTCGCCCTCTTTTTCAGGCTCTATGCCAATTTTTAATTTACCAAGCGTAACGGTCGGCTGGAATTTCTCCACATCACCATAGCATAAAATCGCAGACCGATAACTGCCCTGCTCGCCCAACGTATTATTCAATTCTGCCAAGGCACAACTTAGCCCAAAGGAGACAGAGGGAAAAAGATCATCGAGGGCATTTGTTTCTCCGCTTTGCCACACTTTTAGCCACTTTTTAGCTTGGCTCTCGGCTTGCTCCAACGTTTCTTGGCTAAAGGTCGGCAAAGGGGCGATTTCCCCCCAGCCGATACGTTCATTTTCCTGTAAACAGACGAGTAAGCCTGCTCGCTCAGTCAGCTTTTGTTTGCGTAGCACCACGCCGGTTTGAATGGGTAATTGGTAGCGATATAAGGTTACTTTTCGCATAGAATTTCTCAATGTTTTATATAACAGCATTTTCGGGCGAATATTAATTCGCCCCTACCTGAATGCAAAATTTTGGGGATATTCTACCGCTTGTCTCACGAAAGCTCTAATAAATTCAAGCCAACTAGAAAAAGTTACACATTTCAGCTAGAATACACGGCAATTTTCCCTAATTTAACGAGAAATAGAATGTCTAACCAAAAACGAAAAATGCTTGTTACTTGTGCCTTGCCTTACGCTAACGGTGCAATTCATTTAGGTCATATGCTTGAGCATATTCAAGCGGATATTTGGGTGCGTTTTCAACGTATGCGTGGTAACGAGGTGCATTTTGTGTGTGCCGATGATGCACACGGCACGCCAATTATGCTTAACGCCAATAAATTAGGCATTACCCCTGAGCAACTTATCGAAAAAGCCAAAGCCGATCATATTGCCGACTTTGAAGGTTTTAATATCAGCTTTGATAATTATCACTCAACCCACAGCGAAGAAAACCGTGAAATCACCAGCGAAATCTATAAAAAATTGCGTGCGAACGGTTTTATCAAAAGCAAAGTGATTTCTCAGCTTTTCGACCCTGAAAAAAATATGTTCCTGCCGGATCGTTTCGTAAAAGGCACTTGCCCGAAATGTAAAGCGGAAGATCAGTATGGCGATAACTGCGAGGTTTGTGCCTCCACTTATAGCCCGATGGATTTGATTAATCCACGCTCGGCGGTTTCCGGCTCAACACCGGTGGTGAAAGAATCTGAGCATTTCTTCTTTGATTTACCGAGCTTTGAGGGAATGTTAAAAGAGTGGACACGCTCCGGCTCGCTACAATCTGAAATTGCCAACAAAATGCAAGAGTGGTTTGAAAGTGGCTTGCAACAGTGGGACATCAGCCGTGACGCTCCGTACTTCGGCTTTGAAATTCCGGATGCGGAAAACAAATTCTTCTACGTTTGGCTCGATGCCCCAATCGGTTATATGGCGTCATTCAAAAACCTCTGCGACCGCAAAGGCATTAATTTTGACGAGTTCTGGAAAAAGGATTCCGACAGCGAGCTTTACCACTTTATCGGCAAAGACATTGTTTACTTCCATAGCCTGTTCTGGCCGGCAATGTTGGAAGGCAGCGGCTACCGCAAGCCAACCAACGTGTTCGCCCACGGTTATGTGACGGTGGACGGTGCGAAAATGTCGAAATCTCGTGGTACATTCATTCAAGCCAGCACCTATTTAAAACATATCGATCCTGAATGTTTACGTTATTACTATGCGGCTAAATTAAACGACCGCATTGAAGATTTAGACTTCAGCCTTGATGATTTCGTACAACGTGTAAATAGCGACATTGTGAACAAATTGGTGAATTTAGCTTCTCGTAACGCCGGCTTTATCGCTAAACGTTTTGAGGGCAAATTAGCAGCTAAATTAGACGATGAAGCCCTATTTAATGAATTTACCGCCCAAGCGGAAACCATTGCGAATTTCTACGAAAGCCGTGAATTTAACAAGGCAATTCGTGCGATTATGGAATTAACCGACAAGGCGAACAAATACATTGATGAGAAAGCTCCGTGGGTGATCGCCAAAGAAGAGGGCAAAGATGCCGAATTGCAAGCGGTTTGCTCAATGGGGATTGAGTTATTCCGTGTGCTAATGAGCTACTTAAAACCGGTATTGCCACAACTGGCAGAACGTGCAGAAGCCTTCTTACAAGCGGAATTGCGTTGGGATAATATCGCCACGCCATTGTTAGGGCACACCGTTGCGCCGTTTAAATCGCTCTTCTCACGTCTTGAGAAAAAACAGATTGATGCGGTGATTGAAGAAACCAAAGCATTATTTGCAGATGCTCAAAAAGAAACAAAAAAATCAGCAGAGAAAAAAGGAACGCAAGCAGTGGAAAAACAAGCGGTCGAAAACCAAGAAAATATTGCAATCGAGCCGATTGCCCCGGAAATCACCATTGATGATTTCGCCAAATTAGATTTACGAGCAGCGAAAGTGTTACATTGCGAAGCTGTGCCGAAATCGGACAAAATGTTACGTTTTGAGCTGGATTTAGGCGATCACAAACGCCAAGTGTTCTCAGGCATTAAAGCGGCTTATCCAAACCCGGAAGAGCTTATCGGACGTTTTGTTGTTGTGATCGCTAACCTTGCTCCACGCAAAATGTCGTTCGGAATGTCTGAAGGAATGATTTTATCGGCAGGCAGCGGCGGTGCGAACCTGTTCTTGTTAGACGCAGACAGCGGTGTTCAGCCGGGTATGCAGGTAAAATAGGAGAATAGTATGATCCAACAAACCCTTTCTATCATCAAACCCGATGTGACCAAACGTAATCTTATCGGGCAAGTGTTGGCTGAAATTGAAAAAGGCGGACTAAAAATCAAAGCACTGAAAATGTTGCATTTAACCACAGAACAAGCAGGTGGGTTCTACGCAGAACATCAAGGCAAAGAATTTTTCGAGCCATTGGTGGAATTTATGACAAGTGAACCGATTGTGGTTGCGGTATTAGAAGGCGAAAATGCCGTACAACATTACCGTGATTTAATGGGAGCAACAGATCCGGCAAAACGTGAAAAAGGCACAATCCGCGACAAATTTGCGTTAAGCTACCGTGAAAACTCGGTGCACGGTTCAGATTCGGAAGAGTCGGCAAAACGTGAAATTGCTTATTTCTTTGTACCGAGTGAGATTGTGTAATTTAATCTTGGGATAAACCTTGGATAAACGTAGGGGCTAATTGCAATTAGCCCCTACAACTCATTAAATATATTCTACGCCAACAATATCAAATTCCACTTTACCGCCTGGTGTGGTGATGCTGACGGAATCATCTACTTCTTTGCCAACTAAGCCACGAGCAATCGGTGAATTGACCGAAATTAAGCCCTCTTTAATATTCGCTTCATCATCACCTACGATACGGTAAGTTACTTCTTCATCGGTTTCTGCATTCACTAATTGCACTGTTGCACCAAAAATCACTTTGCCGTTGTTGGTCATTTTTGTTACATCAATAATTTGAGCGTTACCTAATTTACCCTCAATTTCTTGAATACGACCTTCACAGAAACCTTGTTGCTCACGGGCAGCGTGATATTCCGCATTCTCTTTTAAATCACCGTGTTCACGGGCTTCTGCAATGGCATCAATAATCTGTGGACGACGCACATTTTTCAAAAAATCCAATTCTTCACGCAGTTGCTCTGCCCCACGCACAGTCATAGGAATTTGTTTCATTAAGTCTGTTTCCTTACTAAAAATTATCGGTTTACGAATGAAATTGAAAGGGCTATTATTCAATTTCTAACTAAAAATTTCAACTCCCCTTTTATTATGATTTTTAAAAACGCCACTCGCTCTTTTTTTCAGAAATTTATCTTATCCACATTACTTATTCCAAGCCTTGTACAAGCAGAAATTAATGCTGAAGAACTCATTCAAACCTTGCCAGCTGGCACTTCAGTGAGTTTTATTGCTAAAAACTTAGACACTAATCAGATTATCACACAGCATCAAAGTGATGTTTTTATGTTACCGGCAAGCACTCAGAAAGTATTTACGGCATTAGCCGCAAAATTAACCTTAAGTGATGATTTTCGCTTTCAAACTGCTCTTTTGACCAATGGTAAAGTAGAAAATGATGTGGTAAAAGGCAATTTAATTGCCCGTTTTACCGGTGATCCGGAGCTAACAAGCGGTCAAATTTATCAATTAATTAGCAAATTAAAGCAGCAAGGTATCAACAAAATTGAAGGGGATTTAATTTTAGATACTTCTGTTTTTGCCAGCCACGACAAAGCTTCCGGCTGGATTTGGAATGATTTAACAATGTGCTTTAACGCCCCACCAGCGGCGATTAATATCGATAGAAATTGTTTTTATGTTAGTTTAAATGCCGATCAGCCAATAGGCGAATTTGCCAAAGTGGATGTGCCTTCTGCCTATCCTGTACAGGTGTTTAGTTCTGCGTATGTTGTAGATAGCAAAGAAGCCCCTTTTTGCCAACTTGATGTGGTGGTTCACGATAACAATCGCTATCAAATTAAAGGCTGTATGGCTCGCCAATCCAAACCGTTTGGGCTAAGTTTCTCCGTGCAAGACCCAACTAATTACGGAGCGAATATCATCAACAAGCATTTGAAAAGTCTAGGCATTGAGTTTAACGGTCAGCTAAAAGAGCCTTTAACACCGCAAGCAGGCACAGTATTAGCCGAGCACTATTCAGAACCATTGCCTGTATTACTTAAAAAAATGATGAAAAAATCGGACAACCAAATTGCCGATGCGTTGTTCAGAACCGTTGCCAATAAACAGCATAATCGCCCAGCTTCTTTCCAATTAGGCAGTTATGTGATTCGACAACTGTTAAAATCAAAAGCCAATATTAATTTTAAAAATAGCGTTGTTGCTGATGGTTCAGGGCTTTCCCGCCATAATCAAATAAGTAGCCAAACGATGTTAGAAACCCTTGAATATATCGCCCAAAATGAAGATACATTACATTTATTTGAAACCTTCCCAATTGCAGGCGTAGATGGCACAATTTCAGGTAGAGGTTCAATTTCCACCGAACCGCTGGCGAAAAATCTGATTGCCAAAACAGGGGCATTAAAGGGTGTTTATAACCTTGCCGGCTTTATGAAAAATGCACGTGGTGAGCAAATTGCCTTCGTGCAATTTATTAGTGGTTATTCCACAGGCGAGCTGGAAAGTAAAACGAAACGAGCTCCACTGAACACCTTTGAAAATCGGTTTTATATGGCGTTGTTTAATGAATAATTAATATCATCATTAAAACACAAACGGTCGTAAATTTTCAGTATTTTACGACCGCTTGTTATTCTCTAAGCAATCAACTCTCGATGGTTTCGCTGCATTTTTACCTCAATATAGCTGCAGCTCGGCTTAATTTTTAATGCTTTTTCTTGAGCAAAAGCAATTAAGGCGTTATATAACTCGCCTGCAATGCCCTTGCCTTGAAAGGCTTCATCAACCCTTGTAGTGTAAGCGTCAATCACATTGTCTTTGATGTAGCGGTAACGCAATGTGCCGGCTTTTACTCCGCTTTCATCAATATACGCAAATTCAAAATTATCAAGATTGTGTTTAATCATAAATCCCCCTGTTGTTTAGGCTTTATTTTACGCAGTTTAACTGTGGATACAAGCGGTTGTTTTTGCAAAAAATTATGCAAATTCGACCGCTTGCAGATGAAAAAAGCAAACGATTGCTTTATAATATCCGCCGTTTATTTCACATTTTAACACTCATTTTAAGGAACTTAGAAAAAATGGCGATTCAACAAGCGTTATTAAGTGTGTCTGATAAAAAAGGCATTGTCGAATTTGCACAAGGGCTTGCCGCTCGTGGTGTAAAATTACTTTCTACAGGCGGTACGGCAAAATTATTAGCAGAAGCCGGCTTAGCTGTAACGGAAGTATCTGACTACACAGGCTTCCCTGAAATGATGGACGGTCGTGTAAAAACCCTTCACCCGAAAGTACACGGTGGGATTTTAGGTCGCCGTGGTACTGATGATGAAATTATGAACCAACACGGCATTGAACGTATTGATATGGTGGTGGTAAATCTATATCCGTTTGCGGCAACGGTGGCAAAACCGAATTGTACTTTGGAAGATGCGGTGGAAAATATCGACATCGGCGGTCCAACAATGGTGCGCTCTGCGGCGAAAAACCATAAAGATGTAGCGATTGTGGTGAATAATAACGATTTTGATGCAATCCTTGCCGAAATGGATCAAAACCAAAACAGTTTAACCTTAGAAACCCGTTTCAACTTAGCAATCAAAGCCTTTGAGCATACTGCACAATACGATTCAATGATCGCCAACTACTTCGGGCAAAAAGTACCGCCTTACCAAAGGGCTGAGGAAGAAGATTTAACCCAAGTTTGCGGTCAATTCCCACGTACATTAAACTTGAATTTTGTGCGTAAACAAACTATGCGTTACGGTGAAAATGCTCACCAAAATGCGGCGTTCTATGTGGAAAATGAAGTGAAAGAAGCCTCCATTTCTACCGCAAAACAGCTTCAAGGCAAAGCCTTGTCTTACAACAATATTGCCGACACCGATGCTGCCCTTGAGTGCGTAAAAGAATTTGCTGAACCGGCTTGCGTGATTGTGAAACACGCTAACCCTTGTGGTGTAGCGTTAGGCAAAGATATTTTAGAAGCCTATAACCGTGCCTACCAAACTGACCCAACTTCTGCTTTCGGCGGTATTATCGCCTTTAACCGTGAGCTAGACGGTGAAACAGCACAAACTATTGCAGAACGTCAATTTGTAGAAGTGATCATCGCTCCAACAATTTCCGAAGCAGCAAAAGAAGCATTGGCGAAGAAGAAAAACGTGCGAGTGTTAGAGTGCGGTGAATTCAGCCAAGCAGAAAAACGTTTAGATTACAAACGTGTGAACGGTGGCTTATTGGTGCAAGATGCGGATCAAGGTTCAGTTTCGTTAGACGATTTACAAGTGGTGTCTGAACGCAAACCAACCGAAGCGGAATTGAAAGATTTATTATTCTGCTGGAAAGTCGCAAAATATGTGAAATCAAACGCGATTGTGTATGCGAAAGACGGTCAAACCATCGGCATCGGTGCAGGTCAAATGAGCCGTGTCTATTCAGCGAAAATTGCGGGTATTAAAGCGGAAGATGAAGGCTTGCAAGTGGCTGGTTGCGTGATGGCATCTGATGCTTTCTTCCCATTCCGTGATGGTATTGATGCAGCGGCGAAAGTCGGCATTACTTGTGTTATCCACCCAGGCGGTTCAATGCGTGATCAAGAAGTAATTGATGCGGCAAACGAACACGGTATGGCGATGGTATTAACAGGAATGAGACATTTCCGTCATTAATATTTAGTTAAACTAAAAGGCTATCTTGTTAAAAGATAGCCTTTGCTTATTTAATCACAGGGTAAGACTTTAATCGCTAGACCGCCCGTTGAAGTTTCACGGTATTTTGCGTTCATATCCCGACCTGTTTCATACATCGTTTCGATCACTTTATCTAAACTCACTTGTGGTGAAGAGGTTCGGCGTAATGCCATTCGACTTGCATTAATCGCTTTGACCGAAGCTATCGCATTTCGCTCAATACAAGGTACTTGTACTTGTCCACCAACAGGATCACAAGTTAAACCGAGATTATGTTCCATCGCAATTTCTGCCGCCATACAAACTTGTTCTGCACTACCGCCCATAATTTCAGTAAGCCCTGCTGCTGCCATTGAACAAGCTACCCCCACCTCTCCTTGACACCCTACTTCTGCCCCAGAAATCGATGCATTCATTTTGTAAAGAGAACCTATCACACTGGTTGTGAGTAAATAACGCTCAATTGTTTCTTGGTTAAGCTGGGCGATAAATTTCTGATAATAAGCTAATACCGCAGGCACAATTCCACAAGCACCATTAGTTGGAGCGGTTACCACTCGTCCGCCTGCTGCATTTTCCTCATTAACGGCAAGGGCAAACATATTGACCCAGTCGATAATTTGCATAGGATCTGTATTAAACTTACTGTTAGCCTCTAACATCCTGCGTAATGAACAAGCTCGGCGAGCTACTTTAAGTGGACCGGGTAACAATCCTTCTGTATGTACACCCCGTTCAATACAGGCTTCCATTGTTTGCCAAATCATTGCGAGATAATCAGAAATTTCTTCTTTTGAGCGTAGTGCTAACTCATTTTTCCACACAAGTGAGGAAATAGGTAATCCATTCTCTTTACAATGACGTAGCAAATCAGCCGCATTGCGATAAGGAAAAGGCACAGAGACATCACTCTCCTTGACCTTTTCAAAATTTGCCTCATCAACAATAAATCCACCACCAATTGAGTAATAAGTGTTTTCAAATAAGATTTCTTCGCCACTTAAAGCCGTGAACTTCACGCCATTTTCGTGTAGCGGTAAGAAATCATTATGAAATGGCATATCCTCAAAAAAATCAAATTGAATCTGCTTAGGTTCATCACTGCTTTCTGCAATAACTAATTGCTTATTTTGTTTTAAACTTTCAATGGTGTTATCAATACGCTCAATATCCACATTATGTGGCAAATAACCCATTAGCCCCATAATAATGGCGATATCGGTATTATGTCCACGCCCTGTTAAGGATAGCGAGCCATAAACGTCAACCTTCAAGCGGTCAATTTTTGCTAAAAATTTGCGATTTTGTAATTCATCAACAAATTCTTTTGCCGCTTTCATTGGTCCAACAGTGTGGGAACTGGAAGGTCCAATTCCCACTTTAAACATATCAAATACGCTAATCATAAATACGCATCCACAATAAAATCAAAAGTGTATTTTACTCGGATTAGAGTAATCCGTACACAATGGCTGAAATCGCAATACAGCCCATAACAAATACAAAAATCTGTCCAAATTCATTTTTAAAGCGAGCAAGGGCTGGCACTTTGTAAACTGCATACACCGGCATAATGAATAAAATCATCGCAATAATTGGACCACCTAAGCTCTCAATAAAACCTAAGATACTTGGGTTAATAGTTGCTACAATCCATAAAATGACTAAGAACGTAACAGCGGTAATTTTTCGGAATTTGTTCGGTTCAATCGGTTCTTCACGCATTTGATTCACCAAACCTTCTAATCCCTCACGAGCTCCTAAATAATGCCCGAAGAATGAGCTACCAATCGCCAAAAACGCCACTAATGGTCCGAAATAGGAAATAATCGGATTATCGAATTTATTTGCTAAGTAAGACAAAATCGAAATATTTTGTACTTTTGCTTCGGCTAATTCTGCTGGTGTTAGCGTAAGTACACAACTAAACACAAAAAACATCACGAATAGCACTAGAATACACGCTGTTGAACGTAGCACTTTTCCAGATTCAATTTCTGCTTTAATCTCATCTTGGTAATGTTTTTGTTGAGAAAGGGCAAAAGATGATATTGCAGGTGAATGGTTAAATGCAAACACAAGCACAGGAATAGTCAACCAAAGTGTTGTTAAAAAATCACCTGTCGTTGGCATTTGCTGTAACGCTGCTGTATTCCATTGAGGAATTAAATAAACAGATAAACCAAATAAAATTAAAACTAATGGATAAACTAACCAGGTCGTAATTTTTAGCATAACCTCTTCATTTAATAACATTACGCCGATCATTAATGCAATTAAAATGAATGATAATACCACTCTCGGTGGCGGTGTAATAGCAAGCTGATTTTCCATAAATGAGCTTACCGTATTAGTAATACCTACGCCATAAATTAATAGAATAGGAAAAATCGCAAAGAAATAGAGTAAAGTAATTAATTTACCTGCCCTCTCACCAAAATGTTCACGCACAACAGAGGTAATATCACTACCCTTATTTTTTGAGGAAAGTACAAAACGAGTTAACCCACGGTGAGCCAAATAGGTCATCGGCCCTACTAGCAAAGTCATCACAATAAGTGGATAAAACCCACCCATACCGGCATTAATCGGTAGAAATAAAACACCTGCTCCTACTGCCGTACCAAATAAATTAAGTACCCAAGTAAGAGAAAAACGTTGGGATGGCTTAGCCATAATATTCTCCTTAGCTATTATCTAAATCCAAAAGCAGCACTATTATGGCGTTCATCATAAGGAAAACAACCTGATTTTTTTAAATTTGTGATACATCTATCAAAAACAGAAAAAATAGTATTTTATCTGCACAATAATCAAACAAACAGAATAAAAGTTTATCTAAATCAAAGAAATGCAGCATATTATCATTTATATATTTTCTAATTTATACAAATAAAAAACCGGTTAATTAAATAACCGGTTTTATAACTATTTTGCAAAAATTCTTAAATTAGACCTGCTTGTTGCAATGCTTTTAACACCTTAGGTTGAGCTGATTCAGATAATGTCGTAAGGGGTAGACGCAAATGAGGCTCAGAAATTAAACCTAATTTATAGGCGGCCCATTTTACAGGAATCGGATTAGACTCTACGAATAGATCATGATGAAGTGCCATTAAGCGATTATTCATCGCTTCAGCTTCATCAAATTTGCCCGCTAATGCCAATTCACACATTTTTGCCATATCTGCTGCTGCTACATTATTCGTTACAGAAATAACGCCCTGACCGCCTTGTTTCATTGATTCAAAGCCAGTTGCATCATCACCGCTTAAGAAGATGAAGTCATCTCCTGCTAATTGTTTAATTAATGGCAAACGGCTCAAATCACCTGTCGCTTCTTTAACTGCAACGATATTTTCAATTTTAGCTAAACGACCAATCGTCTCAGGTTTTAGGTCACTTCCAGTACGACCAGGTACGTTATAAAGAATCTGTGGAAGATCCGTGCTTTCCGCAATCGCTTTATAATGTAAATACATTCCTTCTTGGGTCGGTTTATTGTAGTAAGGTACTACACTTAAGCAACCTGCAACCCCGCTATTCGCTAACAACTTAGTCATTGTGATTGCTTCGCTCGTTGCATTTGAACCTGTACCTGCAATAACAGGAATACGGCCATCTGCAAACTCAACCGTTTTCTTAATAACTTTAACATTCTCATCAATACTCAAAGTGGTTGATTCACCCGTTGTCCCAACAGAGACTATACCGTGAGAGCCTGCTTGAATATGATATTCAATTAATTTTTTTAGATCTTGATAATCTACTTCACCGTGAGTCATTGGAGTTACTAAAGCCACGATACTACCGTGAAATAAGGGGGTAGTCATAATCATCTCCTGTATTTTTTTCTTATGTTTAATATATTGTTGCTAGATTGCAAAATTCAGCTCAAATATGCAAGTACTTTTTACAATTATTTCAAACAAATTAATCATAAAGACTTTTATCATTTTCATTCGGACGAGTTTTAAAACGACGATGCAGCCACATATATTGTGGTGGTGCCTTCATAATTTCGCATTCAACTACCTTATTCATTAAAATCGCCGTTTCTACTTCATTTTGGCACCCACTAAAATCTACCGGCGGACTAATTTTTAATGTATAGCCTGAATAATCAACGTTACGAATAGGACTAAACGGAATAACTAAGGCTTTAGGAGCCGAACGCAACAACATATAGCTACCTGCAGTAGTACAAGTTTCTTCTACGGCAAAAAAAGGTACAAAAACACTATTACGTCTACCATAATCGTGATCTGGAGCATACCAAATCATCTCACCATTTTTTAATGCTCTGATCATACCGCGCACATCTTTACGATCAAGCATCGCTTTATTAGAGCGGATACGCCCTCTAAATTGAATCCAATCTAATAGTGGATTATCATTTGGGCGATAAACACCAATTCCCTGATGATGCAAGCCAATAATTCTTGCACCTAGCTCCAACGTTAAAAAGTGAACACCGACAAGTAAAATCCCCTCATCATCGTTTTTTTGCTCCAAATGCTCAACACCTTCAACTTTTGACCATTTAAGGATACGCTTATCAGACCAAAACCATGCCATCCCCGTTTCAATAATAGCCATTCCAACCGATTTCGTATTTTCTTGCACTAAAGTTTCAATCTGCTCTGTAGAATAATGAGGAAAACATAGCTCTAAATTACGACGAGCAATGCGCATTCTGCGTTTTCCAAAGCCTAATTTTGTAAATAATTTTCCTAAGCTCAAACCAATCTTGACTAGCATAGGATAAGGTAAGCACAAAATTAGCTTAAAAACGCCTAAAACAATCCATAGTCCCCAATACCTTGGATGTAAAAACTTTTTATCAAACGGAGGTAGCTGTTTTTTCTCACTCATATTATTCTCACTTAATACTATTTATTAGTTACATTATATCTAAAAACTATTAAAAGTGTTAAGTAGATCAAATTTTCGGAAATTTATTTCATTTTTCACTTGAAATTTTGGAGTGATAAGCATATTTTGAATATATATCGATGGCAAAAATTTTAACTAAAAAAGAGAGGAAAATGTTATGTCACTAAATATTTCAAGCAAACAAATGGACATTACCCCTGCAATTCGTACCCATATTGAGGAACGTTTAGCTAAGTTAGAAAAATATCACACCCAATTGATAAATCCACACTTTATGTTAATTAAACAACCAAATACATTCCAAGTTGAAGCAACTATTGGCACCCCTTTAGGAGATTTAGTTGCAAAGGCAGAACACGAAGATTTATATAGTGCAATTTTTGATGTAAAGAAAAAATTAGAAGGACAATTAATTAAGCTTAAAGAAAAACAAGAACATTAATTAACTTCTATTAGAAATATATATTAATATAGGACTTAATGAGATATCTTATTAAGTCCTATCCTTTTATTCAAAAATTAATTTTAGTTTTCTTCAAAAAAACTATAAAAAAACAAAAATCTGTCTAAAAGAATATAATGACATACTTTATTAGACAGATTTTTTAGAATTTTAAATAAAAACTTAAATTATTTATTGTGCAGTCTGTTGAATTTTATCACCAGCCTTCTCAACATCTTTACCAACACCTTCCACTGTGTTACAAGCAGTTAAGAAAGTTGCACTTGCTAAAATTGCTAATACTAATTTTTTCATAAAAAGCTCCTTTATTTTTTTGTTATGAAAACGACTTCAATATAACAACTCTAAATTATAAATGCAACAATTAAAATTAAATTAATAATCTAATTCATCTTTATAAAGCTCATAATCCGCTTTTAATGTTTGAATAAGTTCAACAAAGTCATCAGGCAATGGTGAATGCCATTCCATTAACTCACCTGTAATAGGGTGTTCTAAGCGTAGCATAATAGCGTGTAATGCTTGACGTTGGAAACCACGCAATACACTTAAAAATTCTTCGCTCGCACCTTTCGGTGGGCGAGGTCTGCCACCATAAAGTTGATCACCTAATAATGGGTGAGCAATATGTGCCATATGCACACGAATTTGGTGAGTACGCCCAGTTTCCAAACGTAAACGTAAGCGAGTGTAGTTACGGAAACGCTCCATAATACGATAATGGGTTACAGCCGGTTTTCCCATTGGGTGAACCGCCATTGCAGTACGCTTAGTCGGGTGGCGAGCCATTGGTTCATCAACTTTACCGCCTTGAGTCATAATGCCGCTTGCGACTGCTTCATACTCACGCGTAATACGGCGTTTTTGTAATGCTGTTACTAGGTGAGTTTGGGCTGGAATATTTTTCGCCACCACCATTAAGCCTGTAGTATCTTTATCTAAACGATGCACAATGCCGGCTCGTGGGACTTCTGCAATCGGCGGATAATAATGCAACAACGCATTTAATACCGTACCATCAGGATTGCCCGCTCCGGGGTGAACCACTAAATCTTTTGGTTTATTGATAACAATAATATCGTCATCTTCATACACAATATTGAGCGGAATATCTTGCGGTTCAAAACGGATTTCCTCTTCTACCTCAGCCGTAATTTCAACAATTTCGCCGCCAAATACTTTTTCTCGTGCTTTATTGACAATATTGCTGTTTACTTTTACTAAATCGCTTTCAATCCACACTTTAATACGTGAACGTGAATAATCCGGAAAAAGTTGTGCCAGAGCTTGATCTAAACGAGCTCCCAATAAATCAGCGGTAATTTCTGCGGTTAAAATCTTTTTTTGAGTAGTCATTAAAATATAAATCCTAATTAGTCATTTGCTTACTTGCGTGATGTTATATAAAATAGTGAGATGAACTTCACGAGTTATTCTAAGTCTGAAGATATTGTACATTAACTTTTGGTCTTAGACACTTTTTATAGGTAAAACATATGCGTAAAATTAAAACTCTTGCCACATTATTATTAGCAGGACTTGTTGTGGGTTGTTCAAGTTCTAATAAAGACATTGAAGAATCAAACGCCCAAGATCTATATAGCAAAGGACAAACCTATTTACAAGACGGAGATTATAACTCTGCTATTCGTTATTTAGAGGGCGTTGGTACTAAAGGAGGTCAATATTCAGGTATTGGTGAACAAACCCAATTAAGTTTAATTTATGCACAATATAAAGTGGGCGAATATTATAAAGCATTAGATGCCGCAGAACGTTTCGCCCGTTCTTACCCAAATGCAGCCAATATGGATTATGTATTCTACCTAGCCGGTCTTTCAAATGCACGCTTAGGCGATAATTTTATCCAAGATTTCTTTAAAGTAAATCGTGCTTCTCGTGCAGTGGATAATGTGCGTAACGCTTACGGTAATTTCCAAACTATCGTTCAGCACTATCCACAAAGCCAATATGCTCAAGATGCTCAAAATTGGATGAACTATTTATTCAACCGTTTAGCCGAGCACGAATTATCGATCGTAAAATTCTATGATAAACGTAATGCGTACGTTGCAGTAGTAAATCGCGTAGAAGAAATGTTGCGTTTCTATCCAAATACCGAAGCAACTAAAAATGCCCTTCCTTATCTGAAAGAAGCATTTAAACAAATGGGTATTCAAGATTCAGAGCAAAAAACCGAACTATTAATTAAAGAATACGAAAATAAAACCTTACCAAACCCGGCAAAACCGGAATATGGTGAACAATTCTAATTAAATATACCAGAATATTAGGGGCGGTTTCGCCCCTTTTGGCTTTATAACTTATTAGCTCATTAGGAAATTATGCGAATTTTAGGTATTGAAACCTCTTGCGATGAAACCGGCGTTGCCATTTATGATGAAGAAAAAGGCTTAGTAGCAAACCAGCTCTACAGCCAAATTGATATGCACGCTGATTATGGTGGTGTTGTGCCGGAGCTTGCTTCGCGAGATCATATCCGCAAAACGCTCCCACTCATCCAAGAAGCCCTAAAAGAAGCTAACCTTCAGCCTTCCGATATTGATGGTATTGCTTATACCGCCGGTCCGGGCTTGGTTGGAGCATTATTAGTAGGCTCAACCATTGCTCGCTCTTTAGCTTATGCGTGGAATGTGCCGGCTCTTGGCGTTCATCATATGGAAGGGCATCTGCTTGCTCCTATGTTGGAAGAAAACGCTCCCGAATTTCCGTTTGTGGCGTTATTAATTTCAGGCGGACACACTCAATTAGTGAAAGTCGATGGTATCGGCAAATACGAATTAATGGGCGAATCTATTGACGATGCTGCAGGTGAAGCCTTTGACAAAACCGGCAAATTACTCGGTCTGGACTACCCTGCAGGTGTGGCAATGTCCAAACTTGCGGAATTAGGCACACCGAATCGTTTTAAATTCCCACGCCCGATGACTGACCGACCTGGCTTAGATTTCAGTTTCTCCGGCTTAAAAACCTTTGCTGCAAATACAATCAAAGCGAATGCCAATGAAAATGCTGGAATTGACGAACAAACTCGTTGCGATATTGCTCACGCGTTCCAACAAGCGGTAGTGGATACTATTTTAATTAAGTGCAAACGGGCATTAGAACAAACAGGCTATAAACGGCTAGTGATGGCAGGCGGTGTAAGTGCCAACAAGCAATTACGTGCCGACGTTGCCGAAATGATGCAAAAACTCAAAGGCGAAGTATTTTACCCTCGCCCGCAATTTTGTACCGACAACGGTGCGATGATTGCCTACACAGGTTTTTTACGTTTAAAAAACGGCGAATACAGCGATTTAAGTATTAGTGTAAAACCTCGCTGGGCGATGACCGAACTACCGCCAATTAAATAGCATTGCAAGCGGTCAAATTTCTTGATAGTTTTGCAAAATTTTATAAAAAATGACCGCTTGTAAAATTGAAGATATCACTTATGAACAATTATGTAATTAGTCTGACTTCTGCACAAGATCGTAGAAATCATATTGAAGCAGAATTTGATAAGCAAAATATTCCTTTTCAATTTTTCGATGCAATCACTCCAGATATAATGCAAAATAAAGCATCTGAATTAGGAATAAACATTTCCCAAAGTACGCTAACTAAAGGTGAAATATCTTGTGCACTAAGCCATATTGCACTATGGCATTTAGCTAAGGAAAAAGATTTAAATTATATCTGTATATTTGAAGATGATATTTACTTAGGAGAAAATATAAAGCCTTTCCTAAGTAATAATTATATTAATGAAAATATTGATATTGTTAAGTTAGAAAAGAATATTTCTATTGTTGAAACAGGAAGAGTAGCTGATCAATCCTATAATAGTAGGAAGTTATATAAACTAAAATCTACCCATCCGGGTACTGCTGGTTATCTCATTACACGAAAAGGAATTTCTTATCTTCTCAATAAGATTAAAAACCTCCAAGATATTGAAATTGATAATTTGATGTTTAATCAATTCTTAAAGGATGAGAATTATACTGTATGGCAACTTCAGCCAGCTTTGTGTATTCAAGATGCAATATTAAATGAAAAACAAATATTTCATACTACAATTAGTGGTAGAGAAAATAGAAATTCAAAATCTAAGAAAAAACTAAACCTAGGCCAGAAACTTAAGAAAGAGATCAATAGAATAAAACGAAAATTCAAATTACGCTTCTTCGGTAAACAAATTACTTTCAAATAATCACATTTTAAGGACAAAAAATGAACACAGCACAATTCCATCAATCTGTTGAACAAGTTTGGCAGCAAATTGAAGAAAAAATTGATGACGAAGGTTTATCGGTTGATACCGAAATTCAAGGTGCAGTTTGTACTTTAACATTTGATGACAACTCACAAATCGTTATTAATAAACAAGAATCGATGTTAGAGCTATGGCTTGCTAGCAAACTGGGTGGTATTCACTTCAAAAACATTGATGGTGAATGGATTACAGATGAAGGTCGCACCTTCTGGCAACATTTAGAAGAAGCCTTTGCTCGACACGGAGAAACTATTTCTTTCTAATTATTTGTAAGGATGTACTGATGTGTATCCTTTATATTACATTTGCAAATTTTTTCCAAAAATAAACCGCTTGCGTTTGAATGTTGACTTTATCAACGGCTCCGAAGGAGCAAGCGTAGCGAGTAAAAATAAATCGCTTGCGGAGGCACACAGTGTGCTTCCCCACATATAAAAATAATGAACACCACCGCAATTTCTGTTTTAAATAATGTTTTTGGTTATCAAAAATTCCGAGATGGGCAAGAAGAAGTCATTTCTGCTGTGTTGGAAAATCGTGATTGCCTTGTTATTATGACAACAGGTGGTGGAAAATCCCTTTGTTACCAAGTACCTGCTCTATGTTTGGATGGTATAACACTCGTTATTTCCCCACTGATTTCGTTAATGAAAGATCAGGTAGATCAGCTTATCACCAACGGTATTGAAGCGGCTTATCTGAATTCCACTCAAACGCTCGAAGAACAACAACTTGTAGAGCAAAAAGCCTTATCAGGTAAATTGAAATTACTTTATCTTTCTCCTGAGAAAGTGATGACACAAGGCTTCTTCCACTTTATCTCGCTCTGTAAAATCAGTTTTATTGCCGTGGATGAAGCCCATTGTGTTTCCCAATGGGGACACGATTTCCGTCCTGAATACACCTTGCTTGGTGGCTTGCGAAACACTTTTCCCAATGTGCCGTTAATGGCACTAACCGCCACAGCCGATCCAACCACACGGGCGGATATTCTGCACCATTTACGATTAAATGATCCGCATATCTATTTAGGCAGTTTTGATCGCCCAAATATTCGCTATACGGTGCAAGAAAAATTTAAACCGCTTGAGCAGTTGTTGAAATTCATCAATAAACAGCAAGGCAAAAGCGGGATTATTTATTGCAATAGCCGAAAAAAAGTGGAAGAAATTACCGAAAAACTGGCTTCCAGAAATATCAGTGTGTTGGGCTATCACGCAGGAATGAGTTTTGAGCAGCGAGAATTTGTGCAGAATGCTTTCCAGCGAGATGATATTCAAATTGTAGTCGCAACCATTGCTTTTGGAATGGGCATTAATAAATCCAATGTACGTTTTGTGGTGCATTTTGATTTGCCTCGTTCTATCGAATCTTATTACCAAGAAACAGGGCGTGCAGGACGAGATGATCTCCCGTCTGAAGCGGTACTTTTTTACGATCCTAGCGATTATGGCTGGCTACAAAAAATCCTTTTAGAAGAACCAGAAAGTGAGCAAAGAGATATTAAACAGCATAAATTACAGGCCATCGGCGAATTTGCAGAATCGCAAACTTGTCGCCGTTTAGTCTTGCTAAATTACTTTGGCGAACATAAACAAGAAGATTGCAAAAACTGTGATATTTGCTTAGATCCACCGCAGAAATACGATGGATTGCTTGATGCCCAAAAAGTGATGTCAGTTATTTATCGTACAGGGCAAATTTTCGGTCAGCACCATATTATTGCGGTACTGCGTGGAATGAATAACCTAAAAATTCGGGAGCATAACCACGACCAACTTTCCGTTTACGGCATCGGAAAAGAAAAAAGCCAACATTATTGGCAGAATGTGGTTCGCCAGCTTATTCATTTGGGGCTGATTATTCAAAACATCGCAAATCACTCTGCCCTGCAATTAACCGAAAGTGCCAGACCTTTTTTACGTGGAGAGAAACCATTACAACTAGCATTACCACGCTTAGGTATTTCCGCTACTGCATTTGTGCAAAAACAAGCAAGTCATCGTTACGATAAAGACTTATTCGCTCGTCTTCGCTTCTTGCGTAAGCAGATTGCTGATAAGGAAAATATTCCGCCTTATATCGTATTCAATGACGCCACTCTACAAGAAATGGCAGAGTTCTTACCAACTTCAAAAGTAGAAATGCTTGAAATAAATGGTGTAGGAGAGCGAAAATTTGAACGATTCGGTCAAGCATTTATGACATTAATCAAAGAACATCAAAATAACTGAAAATAGGGAGCTAAATACGGGTTTATTATTGCATAAGCATTGAAAATCCTATAGAATCCGCACGTTTACCTGTTTTTTATACAACAAAAACAGGCACTATAAAAATATTTAGCCGCTTACAAGCGGTCTTATTTAACCAAAAATTTACTAGAAGGAATAAGGCTATTAAACCTGTAAAACGTGTTCAAACAAATCGCGCACACCGTCTTAATGAAGAAATTCGTGGCGTGAAAGAAGTTCGCTTAACTGATGAAAATGGCGAACAAGTTGGTATCGTCTCTATTCAAGAAGCATTAAGCCGTGCTGAAGAAGCTGAGTTAGATTTAGTGGAAATCAGCCCAAATGCAGAACCGCCTGTTTGCCGCATCATGAACTATGGTAAGTTCATCTACGAAAAAGAAAAAGCGGCAAAAGAGCAAAAGAAAAAACAAAAAGTAGTACAAGTGAAGGAAATCAAATTCCGTCCGGGTACAGATGAAGGCGATTACCAAGTCAAATTGCGTAGTATTCTTCGCTTCTTAGAAGATGGCGATAAAGTAAAAATTACTGTTCGCTTCCGTGGACGTGAAATGGCTCATCAAGAAATCGGTATGGACGTTTTAGAACGTGTAAAAGCAGATACAGCTGAAATTGCAGCGGTTGAATCTGCACCGGGCAAATTGGAAGGTCGCCAAGTGGTGATGGTTATTGCACCAAAGAAAAAATAATTCACTTGCAAAAAGCGAGCGTATTCTGTAAAATTCGCTCGTTTTTCGTTAAGAGAAACGAAAGCAGACAGGCACACTCAGCAGCCTGAGCTGCTTTTTTAGATTGCAGTGAAAGCTGCAAAGTAGCGTAATTAGTGCAACCAAGTAACTCATAAGAGTTCGCCTGATTATTCATTTAAACTAAAACAATGCGGAGTTTTTTAACAATGCCTAAAATTAAAACAGTACGTGGTGCTGCTAAGCGTTTCAAAAAAACAGCTTCTGGCGGTTTCAAACGTAAACAATCTCACTTACGTCACATTTTGACTAAGAAAACCACTAAACGTAAACGTCACTTACGTCACAAATCAATGGTAGCGAAAGCTGACCAAGTTTTAGTAGTAGCGTGTTTACCATACGCATAAGCCTAAGGCTGCGTTAAAAACACAAACGTACGAATAGTAATTCTTAGGGGCGAAACTTCGTCCACCCAATCAAAATAGACAATTTAGGAGATTAAATAATGGCTCGTGTAAAACGTGGTGTTATTGCAAGAGCACGCCATAAGAAAGTTCTTAAGGCTGCTAAAGGTTATTATGGTGCGCGTTCACGTGTTTATCGCGTTGCGTTCCAAGCTGTGATTAAAGCTGGTCAATATGCTTACCGTGACCGTCGTCAACGTAAACGTCAATTCCGTCAATTATGGATTGCTCGTATCAACGCTGCAGCACGTCAAAACGGTTTATCTTACAGCAAATTCATCAACGGCTTGAAAAAAGCTTCTGTTGAAATCGACCGTAAGATTTTAGCTGACATCGCTGTATTCGACAAAGTGGCTTTCGCTGCTTTAGTTGAAAAAGCAAAATCTGCTCTTTAATCTTAAAGAATAGAAATTAGGACGCCTTAGGGCGTCTTTTTTTGTTGGAATAGTCTCAATTTAGTGAATTAATTGGAAAATAAGCGGTCAAATTTAGGCAATTTTTTACAAATAGGGAAAGAGAATGAAAAAAATCATTGTAGTGACGATGTCTGTGGCATTAGCTGCTTGCTCAACACCGGTTCAGCAAAGCACTGTACCGATGGATACGCAAGCCGTTCACGATTACCAACAACGGATAATAAGTAAACAAACCGTGGATAAAAATAACAAACAGAACGACGAACCGCTGAACCAAAGCGACAGACGCTCAAAAAGTACTGTAGTAACACCTGTTCGCCCTGTGATTTATCCGACCATTGGCGTGGGCTACCATCACGGTTGGGGCGGCTACCGTTACCGCTATTAGATTAGCTATTTTTGAGCGTATCAAAAATCACTTCCGCCAAAGCTTTAGAAATGCCCGGTACGGATTGAATGTCCTCTAGGGTTGCCGATTTCACGCCTTGCATTCCGCCTAAATATTTCAATAAAGCTTGGCGACGTTTAGCTCCAACGCCTTCAATACTTTCTAAACCACTTTCAGTAAAGGCTTTTTGGCGTTTTTTACGGTGCCCGCTGATAGCATGGTTATGGGCTTCATCTCGAATATGTTGAATTAAATGCAAGGCAAGGCTATCTGGTGGTAAATGAATTTCCTTATCCCACTTGTTAATAATTAGTGTTTCTAAGCCAGCCTTACGTTCAACCCCTTTTGCCACACCAATAAATAAAGGCTTGGTTTTATCCCATTTCACCTTTAGTGAATTAAAGGTTTCTAACGCTCGATTCAACTGCCCTTTACCACCATCAATAAAAATAATATCCGGAATTTTTTCAGACGATAAATCCTTATCATACCTCTTGCGTAATGCTTGCTCCATTGCAGCATAATCATCACCGCCTGTAATGCCTTCAATATTAAAGCGCCTATAATCTGATTTCAGTGGCCCTGTTTCATCAAACACCACACAAGAGGCTATTGTTTGATAACCCATTGTATGGCTAATATCAAAACATTCCATTCGTTTAATTTCTGCTAGTTGCAATACCTCTTTCAAAGCTTGATAGCGACTTTGAATACGAGTATCTTTCTTAAGTTGTAAAGTTAAAGCCGCCATCGCATTAGTTTTGGCTAGAGCAAGATAGCGATGTTTTTCTCCCCGAGTACCTTTATCTAAAATCGTTACCTTATGCCCTGCCTGCTCGCTTAAAATTTGGCTTAAGGCTTCTGCTTCACTAAGTGGATAATCCAGCACAATTTGGTTTGGAATGGTGCGGTGTTGGTTCATTTGTAAATAGAATTGCCCAACAAAAGTATCAGCAAGCTCAGATAAATCGGTATTGTTCGGCACTTTCGGGAAATAGGAACGGTTGCCGAGAACCTTGCCTTGTCGCACAAACAAAATATGCACACAGGCAATTCCGTGCTGGTAAACGATAGAAATGATATCAAGATCATCTAAACGAACATTAGACACAAATTGCTTTTCTTGCACTGCTCGCACAGATTGAATTTGATCACGAAACCTTGCAGCTGCCTCAAAATCAAGATCATCAGCGGCTATTTCCATTTTCTCAACTAAATGCTCTACAACTTGCTGATCTTTTCCCTGTAAAAACAGACGAACCAAATTGACCTGCTGATCGTATTCTGATTGCGAATAAACACCCTCTACACAAGGGGCTAAGCAACGCCCAATCTGATATTGCAAACAAGGGCGAGAACGATTTTTATAGTAGGTATCTTCACACTGACGAATCGGGAAAATTTTCTGCAATAGATTTAAGGTTTCCCGTACTGCCGTTACATTTGGATAAGGTCCGAAATATTCCCCTGCAATTTTTTGACTACCACGGAAAGCCGTTACACGAGGATGCTGATGTTTCGTTAATAAAATATAGGGGTAAGATTTATCATCACGTAATAAAACATTATATTTCGGTTGGTGTTCCTTAATATAATTATGTTCAAGCAACAATGCTTCTGTTTCAGAATGCGTAATCGTCGTTTCAATATTGGCAATATTAGAAACAAGAGCTTCCGTCTTTTTGCTGGAAAGCTGGCTACGGAAATAGCTTGATAAACGCTTTTTTAAGTCTTTCGCTTTACCTACATAAATAATTTTTCCACCATTATCGTACATACGATAAACACCAGGTTGATGAGGAACATCAGCAAGGAAAGATTTTGAATCAAATTCAGACATTGAGGTTGATAATAAATTAGAGAAGGTGCAATTGTAGATATTTCCTACAATTGCAAGAAAATAATAAAAATAGACCGCTTACGACTTCAACAAGCTGCCTTTGGAAGCATTCAAATATTGCAACATCGACCAAATAGTTAAACCTGCCGCAATATAAAGTAGAATAAAGGCTAAAATTTCCATTGCTTCACTTTGTCGCCAAATCATTCCGCCTAAGGCTAACATTTGAGCGGTTGTTTTTACTTTCCCCCAAATTGAAACGGCAACGCTTGCTCTCTCACCGAGCTCTGCCATCCATTCACGCAATGCAGAAATAATAATCTCTCTGGCAATCATAATACAGATTGGAATGGTAACCCACCAAGTATGGTAATGCTCCGCCACACAAACAAAAGCAACAGCAACCAGTACTTTATCTGCGACAGGGTCTAAAAATGCCCCAAGTCTTGTTGTTTGGTTCCATTTACGGGCTAAATAGCCATCAAACGCATCAGTAATAGAAGCAATGAAAAATATTAAGGTAGCAATTTCTGGAGCATATTTAGTCGGCAGATAAAACGCCACAATAAAAAGTGGTATCATTCCGACACGAAATAAAGTTAAAAAAGTTGGGAAATTAAGCTTCATAACAAAACTAAAGGAACAAGCAGTAGAATTGCGTTAAGTGTAACATAACTAAATTATTTTTTTTACTCCCCTGTTACAAAATCGCATTGACTTTACAATAAATTACCGCTAATTTAAGACTTGATTTATGGGAATTTATCCATACATATCAATCCGTCGGTTTTTCCGATTTAAAAACAAAAACAGAAGGAATTTTTATGGAAAATCGTTTAGCTCATAGTTACTCAACATCTGAATCACTGATTAGCACTCACAAAGTGCTTCGCAATACCTATATGTTATTGGCAATGACACTGACTTTCTCAGCTGTTGTTGCTTTTGTTGCAATGCAAATGAACGCACCGGCAATGCCTTGGTGGGGCTTATTAATCGGCTTTTATGGCTTACTATTCTTAACAAATGCCACCTCAAATAGCAGTACGGGTATCTTAAGCGTATTTGCGTTAACAGGCTTCTTAGGTTATACCTTAGGGCCAATTCTTAACCGTTACATCGGTGCCGGTTTAGGCGATATTGTTGCCCTTGCATTCGGTGCAACGGCATTAGTTTTCTTCGCTTGCTCAGCTTACGTCTTAACCATAAAAAAAGATATGAGTTTCTTAAGTGGAATGATGGTAGCATTATTTGTGGTACTATTAGTCGGCATTATCGCTAATATTTTCTTAGCGATTCCAGCGCTAGGTTTAGCGTTAAGCAGCTTATTTGTTATCTTCTCAAGCGGTGCGATTTTACTTGCAACTAGCAATATTATTCACGGTGGCGAAACAAATTACATTCGTGCAACTGTTGATTTATATGTTTCTATCTATAACCTATTTGTAAGTTTCTTACAAATCTTTGGTGTATTAGGTAGTGATGATTAATATTAAAATATAAGAGGAATGCCACTTTATGTGGCATTTTTATTTTATGTCTATAGAACTGAATAATATCCAATACCCAACTGACGATGCAGGTTATTTGAAAAACCTAAATGATTGGTCTGAACAACTTGCTGAAAAAATCGCAGAAAAAGAACAAATTACATTAACTGCTGAACATTGGGAAATCATCTACTTAGTGCGAGAGTTTTACCAAGAATATAAAACCTCTCCTGCAATTAGAATGTTAGTCAAAGCAATGGCACAAAAATTTGGCGAAGAAAAAGGCAATAGCCGTTATTTGCAACGTTTATTCCCCGACGGACCTGCAAAACAAGCTACAAAAATTGCAGGATTGCCGAAACCTGCGAAATGTTTATGATTAAATTGACTAATTTCCTTGAAATTTCCCTCATTTTTCTATAGAGTTTTCCAGTTATTTTCAAATTACATATAGGTCAAATAATGAACCAATTAGATTTAATCAAATCTTCTATCAAATCTATTCCTGACTACCCTAAAGCAGGGATCATTTTTCGTGATATTACTTCACTTTTAGAGGTGCCTACCGCATTCCAAGCAACCATTGATGCTATTGTGGCTGAATTTAAAGACAAAGGCATTACTAAAATTGTCGGCACGGAATCTCGTGGTTTTATTTTCGGAGCCCCTGTTGCCCTAGCACTTAGTGTGCCTTTTGTGCTAGTTCGTAAACCCAAAAAATTACCGCGTGAAGTAATTTCTCAATCTTATACACTTGAATATGGTGAAGATACGCTAGAAATCCACAAAGATGCTATCAACGCTAATGACAATGTGTTAATGATCGATGATTTATTAGCCACTGGTGGTACTATTGATGCAACAGCTAAATTGATTCGCCGTTTAGGTGGCAAAGTGGAACACGCCGCATTTGTAATTTGGTTACCGGAATTAGGTGGCAAAGAGCGTTTAGAAAAAGAAGGAGTTAAATCCTTCAGTTTAGTGAGCTTTGAAGGCCATTAATCTATTACAAGCGGTCGCTTTTTACTAAAAATTTACTCACTATGTTCGCATTTTGTTTTGTCAGCAAAGTTGATGTTAAAACGCAGACATTTTGCAAAAAATTTAGAAAAAATAACCGCTTGTAAAAATATTCTGTTAAAGAAATCAATGAGTTATCAAGTTTTAGCCCGTAAATGGAGACCACAACGCTTTTCGGAAGTCGTTGGACAACAACACGTTTTATCTGCTCTTGAAAACAGTTTAAGAGAAGATAGGCTTCATCACGCCTATCTGTTTTCAGGCACCCGTGGTGTGGGTAAAACCTCCATTGCTCGCCTTTTTGCTAAAGGGCTAAACTGTGAACATGGCATTACTGCCGAACCTTGTGGTGAATGTGCTAACTGTAAAGCCATTGAAGAGGGACATTTTATCGATCTCATTGAGATCGACGCAGCCTCTCGCACCAAAGTAGAAGATACTCGTGAACTACTGGATAACGTACAATACAAACCCACCGTTGGGCGTTTTAAAGTTTATCTGATTGACGAAGTGCATATGCTCTCTCGACACAGTTTCAATGCGTTACTCAAAACCCTTGAGGAACCACCTGAATATGTTAAATTCTTATTAGCAACTACCGATCCGCAAAAACTGCCGATCACGATTCTTTCTCGCTGTATGCAATTCCATTTGCGTGCGTTAGAGCAATCGCAAATTGCTAAACACCTAGAATTTATTCTCAACGCAGAAAGTATTCCTTATGAAACTATTGCTATTGAAAAACTAGCAAAAGCGGCACAGGGTAGTATTCGTGATTCACTCAGTCTCACTGATCAAGCTATCGCAATGAGTAATGCCAATATTACTCTTGATGCAGTAAGCCAAATGTTGGGACTCATTGATGACAATCAGCCACTCGAATTAGTGCAAGCAATCGCCCAAGCTGATGGCGAAAAAGCAATGGCAATCATTGAGCAAATTGCCGCTAAAGGAGTGGATTGGCAACAATTGCTGAGTGATATTGCAGAAACATTGCACAAAATTGCGATGTTACAATTAGTCAAAACTACCGCCACAGAAGAAACGCTTATTCATTTTCTGGCAAAACAGATGCCACCTGAAGATGTGCAGTTTTTCTATCAACTTATCCTGAACAGCAAAAAAGAGCTGCCTTTTGCCCCTGAACAACGTGCAGGCGTGGAGATGGCAATTCTGCGAGCTTTAGCTTTCCACCCGAAACAGGCAGAAAGGATAGCAACTGTCGTAATGCCAAGCGTATCTGCTGCTCCACAACCTAACAATACTGTTGCCAATATTCAACCAAAGCCACAAAATCAGATTTCTCAACTAAGAGAAAATTTTGAAAAAAATCAACAAAAGTCTGTAATTGTTTCACAGCAAGCACCTGTAACAGAATCTGTAATGCAGAAAGAAGAAAATACAGCTACTCTTTCTCCTGCAATGGCTGCACTAGAGGCTCGTAAAAAATTACAGCAACAGCAAGCGAATTTAGCTCAAACTGAAAAAAAAAAGCCTGAGTTGACCCCTCCTCAATTTATTGCAAAAAAATCGGAAAATTCGACCGCTTCATTGCAAGAGCGGTTTATTCAATTCGCTGAAAATCAACAACAAACACCGCGACAATCTGCTCTAAAAGCAGAAAACAAGCAGAAAAGTGTAGATGATGAAGATTACCGTTGGACGTGGCTCAATCCTGAATTAGAAAACCAAGCTGACAGCGCCAAACCATCAGATATCAAACAAGCTATTTTGCAAGAACGTACACCTGAACTAGTGGCAAAAACCATTAATTTATCTTGCCAACAAGATAGATGGTGTGAGATTGCTAACTCACTTAATTTAGGTGGTTTTTCACGCCAAATTGCCTTAAATAGCTATTTAGATAAATACGCAGATAACCATCTTTCATTAGTATTAAAGCCCAATATGGCACATTTAGATAATGTGGAATCTCGTAAAAATTTAGAAGTAGCATTGGTTGAAAAAGGCTATAGTTATGATTTATCCATCGGTGATAATGCAGATAAACAAACGCCGTTAGAAATTCGTCGGGCAATTTTCAAGCAACTCACTGAAGCAGCCAAATCTGCTTTGCTGAACGATGAAAAATTAATGTTACTTCGCAACGCTTTCGATGCACAAATTGATGAATCAACCATTCGAGCCGTTGCACAGAGTGAGTAAATAGATGAAAGCATTAGAATTAATTGATCTTGTGAAAACCTACCCAACCGGTGTTAAAGCGGTCAAAGGGATCAACCTCATAGTGGAACAAGGAGATTTTTATGCTCTACTTGGGCATAATGGGGCGGGTAAATCTACCACCATTGGTATTATTAGCTCGTTAGTCAATAAAACCAGTGGTAGAGTAAAAGTATTCGGCTACGATTTAGATACGCAAAAAGTAGAATTAAAGCACCAAATTGGTTTAGTACCACAAGAATTTAACTTCAATCAGTTTGAAAAAGTGATTGATGTGTTGGTACAACAAGCCGGTTTTTATGGTATTCCACGCAAAGAGGCTCTTATTCGTGCCGAAAAATGGTTAAAACAGCTTGATTTGTGGGAAAAACGCACACATCTCACCCGTGAACTTTCCGGCGGTATGAAACGTCGTGTGATGATCGCCAGAGCCTTAATGCACAATCCGAAACTGCTAATTTTAGATGAACCCACCGCAGGTGTGGATATTGAACTCCGCCGCGCATTATGGGATTTCTTACGGGATCTGAACAATCAAGGCACAACGATTATTCTAACTACCCACTATTTAGAAGAAGCAGAAATGTTATGTCGCCATATCGGCATTATTCAAAATGGTGAATTGATTGAAAACACCTCAATGAAAGCCTTGCTTGCGAAATTAGAAAGCGAGGTGTTTGTGTTGGATTTGCAAAATTCTG